>JBAZVI010000003.1 GCA_041660925.1 Elusimicrobiota bacterium
ATCTGCTCTTCCGTGTATCGCTTTCGCGCCATTGTCGGGCCTCCGTTGTGCCAGTTTAGCACCTCGGAACCACAATCAGGCGCGGCCTAGTTTAGCGGGGAGACGTCGGGGGGACTCTGAGGATTTCAGGGGGCGAAGACACGCCGCCGGCGGCTGGTTTGGGGCATACAGTTCGGCTGATGGGGGTAGCTTGGGAAGTCAAAATCGGGGGCAGGGGGCAGCTAGAAACATGGGGAGGGGGCCTCTGGCGATACAGAGACCTGCGTCGAGTAGGACCGAGTTGGAGAAATCAATGTCCCCGCTGTCCTTTTTGCCCGCCTCATCCTCGGCTGGCGCCGAAGATGCCTCCCGACCCCACCCCCACAACCAACTGCTGTGTGCGGGTGGGGTCGGGAGGTCGGCGGGCTATGGGAGCGGGGTTGAGGGAGTGGATGCGTCTGGTTTTTGAACGGAAATGACGGGGAGAAAGAGGCGAGAATATCGGGCAAGGTAGAGAGCAGAGGGTGGGGGAATGGGAATGGTTCCAGGAGAGCTTTGGGAGGTTTCCAGCGGAGGGAGACTCGGTGATTAATGGTCTGGGGAGATGGGCTCTGCTGAGTGAGGGGACCTGGCATGGATAAGCTTCTGACTGTGAGCGAGGTGGCGGAGTTGCTCCAGGTGAAGCCGGGAACCATCTATCAGTGGGTCCACGAGGGCTACATCCCAATCCTCAAAATCGGCAGCTTGGTCCGCTTCGATAAGACGAGCATCACGGCCTGGTTGCGGAGCCGGGAGGTAGCCGGACGGCGCAGGAGGACGCTCACTTTTGAAATTGAAGATGCGCAGCTGGCGAGGTAGCGGGGTGAGACCTGTCATGGCGAAGCGGCCGCGTTTTCTTGTATCGTCTGTGCCGCCTCTATGGTGAAGAAAAGCCTTCAGCCGACACGGAATCCTCCTCCCGAGTCGGGCCGGCTCGGTCTCCTCCTCCTTCCGTGGGCGTTTCCCGCCTTGATGTGGGGGGTCGCGCTCGCCGAGATTATTCTGTCTTTGCGCGCGGAGTGGTTCACGAACCAGGCTTTCTACGTCCACGATATGACCTTGAAGGTCCTCTCCTGGGGCGCCTTCGCGACCGCGGCGCTCCTGGCCTTCGTGCCTCCGGCGCGCGTGGCGGTCGAGCGCTGCTTCGCTGCGGTCGACGCGCTCTCGCCGCGCCTGCGTGTGTTCTGGCTCGCATCGGCGACACTCGCCCTTTTCGCTCAGACCTCCTTCATCAAGTACTGTCAATACCGTGGCTTCCAGCTCCCAATGGACACGGCGGCGACGGCGAACATCGCCTACAACTTTCTCCATCATGGGACCTTTGAGAGCTCGATATTCGGCCTGCCGAGCTACTACGCCGTGCACTTCATGCCGGTCATCGCCCTGTTCGCGCCGCTGCTCCTGTTCTGCAACAGCGCGCTCACGCTCCTCTTCGCCCAGCAGGCGCTCGTCGCCTCGATGCCCGCGGCCCTCTTCCTCATGGTCCGCGGCGCCGGAGGGAGCGCGCTCGCGGCGGCCGCGGCGTTCTGGCTCGGGTGGACGAACTCGTTCTTCCAAGACCTCACCTCTACCAGCATCGCCCTCCAGGTCGCCCTTCCCGCCTTCTTCCTGTGGGGGATGCACCTCCTGGAGAGCCGGCGGATATGGGCGGGCGTCACCGCGCTGGTCCTGATGACGCTCTGCATCGAGCAGGCGCCCTTCACTCTATTCGGCCTCGGGCTCTATCTCCTCTTCCGGCCCGGGAGGCGCCTGCCGGCCCTGGCCCTTTGCCTCGGTTCGGCCCTGCTCTTCGGCGCGGAGATGAAGTTCATCCTTGCCCATCCGGAGGCGCCGCTCTTCCGGGACTGGTCGATGTTCGCGCATCTGGGGCCGGATCCGGCGAGTGCGCTGCGCTCCGCGCTGACGCATCCGTGGAATTTCGCCCTTAAGTTGCTCTGGCCGCCCGCTAAGCTCGAACCGCTCTGGCGCATGTTCTACACGACCGCCTTCCTCGGACTACTCGCCCCGACGCGCCTGTTGCCTTGGGCGGTGAACTACCTCCCCAACTTCCTCTCGGCGCCCGGGAGCTTCTACAACTTGGTCATCCTGCATTACCCGGCTTACGTCATGGGACCGCTATGGTGGGCGAGCGCGCACGGGGCGGCGCGCGCGGCGGGCTTCATGCAGGAGCGCAGATGGTCCGGCTTCCTGCTGGCGGCGGCGCTTCTGGTCTCGGGGTTCTCCCTGCGGGGTTCGACGCGGATCCTTCTCCCGGAGCGATCCGAACAGTCATTTAAGGACGGACCCTCCGTCGTCGCGCATGTCCCTCCAGCGGCGGCTGTTTGGATCAGCGAGTTCCTGAGCCCGGCTTTGAGTGCCCGGAGCTTCATCAAGGTCTTGCCGCTCCGTGGGGAAGACCCCAGCTTCGCGATGAACCTTTTCGTTCCCGACTATATCCTCCTTTCCAAGGGATTCATCACCCTCGGCGATCCGACCTTCCGGATGCGCATGGCGGCCTTCATCAGGCAGGAGGGCTACAAGAAGGTCGTCGAAGCTCCCTCGATCTACCTCCTCCGGCATCCCCGCGCACCGCTCGCCCCTCCCGGGGGCAGGCCTCCAGCGGCGACGCTGCCGCAGCCTCAGAAGGGCGTGGACTTTGCTGTGCAAGTCACGCAGTCGAAGTAGATTCCTGCTCCGAATCCGCATGCACAGAACCGCTAACGGCGGTTGGAGCGATGATTCTTTGGCGGGAAGAAGAGGGCCTTCATGCGCAGGCGCAGGAAGATCCGCAGGACACCGGACGCGGCGTTCCAGAGCTCCTCGGTGTTGACCGAGCTTTCTCCGCGCAGGCGATTGACGAAGATCGTGGGAGTCTCTCCGATCCGGTATCCGCGATTATGGAGATTGAGGAGGGTCTCACTGAGAGGGATGAAGCCCTTTCCCATCCGCCCGCAGGTGGCCGTGACGCACTCGGCGGCTTCGCGCGAATAGGCGCGGAAGCCGTTCGTGTAGTCGGTGATCGGTACGCCGAGCAGGGCCCGCGCGACAAGGTTTGCGAAGCGGGAGAAGAGGAGGCGCGTCCAAGGCCAGTTTTCGATGCTGCTCTGGGGAAGATAGCGGCTGGCGATGAGCAGGTCCAGTCCGCGTCCTCGTAGCCCCTGTTCCAACTCTGCGACTTGGGAGGGGGGGTGGGAGAAGTCCGCATCCATCTCGATGATGCGGAGGCACCCCTGGGAGAGCAGTTCCTTCATCCCCAGGAGTACGGCGGAGCCGCGTCCTTCTTTCGCGTCCCGGTGGATCATCCGCACGCCGTCCAGGGCGAGTTCCTCGACGGCCTTGACGGTCAATAGGTCCGGGGAGTCGTCCACGACGACGATGCGGACTTCGGGCAGGGCGACGCGCACCTGCTGGAGAAGCTCGGCGATGCTCTCCTGTTCCCGATAACAAGGGACGACGAGGCCGATAGTGGGAGGGTTCATCATCAGGTGGTTACGGGGTTATTTTAGTAGAATCGCGACTGGAATGAAGACCGAAAATGAAGGGAAGCCCGGTCTCTCCCGGGCCTCGGCGTTTCCTCTCGCGCCCTTGACGCACCTCGACATCGTTCTCTATTCCCTGCTCATCCTCCTCTGCGCAGTGTCCTTCCAACAGAAGGACCTCTTGGATACTTGCCGGGCTTCGCTCGCTTATCTGTCGGGGCATGTCTTCGACTTCTACGACTTCAACGCGTCGTATCCTCCTGCCTGCATGTACCTTCCCTCCACGTACGTCCTCTTCGCTCTCTGGGGGATACCTCTGAAGCTCATGGGGCTTCTCCCGGCCGCGCCGGCGGAGGTCGGAACTTTCTTCCTCTGGTTCAAGCTTCTGACGACGATTTTTGTAGCCGGCTCCGCCTATCTTATCCACCGGATTGGTCGGGTCCTCGGCCTTTCTCCGCGTAGCGCCATGCTGATGGCCGCTTTCTGGCTTGCCTCCCCGATCATGCTCTATTCGCAGTTCATGCTCGGACAATATGACGTTTTCACGACGTTCTTCATGCTCGCCGGGCTTTGCTTTCTGTTGGAGGAGCGGATGGAGCTCTTCGCCCTCTCCTTCGGCGCCGCGCTCACGTTCAAGTATTTCTCGGCCTTCATCTTTCTTCCCTTGCTGCTTCTTAAGGAGCGGCGGCCACTGCGGCTCGCGCTCTCCATGGGCCTCTTCATCCTCCCGCTTGCGCTCGAGATTCTTTGCTACCGCCACTCCCCAGCTTTCCGCTCCGGCGTGATGACCTCCAGTTCCTTGGAGCTTTTCAATAGCTCGACGGTGGAGTTCGCGTACGCTAAACTCCCTCTTTTCCTGTTTTCGTGGGCGTCCCTATGCGCGTACTGCTACCTCCGGGAGCCGGACGGCGCGGAGGACGTGCGGGCTTGGCTTTTGTATGTTCCGTTGCTCGCTTCGTGTCTCTTTTTCCTCTTCGTGCGCTGGCACCCGCAGTGGCTGCTGATGATGACGCCATTCCTGTCCATGGCGGTGTTCCTCGGCCGGAAACCGGGGGAACACTGCTTGCTCGAGCTCATGCTTTTCTATTTCTTTATCGCGATATCGACCCAGGTATGGGCGATGAACGTGGACCAATCACTGCTGCAGCGCGGAGTATGGAGAGCGTTGCGTCCTGAGATGTTCGACCCTGGGGGCGCAACGCTCGTTTACCGCATGCTTCCACCGCTGCAGATGGGGTTCAAGGTCGCTGCGTTTTCCGCGCTCCTCGCGGCCTTCATGCTCGATCTCGCGCCGTTCTTCCGCAAGACGCCGCTTGTGGAGCATAAAGATTTCGATTCCTATCTCCCGTTCGTGCGCCTGCGTCTGTGGGGTGGAGTCGGTGTATTCGTTTTGCCCGTCGTCATCTCCTTCTTCTCCGTGCGAGGGGAGGCGCGTCCCGTTTCGCTCGTAGGAGTTCCTCCTCAGGTCCAGGCGGAGCTCGTCCTGAGCGCGGGAGACGAGCTCGTGCAATCCTTCACCGCCGGGGCCGGGGATTTCCGCCGGATTCGACTGCGGGTGGCGCGGTTCTCTCCTCCAGCGTCGGCGGTCGGAGGACTCGAAGTCCTCTTGAAGGCCGTTCCTGAAGACAAAATACTGCTCCGCTTCTCCGTGCCGTGGGGACAGATATCCGCGGGACGGGACCTTTCTGCCGCGCACCCGCGGGGATTGCCGCTCCAGACAGGCAAGCGCTATCGTCTTGTGCTCAAGACTGCGGCAGGCTCCCCGCTGGAGTTGGCGTTGGCGCGCGATACGGCTTCGGGGCAAGCCGTCGGCCTCGAGCTTAACGGGCGAGCCCTCTGCTCGGCTGAAACTGCCTGCCTGCCTGTCCTCTCCGTCCTTCCGTAATCCTACCGGGACTCCCCCGTCGAGGATTTGACCCCTTGCCGGAGAACTTGTTGAATCCCGCTGCCATGAACCCCGTCGTCCCGTCGTCCCGCCGCGTCCTCATCATCGATGATGACCCTGCGTATGGGAGAACCGTCTATCGCGCTCTCCAGAAGCGCGGGTACGCGGCTTTCCATGCCGCGACCGGCACGGAGGGATCGGCGCAAGTCGAGACGTTCCGGCCGCACCTCATCTTGCTCGACCTCTACCTTCCCGACACCGACGGCATCGAGCTCTACAAGACCTTCAGGCAAGATTCGCGGACGCGAGGCGTCCCCATCATCTTGATGACCGGCGAGGCGTTCATCGAGAACGTTCTGAAGGCTATCTCGATCAGCTTGAATGCCGACGAGGTCTACTCTAAAGGGAATCCCAATCTGAACATCCTTATGGAGAGGGTCCAGCATGCGTTGGCCGCGGAGACTCCCTCGCAGCCCGTCGCCACCGATCAGCATATCGTGCGCCGAGGAAGGATTTCGGCAGATTTGGTCGGTCAGAAGGTTTGGGTCGACGGCCAGCCGATTCCTTCTCTGGGCGCTCGGCGTTTCGCGCTCCTCTGCGTCTTGCTGCGCAACGAGGGACCCACCTGTCGGGCGGACCTCCTTAGGGAGGTGTGGGCGGAGCGGGGGAACCTGAACCTGGTGGAGGTCACGATCAACCGCTTGCGCCAGGACCTGGAACGGCTCGGTGCTGGGCGCATCGACACCACGGCGCATGGGTATGAGTTGATTTGCGATAGCTGAGCAACCTCCACAGAGTCGTTCCTCGTCGGGGAATTCGCGACCTTACAGTTTGTAAGAATATCCGTACTGAAAATCCTTGCATTCCGACGGCGCGCGCTTATACTTCTTCAGGTTGGGCCGGATTGGAGGACGCGAGTGTCAGCGCCGAGGACACGAAGAACATCGGACTCTATTGCCTTGTCCCGCCCTGGGGCAAGGGCTTTCACCATAATATCCCAAGGGGGCTTCAATCCTCCTACATGAGGGCAATTCATGATTAGGTTCCTATGTGGGTCTAAAAGTTTCGGGCGTTATCTGGGAGAACTCTGGTGTGAATATTCAGTGCATGGGGGCGCGCGCGGGGCGGGAGAATGGGCAGCGATGGGAAAGGGAGACAAGATGAAGAGAGGCGCAAGTGAGAATGCATGGCTCCTGGGGAGCACTCTTCTTTTCGGTCTTTCGATGATGTCTGTAGCGTCCGATATCAAGCCCGCTGGCCCGAGGGATAAAGACTACCTACTGCCTGCCTCCAAGGACCAGGAGCTCTATGATCTCTGGAAGACCCAGAGCCCTCTGTTGCGTCAGTTGGAGTTGCAGTCAATCTGCCTTCGTAGTTCGGGTCGGCTGGCACCTCGCGTTGCCTCGCTGCTGGAGGTCGATCCTGACGAGGAGATGCGAGTCACGGCAGCCAGGGTTCTTGGGGCATGTGGGGAATCGACAGTTGCCTTGCCCGCGTTGCTCAAGGCAAAGACAGACCGCTCAGACAATGTGCGCTTGATTGCGGCCAACTCACTGATGAAAAGAAAGGACCCCCAGAGTGCATTGGCGATCTATCTCGATCTCTTAGACTCACCGACCTTGGCTCCAGCGGCCAGCAGACACCTATACGAGTTCAAGTCCGAACCGAGCCTCTACACCCAATTCAGAGATCGACTGCTAAAAATCAAGCGGAACAAATCAGCGAGCCTGAGCCTTCGGCTCGCTGCTTCGATGGGCATAGCCGGCGCGGATATAGCCAGTTTTGATGACTTGGCGGCAGACCTCTTGAAGGCTGGTCTCGAGGCCGTGGTGATGAAGGATGATGAGGCGTCCGTGAAGACGGCCCTCAAACACCTTGATTGGGTCGAGGCGATGGAGCGCAACTTGAAGCCCGACAGCGCAACACGGGGTCGAATGGCGCGTGCGATTGAGATCGCAAGTACCGCTGCCAGCGAGAAGGTCCGAAACAAGGTGGGAGATGTTCAGGGAAAGCTGCGGAAGTAGCGCTCAACGACGATCCAGCCGTCGGCATTTAACGGCCGTTGCCGTAATGCTCGGCTCGATAAGCATTTCTGCGCATGCGCAGGTGTATAGCCGGTCGGCGGCCGTTGCCTACTCAGACAAGTGGTGTGGCATCTCCAGCCTGTGCGGCGAGGACGATCGGTTCAACATCTGGAGCAATCTCCAGAGTCGTGAATCGACCTACTTCAACGACTATTCCCTTGGATTTTCAGGTCAAGGCGGCGACTGCGCGAACTTCGTCTCGCAGACGTTGATTTGGGGTGGCCTCGAATCCAGTCTCAGGGCGCATATTACCTCAGGCCGCATCAATCAGAACCTTGCTGGGAACAAGTTCGCGGGCGGAAATGAAGTCGAGTGCGCCGACCAGGCGATGCGGGATGCTGGCCTAAAGTGCGGCGGAGTCCTGGGCACCTGGGCAAGCGCCGGCAGCGACCAGCCGGAGATTCCGTTGCGCGACTTTCTCATCCAGGTATTCCATGCACAGTACCTTCGGGGCAATTTGTCGCTTATTCCGCCAGACCTTGGTCCCGGCGACATAGTGCTGTTCTCGGGCCTCACGCAGAACCACTCGTCCATCGTAGCGGCAGGCACTGGGGCAAACGCGTTGTTGAACTTCCATTCCAATCCCAGCTATCACAGGCCCATCACCGACCTAGCAAATCAGCCGGTCATGCACTTCTTCCGGATGAATCGTTCGCCAGGCCACAAGAAGCGGACGAGGATTCGGCAGGGGGCGCGTGTCATCCACGAATCCGCGCTCGACGAGGTGACGGCGGATGCCAGGAGCTTCAACATTCTGACCGAGAACGCGGCGAACGGCAGCGAGGAGATTGAGTTCACCCTCGATTTTAGCCAGTCGGTTCTCTCGGTTGATGCCAAGGTCGTTGGCGGGGCTGGCCATACGGTCACGCTGACCGGAGCCTTCACGGATATCACAAACACGCGATGGATTGGCACCATGAGTCCGACCCAACTCGCGACGCTCGACGACGGACAGGTAACCTTGTCGGTTGGCGGGCAGAACTTCGCCGAAAGCAGTAGCCAGGTCGACGGTGACCCGCGAACGGTGGCCCTCTGGGGCGGGACCGGCTTCACGCGCTACGAGAGCGAGACTGGAGCCGACGGTGCAGGCGGCCGAGATACATTGGTGAACTTCGATATTCATCGCAACGAGGCTCCGAATTCGCTGCTTCCAAGACCCTCCGTCGGTTTGCCCGGCTCTGGCACGATCAAGACGACTCAGTGCGCCATGCTGGGGGGAGATGGTTCAGATGTCTGCATGATTACTGTTGCGAGTTCGGACCCCCGGACGGTACAGGTCCGGGATCCAATAAAGCGTCCTGCCTGGGGAGGGCCGTTCTGCGGCCTGGAGGCCGGCGAACATACTGCGACGATCACCGGCTGCAACGGGCTTTCGGCGACGACGACTTTCATGGTCATTTCGGATGAGTCGCTTCTATCGCTGACCGCGTCGGATACGGACGGCCGCTCGGTCGGGCAGGGGACCCCGCTGGACCGTGCCGCTCTTGCGACGGCGACGATTACGGTCCATCTCAGTTACGAGCTGGAGCGGATAGGTTCTCCCGACTTCGCTTCGGCCGTCGTGGCCACTATCGGAGGAGATGCCGTTCCTCTGCATGTGGGGAACAACCAGGGGAATGTGTGGGCCGATGCCGAGTGGACCCATTCCGGCCCGGTCCCGGTCAGTTTCAGCATCAAGAATACGCAAGAGAGCGGCTCCGCGCCTTACGCCGGGGCCATCGGGATCAGCGTCGGAGTGAGTGGGCCGGGCGTGAGCGCGCAGTTGGACAAAAGCTTTTCTTTCGGGTATGGCTCGCCTTTGTGGAATCCAGGGGATGCCATCAGCGGCGAAATCAGCGTCCCCGAAGGTTTGCCGCGGCACAAATGTTCCGCCGATAGGCGCATGTGCGTGCGGACGCCGTATCACGCAGCGAAGCTCCTATGCTTTGAACCATCGGAAGAGGAAAAACAGGCGGCACATGAGCAGGGAATCGCGTTATCAGGGCCAATCTGCACCTACACCGGTTCCGCTTTAGCGCTCACGACTCCCGCCCAGATGGAGATGCGCTACAAGCCCTCTCCGGAGTCGGGGACGGATACGGCAACCCTCAAGCTGTATGTCTGGGATGGCACACATTGGCAAAGTGCGGAGGTTTCAAATCAGCAGTTCCATGCGGAGGCCGATGGCACGCTCGTTCTCAACGGGGAGACCACTCGCAGCGGTCGCTATGCCGCACTTTTTTATGAACCGACGACTCTCCCGGATGCGAAAGCGCCGACTCTCTCTGCAGCAGCTGTCTCTGATGATGGAGTGGCCTGGCAATCGCCGGACACCGCCCTTCTGCGTTCGACCGCGTCGGTCCGAATTCAGGCCCAGGATCTGGGACTCGGCGTCCAGCTCGTCAGCGGCCTCAGCACGACGACAGCGCCGGCGCCGCTCGCCGCAGTTTCGGGCACCCGCGTTCTCGTCCATTTCGACGAAGGGAGCGGGACGGCCTCGGCCGACGCGAGCGGCTACGGGGTCGACGCCGGACTCAGCAACGGCCCGACCTGGGTCGCCGGACGCTTTGGCGGCGGCGTTCACTTCAACGGCTCGAACCAATACGCGTCCTTCGCTCAGACGGCGACCTTCGACCGCACGGTCTTCAGCGTCGGCATCTGGGTCAAACCCTCGGCCGGCGGGCTCAGCGGCAACCTCTTCTCGAACGACAACGGCGGCTCCGCCGGCTACGGCATCGGTTTGTCGGGCGGGAAGCCCTACGCGTATACGAAAGCGGGCAGTCCGTCGGAGTCCTTCTACGTCCAGTCGCAGGTCTCGCTTGCGCCGAACCAATGGCACTACCTCGTGATGACCTGCGACGGGAGCCGCCTCTCGCTCTATGCGGACGGCGCCTCTCAGGGGAGCACGCCCGTAAGGATCAACATTCTCGGCGTCCCGAATCCTGTGATGGGCCAAACCGGCACCACCGGCTTCATCGTCGACGTCGACGAGTTCCGCCTGCTCGATCACGCACAGGCGCCGGAGGACGTCCTTCTCGAGTATCAGCGCGGCTACGGCGCGCAGTACAGCACGGACGGCGGCTACAGCTGGCTTCCGGTCCCGCCCGAGAAGCTCGACTACGGCAATGCGCTGGAAGGGAACCCAGGGCCGTACACGCTGACGGCTTCCGCGCTCCCTCTGGCGGAGTCGACCTGGACGAACCGGATCATGTTCTACGCCCAGGATGTTTCAGGCCATCTTTCGACCGCCGTCGTGCAGGTCATCGTCCCTCCCGCCGACGTGACGCCGCTGGAGATGGACTCGGCCGAGGCTTCGTCGGATGGGACGGCCTGGCAGGCGGCGAATACGCTCCTGGACGGCTCGACCGTGAGCGTGCGTCTGCGGATCCAAGACCCGGTGGTGGGGGCCGCCCGCACCTCCGGCGTGAGCACGACGACGGCCGCCCTGCCGCTCGCCGCCGTCTCGGGGACGCGCGTGCTCGTCCACTTCGACGAAGGAAGCGGGACGACCTCGGCGGACGCAAGCGGCTACGGGGTCAACGCCGGGCTCGCGCAGAATCCGAGTTGGGTAGCGGGGCGCTTCGGCAACGGCATCCATTTCAACGGCGCGAACCAATACGCCTACTTCACACAGTCGGGGATCTTCGACCGCACGGTTTTCAGCGTGGGAATCTGGGTCAAGCCCTCGGCGACAGGTCTCAGCGGCAACCTCTTCTCGAACGACAACGGCGGGTCCGCCGGCTACGGATTCGGCCTGTCGGGCGGCAAGGCCTACGCGTACACCAAGGCGGGCAGTCCGTCGGAGTCCTTCTACGTCCAGTCGCAGCTCTCGCTTGCGCCGAACCAATGGCACTACCTCGTGATGACCTGCGACGGGAGCCGCCTCTCGCTCTATGCGGACGGCGCCTCTCAGGGGAGCACGCCCGTAAGGATCAACATTCTCGGCGTCCCGAATCCTGTGATGGGCCAAACCGGCACCACCGGCTTCATCGTCGACGTCGACGAGTTCCGCCTGCTCGATCACGCACAGGCGCCGGAGGACGTCCTTCTCGAGTATCAGCGCGGTTACGGCGCGCAGTACAGCACGGACGGAGGGAAGAGCTGGGTCGCCGTCTCGACGGCGGCGCTGGATTATGGGACCGCTCAAGAGGGAGGGACGGGTCCCTATTCGTTGACGGTGAACGGACTGCGGTTGGCCGAATCCACCACCAGCAACCGGGTGATGTTCTATGCTCTGGATGCGGCGGCGCATCTCTCCAGCACGACCCTCCAGGTCATGACCGCTCCCTCCGACGTGACGGCTCCGGTCCTGACGAATCCGCAGGTCTCCAACGACGGGACGAACTGGTACCGCTACGGCACCGTCCTGCCCGGGACGACCGCCTATTTCCGCGCGACGGTGCAGGACCCGGCCGCCGGCATCGCGCGCACATCGGGGCTCAGCACGAGTACGGAGCCTGTTCGTGCCGCGCTGCGACCGCTGACGAAGATGCTGCTGCGCTTCGACGAAGGCGTCGGGACGGTTTCCACCGACGAGAGCGGCAGCGGTACTAACGCCACCCTCAACGGTCCCGTCTGGATCGATGGCCGCTTCGGCAAGGCCGTGTATCTGGATGGGGTGAACGATTACATCACCATCGCCAACAACAACGTCATCAATCCTCCCTCCGGCCAGCCGAACTCGATCACTGCGAGCCTTTGGGTCAAGATCGACGACCCCGCCGCGGGCGGCGCAATCATCTCGAACTGGGGCGGCGCCGGGTGGCAGCTCGCCATGAGCAACGGCAAACCGGACATCTACATCGCCGGCCCCGGCGGGGACGCGTACATCAGCAGTCCTGAGGGCCTGAGCACGAACGTGTGGCACCACATCGCCGCCACGTACGACGGCTCCTATGTCACCCTGTACGTCGACGGAGCCGTAAAGGGGCGAAAAGCGGGGCCGCTCGGATTTAACTACGGCGGAGGCGTGACCGTCGGCCGCAACAACTGGGCCTGGAACGGCTATTTCAAGGGAGCGATGGACGAGATGCGCGTCATCGCCGGTAGCGCGATGAGCGCCCCCCAGATCGCGCAGGAATATCGCCGCGGCTACGGCGCGACTTACAGCGTGAATTCCGGCGCGGCTTGGACTCGGATCGCGCAGGCGCTGCTCGACTTCGGGGGCGCTGCGGACGGGAGCCGGCAAGCGCAGATTCTCACAGTCTCAAGCGTGCCCTTCGGCGTCTCCTTCAGCAGCAATCTGATCGCCCTTTCCGTCTGGGACCTCGCCGGCAACATTTCTACCGAGACCTACGCGGTGCCAATCGGAGAGGACTCGACACCGCCTATCCCGCCGGTCCTTCTGTCTGCGCAGGGAAGGCCGGGAGGGCGCGTCGAACTGTATTGGGGAGAGGCATCCGGCGAGCCGAACGTCTCCTATCTCGTCTATCGCGCGACGGAGTCGATCATCTCAGCCGAGGGCCGGACGCCAATCCAGACCGGCGTGAGCACTCCGACATTCGTCGATGCTCCTGTGGACGACGGCCTTTATTATTACGCCGTGGCGGGCGTCGACTTACAGGGGAACGCGAGCCCGCTTTCCAATACGATGTCGGCTGTCGTGGACCGCTCCTCGCCGGTCGTCACGGGGATGTTCCCGGCGGGAGGCGAGCGGTTTGCGGCGGGAAGGGATTCTCTGACGGTCTCTTTCGTAGTCGATGACGCGATCGACTCCGCACCGACGATTCAATCGAGGATCGTGCAGCTTGCTGACACCGGGAACCCACGGGGTTCTCGGCCGGATTCGGTCGTGGTCAGTTCCATGCAGCCCGTCGATCTCGGATTACTCGATGATGGATTCTGGGCTCTTCACGTCGAGGCGCGGGATGCGATGGGAAATTCGACGACTGCATGGGGAGGGGTATTTGAAGTCCAGTATGACGGGACGCCTCCTTCCGCGGCGTTGACGAATCCGACGACGGGATATGTCCGCTCGGCGACTCCTCTGATCGCCGGGACGATGGGGGATACAGGCTCAGGGCTTTCGACAGCAACCCTACGTTTGATACTTGACGGTTCGATCCTCTCGGCGGTGGCGCAGTTCAACGGGGCGGCGGGGGTGGATTTGGGCACATGGACGCAGGCGACCTCGCTGCAGCAAGCCGTCGGGGCGTCCGGACATGTAATCGCCGGCGGACACCTTTATGTCCTCGGCGGCAACCCTGGAGGGGCCCTAACGAATGTGGTGCAGCATGCCCTCATCATGCCCGGAGGGGGGCTAGGGCCGTGGCAGACTACGACTCCATTGCCTGAAGGTCGTGGCGGCGCAAGGGCTGTCTACGTAGATGGGCGCATCTTTTCAATAGGGGGCGCTCTCAATCCTGGTTCCAGCGCGGTGCGCTCTGCGGTATATGCTGCGCAAGTGCAGGCGGACGGTAGTTTGGGGACGTGGATATCACTTCCCCCGCTCCCGCTGATCAACGGGCTGAGTTATTTCGGAGCCTACTACGTCAATGGCTACATTTACGTCATCGGCGGATATGGGAGCAGTAGCGCCTATAACAGCGTCTATTATGCGCGGCCTTGTGCGCAGGGGCTTTGCCATCCAGTCAGCGGCAGCAGCAGCTCTCCCTGGGCGCAAACGACATCCTTGCCGGCAGCGAGGACGTCATTCGCGTTCGCGAGTCAGGGGTCGTATATCTATGTCCTCGGCGGCCTTGACAACAATTATGCCTCGATGTCGACGGTCTGGTATGCCTTCGTGAACGGCGACGGCACGGTGGGGGCGTGGCAGACGGGTGGGGCTTTGCCGTACGCGGCGGGGACGGCATTCGCGGTGGAATCTCAGGGTGCGCTCTATTTCATGGGCGGGAACAATGGCGCGACGTATTTCGACAGCGTCATTGCGGCAAAGATTGGTGCGGACCATTCGCCCGGGACATGGCAGTCCGTGCGAGCGCTCCCCAAAAAATGGGGTGGGCCGGTGGGAGGAGTGTCTGAGGGGCGGCTCTACCTGACGGCGGGGACGGCCCAGGGAGTCCCGAATGCGGAGTCCTACAGTGCGCCGATGCCCGAAGGGGAAACTACAAGCGCAGTGCTCACGTTTGCCCCGACGCTCCCCTTAGCTCAGGGTTCTCATGTCGTGCGCATCGAGGGGAGCGATATCGCGGGCAATGCCGCTTCCGCAGAGCGGACATTCATCGTCGATGCCGTCGCTCCTGCAGCGATCACAGACCTCGCGATGCGGGTATTGTCCACGGGAGCCGTTGAATTGAGCTGGAGTTCTCCGGGGGATGACGGGGTCGAGGGAGAGATCGCAGACGCGGAGTTCCGAATCCAGTATAGCAGTGTGACGAGCACGGCATTCTCGACCGCCTCGGCTCAGATTGCCATCCATCGTGAGGGCCTCGCTCCGAGAACGACCTTCACTGTCCTCATCGGCGGACTTCAGTCGGGCGTGCGCTGTTATGCGTCTGTATTCACTCGTGACACCGCCGGGAATTGGGCTGGACAGTCGAATATCGCCAACGATGTCCTGTTGGCGCTGGATACGAGTGCCCCCAGTATTGGATTCTTGAACTTGAGCGATGGCGCTCTCTTAGGCGCAACGATCACTCACGCAGCGGTAGGCTACGGCGATGCACAGAGTGGGGTCGATGTGGCGACAGCGTTCGCTCTCCTTGATGGTGCGACGATCCAGATTCAGGCGCGGCCCGATGGCATGGATGTGCCTGTTCAAGGATTCGCTGATGGCTGGCATCTTTTGAGTGTTTGGGTGCGCGATCTTGCCGGGAACCAGGCGACGACGTCCGTCCGCTTCCGCCGCGATGTGACGCCTCCTTCCGCGGCGTTGACGAATCCGACGACGGGATATGTCCGCTTGGCGTCCCCGCTGCTTTCCGGCATGATGGCGGACTCTGGGTCGGGATTGTCGACGACGACGCTGCATCTGCTGCTCGACGGGACCACGATAGTGGCGCAGACGCAATGGAACACATCCTCCGGGAGCGGGGACTTCGGCTCGTGGCTGCAGGCGACCTCGATGCAGCAGGCCGTTGGGGCGTCCGGACATGTGATCGCCGGCGGACACCTTTATGTCCTCGGCGGCAACCCTGGAGGGGCTCTGACGAATGTGGTGCAGCATGCCCTCATCATGCCCGGAGGGGGGCTAGGGCCGTGGCAGACCACGACTCCATTGCCTGAAGGTCGTGGCGGCGCAAGGGCTGTCTACGTGGATGGGCGCATCTTTTCAATAGGGGGCGCTCTCAATCCTGGTTCCAGCGCGGTGCGCTCTGCGGTATATGCTGCGCCGGTTCAGGCAGACGGCAGTCTGGGGACGTGGACCTCGCTGCCTCCGCTCCCGCTTCTCAACGGGCTGAGCTACTCCGGGGCCCTCTACGTCAATGGCTACATTTACGTCATCGGCGGATATGGGAGCAGCAGCGCCTATAACAGCGTCTATTATGCGCGGCCTTGTGCGCAGGGCCTCTGCCATCCCGTCAGTGGAAGCAGCAGCTCTCCCTGGGCGCAAACGACATCCTTGCCGGCAGCGAGGACGTCATTCGCGTTCGCGAGTCAGGGGTCGTATATCTATGTCCTCGGCGGCCTTGACAACAATTATGCCTCGATGTCGACGGCCTGGTATGCCTTCGTGAACGGCGACGGCACGGTGGGGGCGTGGCAGACGGGTGGGGCTTTGCCGTACGCGGCAGGGACGGCATTCGCGGTGGAATCTCAGGGTGCGCTCTATTTCATGGGCGGGAACAATGGCGCGACGTATTTCGACAGCGTCATTGCGGCAAAGATCGGTGCGGACCATTCGCCCGGGACATGGCAGTCCGTGCGAGCGCTCCCCAAAAAGTGGGGTGGGCCGGTGGGAGGAGTGTCTGAGGGGCGGCTCTACCTGACGGCGGGGACGGCCCAGGGAGTCCCGAATGCGGAGTCCTACCACGCTCTCCTGCCGAGGGCTGAGGTAATGGATGCCATCTTGAGCGCGCAACTTTCAGAGAATCTCGGACAAGGGCCGCACGTGTTGCGTCTTGAGGGTGCCGACATCGCAGGCAACCCCGCCTTCGACGAGCGGACATTTATCGTCGACGTCATCGCGCCGTCGGCAGTGACGGATTTTACCATGAGTGCAATCTCGAGCTCCGCGTTGACGCTTTCTTGGACTGCCCCGGGCGACGACGGGTGGACGGGGGCGATCGACGGGGCCGAGTTCCGTTTGGGCTACAGCACCATCGTCCCAGCCTTCTCGACTGCGACAGCGCAGGTCGTTCTGGATCGGGCGGCTTTGGCACCGGGAACGACTCTGAGTTGGACGCTTGAGAATCCGCTCCTTGGCACCACCTATTACGCGGCGGTCTTCACGCGAGACACGGCGGGCAATTGGTCCTCGGTCTCCAATGTCGCGACGGCACTGCCGATGGCGGTCGCGTCGAGCACGGACGGCGTCGTGCAGTTCGTTTCTCCGGAACCTGATGCGACGGTTGCGATCGTGCCAGTGCAGGCCGAGCCGGGGGCTTATAGCGTCGCGTTAGCTACGCAGGCGCTCAATCCTATCGGGAACGTGTTCTATGAGCTGACTTCAGGGCTCGTCTTCCACGATGTCCCGGCACGCCTGAGCTTCTACTTTGATCCCATGCTGGCCGATCCTTCCGCGCTCTCCATCTATACCTTCGACGGGATGGGATGGTCCTCTTCTTCCATCGTCAACCAGCAGGTGACCTTCCTTGCCGATGGCCGGGGCCTGCTCACAGGCGAGATATATCACACCTCTCTCTATGCCTCGATGGTGTCCGATTTGGCCTCGCCGGAGACGTCGTTCTCTGTCGATGGGGCTAGTTCGGTCGCGGCCGGCGTCGTCGAGTTCGTGTCCGATTCAAAGGCTGTCCTTCAGGCGCAAGATCGAGCGAGCCTGGGAGGGACTCCTTCCGGTGTGGCAGCGACCTATTTCCAGATTGACGAAGGCGCGGAGACGCCATATAACGGGCCCTTCTGGGTATCTGTCGGCACCCATACTCTCGCGTTCCGCAGCGTTGACGGAAGGGGGAATGCAGAGACGATGAAGATCGTCTCGGTGAGGGTCCTTCTTGCCGACACGACCCCGCCGACGCTCGCGCTCGTTCCCGCCGACCGGAGCACCGTCACGACGGCCTTTCCGCTTGTCGCCGCATCTTACTCGGACGAGGGGAGGGGCATCGACGCCGGGACGGCGCGGCTCTCCCTTGACGGAGTGGATGTGAGTTCCTCCGCCGTCGTCGGAGCTTCCTCCGCGACCTTCACCGCCGCGGTGATGCTGGCTCAGGGGCGGCATGTCGCGGCGGCGGAGGTCGCCGATTTGGCGGGGAACCGCTCTTCGGCGACGGCGGCCTTCTTCATCGATTCCCTGCCCCCGGAGACGACTCTTCTCGTGGGCGGCGCTCCGTTCCCGGGAGGCAGCGTCGTCCTGACCTCCTCCGACTCGGTCGGGTTCGCCGCGACGGACGCGGGAGTTGGAGTCGCCCGGACGCTCTACGCGCTCGATGGCGCGGCTCCTGTCGTTTTCTCTTCCGCCTTCAGCGTGGCGCTCGGGACGCACACGCTGGCGTTCCACAGCGTAGACTTCGAGGGCAACGCCGAGGAGACGAGGCTCGTCTCGTTGGATGTCCTCGCCGTGGATACGATGACGCCGGTCTTAGCCATGCAGCCGGCTGATGGGAGCACGGTCACGACCGTCGTCCCTTCCCTCGTCGTCTTCTATTCGGATGTCGGCAGGGGCATGAAACTCACCTCCGTGCGGGTCGCTCTCGATGGGGTGGACATGACCGCGCAGGCGGTGATAACTGCTTCCTCGGCGAGCTTCACCCCGGCCTCGGCGCTGGCGCAGGGGATGCATACTCTCTCGGCCCAAGCCTCCGACCTCGCAGGCAACCAGGCTTCGGCTTCCGCCTCCTTCTTCATCGACTCCCTGCCGCCGCTGACGACTTTGCGGGTGAACGGGCAGTCGGTCCCGGTTGGAGCACTCATCATCGCTTCGACCGATGCACTCAGCTTCACGGCGATCGACGAGGGCGTCGGCATCGCACGGACCCTCTACGCGCTGGACGGCGAGGCCCCGGTCGAGTTCACGACGTCCTTCAGCGTTCCGTCCGGGGCGCATACCCTAGCGTTCCATAGCGTGGACAAGGCGGGCAGCGCCGAGGCGACGCAGACCGTCGCACTGACCGTCAATCCGGCCACGCCGCCTACGGACGTTCCGCCTGTCCGCCTACAGGTGCTGGGCAACAGCAGAATGCTGCATCACCCTTGGGACGCGGACGGCCGCGGCAGCAGGGTCTATATCGCCGACACGAACGCGGACCGGATACTCGTGCTGGGCCAGGGGGGCGGCTTCCTGGCCGCCTACGGCAACGTGCGACGCGAGGAACCCTATTTCGAGAAGCCCCGGGCGGTCGCGGTTGACGGCGTGGGCAACATCTTCGTGGCCGACACCCAGCATCACCGTGTGGTGAAGCTCGGGCCTGACGGGAGCTTCCTCTTCGATATCGGCGAGGCACGGATGAAGAAGGGGCAGAAGAGCTTCCATCCCGGCTCGGGACGGGCGCAGTTCCGGCATCCTTCCGGCATCGCCTTGGCGCCGGGCGGTAAGATCGTGGTCTCCGACACGGGCAACCGGCGCATCCAAGTCTTCAACGCGGACGGGAGCTTCTCGCGCGTCATCGCCTTGCCTGCGACGGGCGAACGCTTCGAGTGCGACGATGAAGACGGCGACAGGGATGACGATCAAGACGAGAGCGCGCCCTTCGGCGTTGACGTGGACGCCGTTGGGAGCATCTACGTCGCCGACGCCAAGGGCCACCGCGCCCTGGTGTTCGACGCGAACGGGACGTTGCGGCTGAGCGTGGGGCAGAAAGGGAATGCGGCGGGCTCATTCCGACGTCCGGAGGGCATCTCCTCGACGCCGGATGGAGGGTTCTTCGTCTCAGACCGGGTCCTCGACCGCATCAGCAAGTTCGACGCACAGGGGCGCCTGAGCTATATCTTCGGCCGCCACGGCGTCATCCAGGACCGCCGCCCGCTGCCTTCCGAGATCGTCTTCAACAAGCCCGTCGGCCTGGACATGGACGCGGAAGGACGTCTCTATGTGGCCGACCGCAACAACGAGCGCGTGCAGGTCTTCGGACCGGCCTCCATGGCGCCGCTCGTGGCCTCCGCCGTCGGCGGGTTCCGAGCGGCGTCAACCGAGTCCGCCGCACCTTCGACTCCCGAAGCGGAGCTCCCAGTCGCTTTGGCCGCGCTCGACGCCCAGTTGGCGCAGAGCGCGCGCTCGACCGTCGAGAAGGACAAGGGCGGCAAGGTCCTGCGCCCGGACAAGGCCGCCGTCGAAGTGCCCGCCGCCGCCATCAGCGACGACCTTGAGATCACGGTGGCCGCTCCAGCCGAGCAGGTCGAGCAGTCCGAGCGCAAGGACGCACGCGAGCAGAAGAACCTCTCCCCCGCTTCCGTGCCTGTGGAATACGGCCCCGAGGGGACCCTTTTCGCCGCCCCCGTCACCATCACCCTGCCCTACGACCGGGACCTGTTGCTGGCGCGCGGGGTGAGCGAGGACTCCGTCAAGGTCCACTACTGGAACCCCGACCGCAAGGACTGGGAGGAACTGGTCACCACCGTGGACAAGGATGCGCTCACGGTGAGTGCGAAGACGATGCACTTCTCGCTCTATCAGGCGCTCGCGCCCGAGGGAGAGGGACTGCGGACCGCGCTCGCCGACAGCGAGGCCGAGTTCTACCTCCGCGACCTCTACGTCTTCCCCAACCCGGCTCGGGCGGGGGCGAAGCCTACCGTCCACCTGGCGGTGGGGGTGGCGGACTCGGTCAGCATCCGGTTCTACGACGTGTCGGGTCGGAAGGTGCATGAGGCGAACATCGACCGGCCGCCCGTGGTCATGGACGACGGGAGCGGGCCCAAGTACGTCTACGAATACGTCTGGGACGGCCACATCCCGAGCGGGGTCTACTTCTACGCCGTGGAGGCCAAGAGCGGCGGGCACGGTAGTATAAGGCGCACGGGGAAACTCGCGGTGGTACGCTGAGCCATGAGACACTTCAAACTCTTCCCGCTCGCAGCTCTTATCTTGACTCTCCCGGGATTGAGCGCCTTCTGCGCGCTCAATTCAGGGGCCGCGTTCCTCAAGATCGGCACCGGGGCCCGCCCTGAGGCCATGGGCGGCGCCTATACGGCCCTGGCCGACGACGTCAACGCGCTCTACTACAACCCGGGCGGGCTCTCGGGACTGGGCAAGCGCGAGGTCGGGTTCACCCATACGCAGTGGCTCATGGACACCACCTTCGATTTCTTCGGCTTCGCCCAGCCGCTCAAGAACGGGACGCTGGGCGTGAGCGCGGCGCGCCTGGGCAGCGGGAACTTCGAGGGCCGCGACGAGAACCGTCAGGTGACGAACGGATTCACGGCTTCGGACACCGCACTCACCCTCGGCTTCGGCCGGATGTTCAAGGGCTTCACCAGCCACGGCGACACGGGCTTCGGCATGAACGTGAAGTACCTCGAGAGCGCCATCGGCTCGGACAAGGCCTCGACCTTCGCGGCCGACTTCGGGGCGGTGCATCGTTTCGACGCCATGCCGCTCTCGCTGGGCGTCTCGGTCTTGAACGTGGGACAGGGGATGAAGTTCCTCGAGCAGCGCGATCCGCTGCCGCTGTCCATCGCGGTGGGCGGGGCGTACCGGCTCGCGGGGGCGCTCAACATCGCGCTGGATGTGCGCCAGGAGCCCAACGACGGGGGCGTGGACGTCGGGGTGGGGACGGAGTACTCGCTCGTGCAGGGCTTCGCCCTGCGGGCCGGCTACGCGAGCCAGGCGGCGCATGCCGCCACGGGAGGGGGCTCTCCGCTCGGCGGGATCGGCGGCGGCTTCGGCCTTAAGATCCGCAACTACCGCGCCGACTACACCTTCACGCCCTTCGGAGAGCTCGGCAACGTGCAGCGTTTGTCCGTCGGCGCCCGCTTCTGACCTGAAAAATTCGGCACCAGTCCTCCTGCGACAAGGGGCTTGGATTTTCCGTTCCAACCTGGAATTCCCAACTGGGGATTCCAGGTTAATAGCGTAGCTTGTCCATCGCGGACCGCAGGAAGTCGGGCGCGAGGTGGGCGTATATCTCGGTGGTCTTGATGGTGGAGTGGCCGAGCAGCTTCTGGACGGTGTAGATGTCGGTGCCGTTCATGACGAGGTGGCTGGCGAAGGTGTGACGCAACGTGTGGACGGAGGCGTTCTCGATCCCGCAGCGACGGAAGAGCAGGCGAAAGTCCCTTGAGAGTACGTTGCCGTCCAATTGCCGACCGCCGACGTTGGTGAAGAGGGGGGAGTCCTCCCGTCGCGGCAGGGCGTCGAGTACCTCGCGCAGACGGGACGTCATGGGGATGTGCCGGGTCTCGTAGTCCTTGGGGTTCCAACCGTCCTTGGACTGGATGGCGACGACCTTGTTCTTGAAGTCGATGTCGGCCCAGGTCAGGTGGATGAGTTCGTCGCGCCGGAGCCCGGTGTGCAGGAAGGTCTCCAGGATGGGGCGCAGGCGCTCATCTGCGGCCTTGATGGCGGTGCGCGCCTCTTCCGTGCTCAGGTAGCGGACTTGCCGTCGGGGCTCGCGGAACTTCTGGACGGACTTGGCGGGGTCCTGAGGGAGGGCTCCCCAGGCCACGGCCTTGTTAAGCATGGCCTTGATGGTGTTGAGCTCCCGGTTGATGGTCGAGACCTTGTTGCCTTGCTCGCGGCGATGGGCCTTGTAGGCCTCCAGGCGGGCCGCGGTGACGGCGCTGAGCCGGTCCACCTGCAGGAACTCGGTGAAGAGCTTCAGGATGCGGATATCGCGGGCGTAGGACTGCGGGGCCTTGTTGCCTTTAGAGTAGGCGAGATACTCGCGGAGGAAGTCGTCTAAGGCGCGGTCCTTGGCGGTGAAGCCGAGTTCCTTGCGCTCGAGCTTGACCTGGACGTCGGCCAACGCGAGTTCGGCAAGGCGTTTTGATTTGCCCACGCGCTTGCGAACGCGCCGGCCGTCGACCGCGTAGTCGAGGTACCAATACCGTCCTTTCTTTCCGTCACGCTCGTAGATCCGGGCCATGCGTTCTTTCTCTTGACGCTGCGGCTTCTCCGCGACTAAGATATAGACGGCCCGACGGAGTCGAATTCCGAGGCGTCTGCCTCGGCCGCCAACCTACAAGGGGTGGCTAGACTGAAGTTGGGTCGCCTTTTTCTCCCTTGATTCCGCGGGGTCGAGATGCTAAAATTTAGTTGGAGGCTTTGTGGCGAAAGCCACATTGCCTTTCTTTTTTTATCCCTTCTCCGACGCCGGCCGCAAATCCCGAATAACCGTAAGCCCTGAAACCTTCTGAGGCTTTGCCTTCGTATAGGCCAGAGCCGCGGCGACCTTGGCGAATTCTTCCAGTTCTGGACGCGCCGGGGTCGTCGCGCCAGGAGTCTTGTAATATCCCCAACTCAGAAGATACGCCATGATGTCCGCGATTTGGATGCCCGAACTCAAATCGCTGTGGACGAAGAACGGTTCGGGAATCACGAGTTCGGAGCGCTCGATCCCCCTGCGCGTGTTCTTGAAGTAGAAGTCCATCTGCCCGATCAGGATGTGGCTGCGGGATTTTTCAAGCTCATCGAATACGATGATGCCGGCGGGATGGACGGCGCGTTTGTCGTCCAGGAAGTAGAAGAATCTCTCGAAGAGATAAGAGTAGTCTTTGCGCAAGAAGTCGGCGATTGCGGAGCGCGGGGCTTGCTTCGGGATGATGCTGGCGAAGAGAGTGCAACGATGCTCTGTGCAAAGGCGCAGCAGCCGACGCGTGAATTCAAGCTTGCATTGGGCGAGGGCGGCGTATTCCCGGGGCACGGCGCCGGAGCCTCTCTCGAGCACTTCTTTGGCGAGATCGCGTCGTTCGGCCTCGGAGGCGAATGTTGCGAGCGCCGCATGGCGGAAGACTTTTCTCTTCAGGAGCTTGGAGGCCTTGAGTTCCCGCGCGCCCGCGGAGTAGCGCATTCCGAAGCAATCGAGCTCGGCATGGTGTATTTTGCGGATGAAGGGCCAGAGGGTGTTGTCTCGGATCGCGACGCCGGCCAGGACCTCGCAGGGGGATTCCTGCTGGTCTTGCCCGGACTCATCAACGAAAAGGAAGTATGCCATGAGAGCGAGTTGGCAAGAAATTATGGCACAAATATGGCACAGAGTCAACGGGACAAAAACAAGACGGAGGCCGCATCCTGCCGGCCTCCGTCGGTAATAACGCCTTTTGAAGTGGTGCCCTCACGGGGAATCGAACCCCGGTTTTGGCCTTGAAAGGGCCACGTCCTAACCGTTAGACGATGAGGGCGAAAGTCCGCTGTCCGTTGGGCCCGGTGGGATTCGAACCCACGGCCACACGCTTAAAAGGCGCGTGCTCTACCCCTGAGCTACGGGCCCAACGGCGTTCGATTATATAATAACCGGGGGGGAGATTTCGGACTCCCTCCGGCGGCCGGGTTCCCGTCGTCCGTTCCCGTCCTATTGAAACGAGATTCCAATATGCTAGGATGGGGAGGTCCCGACAAGGAGGAAGTCATGAGAAAATCGATGCTCGCCGCGCTCGTCTTCGGGCTGCTGCCGTTCGCCGCGCTCGCGCAGGCGCCGCAGGCCGCGCCGGCCCCGCAGGCCAAGGACGCTCCGAAGGCCGCGAAGAAGGCGGAGAAGAAGGCCGCCAAGACGCCCAAGGCGGAGAAGAAGGACAAGGCGTCGACCGCGAAGGCCGTGAAGGACGACGGCGCCGTGACCGACTATACCCCTCTTCCCGAGGAGTACGGCCGGAAGTTCTTCTGCCCCGTGATGGGAGAGGAGTCGACGGTGAACCCGAAGACCCTCGCGCTCAGGTACAAAGGCAAGACCTACTACTTCTGCTGCGCGGGCTGCCCCAAGAAGTTCAAGCAGAACCCCGAGAAGTACGCGAAGTAGGCGTTCCGTCGCGAAAAAGAAAGAGCCTCCCCGCCGAGCGGGGAGGCTCTCTTTATTGTGCGCGTGCGGTTCAGGATCCCCGCATCTCGATCAACAGCCGCGCGGTTTTCGCCAGCTCTGCGGCCCGCACGAGCATCCGGTCGATAATCGGGTCCAGCGAGGCGGTCGTCGGGTCCCTGTCCACGAGGGCCTTGGTCTCCTTCTCCGACTCGCACATGAGGACATCGACTATCACGTCCCAGTGCTCGGCGGCGAGAGGGCCCTTCGCATCCTTGTCGAGCTTTGCGAGGCCGCCGATGAGACGGTCGAGCTGAGCATTGGTGATTTGGGCGGCGGGCACCTGGATGGCCAGGATCGTGAAGGGGTCCAGGATCATCTCGACATGCGCCCGGCGCAGGTTGCTCCCTTTGACGACGATGTCGTTGCCGGGGCCGGTGATCGAGGTCTTCACGAAGGCGCCCTGCGGCGCGGCCATTCCGCGGGTCTCTTTCTGGATGGAGCGGAACGGGACGTAGACGAGCTGCGCGCCGGCGGTCTGCGCGAAGAGGAGCCCGAGGACGAGAACGGAAAGGAGCTTCTTCATGTGGAACCTGACCTCCAAGGGATTACCAAGCATGGCAACTCGTTCATTCTACTCAGGCGCGGCCCGGGAGATATGGGCACTTCGGGCAACGAAGCGGAGTTTTATGGACCGCGGGAGGCCTGGGCCGTGTGGCCCCCGCATGCTGGGCCCTCGGCCCCCGCGGGAAGCCGCGGACGGCCGCTCCGGCGTCCCTTGACAGCTTCGCGGACCGGGTCTACACTCAATCCGCGAGGTTCCGACATGAAGACCCCCCTGCTCGCCGTTTTCCTCACGTTGCCGTGTCTGCTCTCATCGCCGTTGTCGGCCGCGGAACTCCCCGGCGACGCCAGTTCCACGGAGCCCGGAGGCACCCCCCTCCAGGAGGCGAAGAGCAGCGTCAAGGTCGGCGGCGGTTTGAACGTCAAGCAGGGAGGGGTCCCCGACAACAAGGTGACTCCGACTTCCGACGGGAAGGAGTTGCTCGACGAGAACGGCGTCGTCGTCAAAGAGGAGGGAACGGTCGCCGGGGCCGTCACGGCGGGGGGGGCGTCGCAGGCGGGCGGCTCAGAGAACATCCTGCAGGGCCTCCTCGGGTTCTATAAGCACCGGAGGGACCTCGACACCCGCGGCGACGGCCACCACGACAGCAGCGTTCTCGGGACGCTCTACACTCAAGCGTTCGGGACGATCCCGACGGAGATGAAGCATGAGCTTCTTCGTTTGCCGCGAAATGAACGCATGCAGATCATCCTCGATTGGCAGAAGAACGGCGGCGACACCGCCTATCTCGAGTCGCTCCTCCGAGGCCGCTCCTCCGGGCAGCAGACGGCGTCCGGCGTCGTGGGGCAGTCGATCTCCCAGGCCTACAACAACGCGAAGGCGCAGGTCGTCGCGACGCCGACGAAAGCCGCGGCGACCCCCGTCTTCCCGAGCGCGGAGTTCATCGCCGCGGGAGACTATGCGTCGATCCGGCCGACGGACGTCGCGGGCCAGCGTTATCTCGCGGTCTCCGCGTACAAGGACGGCGAGTATAAGACGGCGCGCGACGCCGCCGCCATCGCCATGAAGGACGGCCCGGCGAAGGCGGACCTCCTGACCGCCTACGCCGGTTCGAGCTTCCACCTCGGCGACTACGGGGAGGCCCGCCGCGCGGCGGCCGAGGCGCTGCGCATCGACCCGCAGAGCCAGGAGGCGACCGCCGTGCTCAAGCTCGCGGAGACCCGCGCGCCTCAGGCCAAGCCGCTGCCGGGCAAAGAGGGGATCTTCGGGGCGGAGCGCGAGCTGGAAGGCGCGCAGGACGGAGCCGCCGCGAGGGGGGACTCCCCGGGCGGAGGCGCGCTCCCCGCCGCGCAGGGTGAGCGGGTCCTGCCCGGGCGCAGCGCCGAGGAGATCTCGCGCGTCGAGAACGAGCGGCTCCTTCCCGATTCGCATCAGCGCTCCGTCGAACTCGCGCGCGAAGCGGCGACGAAGATGCAGGTCAAGGATTTCGCGGGGGCGAAGGAGGCCGCGACGAAGGCGCTCGCGGCCGAGCCGGCCAACGCGCAGGCGCTCGTCTACCGCTCGATGGCGAACAACCGGCTCGGCGACTACTCCGCCGCGCGCGCGGACGCCACCGAGGCGCTGCGCGTCGCGCCGATGGCGGCGCCCTCGCTGCTCGCCCGCGCCTTCGCCGAGAACCGGCTCAAGGACTATCCCCCGGCGCTCGAGGATTCGAACGCCGCGCTCGCCCGCGAGCCGCGCAACTCCTTCGGCTACCTCATGCGCGCGTACGCGCAGGCCGGGCTCGGGAGAGAGACGGAGATGCGAGCCTCCCTCGAGAGCGCCGCCGCCTTCAATCCCGCGTTCCGCCCCATCTTCGAGCGCGCGCTGCAGGTCCCGGAGGGGAGCGACGCGATGTTCCTCTTCGAGGGGGAGACCCTTCCCGGGCTCTCGGCGACGGACTCCGCCGCGCGCCGGCGCCTGCCCTGGTGGCCCTTCGCGGCCGGGCTGGGCCTCGCCGCGGCGGCCTGGGGCTTCCTGCGCCGCCGGATCGCCGGCGCGACGACGGTGCGCCGCATCGCGGAGAGCGCCCCCGCCGCGCCGGCGTCCTCCGGAAGCATCCCCACGGGCTACGCCGTGCTCCGCTCGCTCGGCGCCGGCGGCATGGGAGAGGTCTACGAGGCGAAGGACCTCGCGCTCGACCGCCGCGTCGCGGTCAAGCGCATGCGCGAGGAGCTCCGCCGCGACCCGCGCGAGCGCGCGCGCTTCCTCGAGGAGGCGCGGCTGGTGGCGAAGCTGCGCCATCCCGGCATCGTGGAGGTCTACCACATCCTCGAGGACGCCTCCGACGTGTACCTGGTCTTCGAGTACGTCGAGGGCCGCACCCTCGGGCAGGTCCTCGCGGAGCGCCGCCGCCTTCCTTTCAGGGAGGCGAAGGCGCTGCTCTGCGAGGTCTGCGCCGCCGTCGAGCACGCGCACGCGCACGGCGTCGTCCACCGCGACTTGAAGCCCGCCAACATCATGCTCAACGCGGAGGGCCGCGCGAAGGTCATGGACTTCGGCATCGCGCGCCACGCGCAGGAGGCGTTGACGCGCATGGCGCACACGGGGACGGTGGCGGGCACGCCGCCCTACATGGCGCCGGAGCAGGAGCTCGGGCAGGTCGGCCGCGAGTCGGACGTGTTCGCGCTCGGGGTCCTGCTCTACGAGACACTCACCGGCGAGCAGCCCTTCGCCGGCTCACCGGCCGGGATGCTCATGGCCAAGCGCGAAGGCCGCTTCCAGCGAGCGAGCGAGCGAGCTCCGGAGCTGCCCTCGGGCGTCGATGAACTGCTCGTCCGGGCGCTCGCACCCGAGCCGGAGGCGCGGCTGCGCTCGGCGGCCGCGCTCTCCGCGGAACTCCAGAAGCTCGGCTAGGATCAAAGAAAATCCCCCCCGGGAGGGCATTCCCTCCCGGGGGGGATTTTCTTTGATTACTTACTGAGGAGCCAGAAGCGGTCGGCGAGCTCGAGCTCCTTCGAGTCGGGCGAGCGCAGGCGCGCGAGCGCCTCTTCGACGCTCAAGGATTCTCCGTCCTGGGGGTAAGGAAGGACGACGCGCATGCCGTCCTCCGCTCGCGTCGCACTGGCGGCGCTCAGGCCCGTCGCGGGTGCGACGCGCATGCCGTCCTCCGCTCGCGTCGCACTGGCGGCGCTCAGGCCCGTCGCGGGTGCGACGCGCATGCCGTCGGCTTCGGGGCCGGCGCCCGTGCGGGCCCGGACGCTCTCGAGGATGCCCGCGCGATAGACCGCATGGCCGGCGCCGACGATGACGAGCATGGGCCCGTCGGAAAGGGAGGCGAGCGCCCGCTCGCCCATCGTGTTGTTCCAGACCTGCATCGCCTCGAGCATGCGCTCCATGCGTCCGGTGGGCATCCCCAGCGCGCGAAAGCGCTTGAGCAGGAGCGACTTGGAGCCGTGCCCGCCGAGCGATTCCTTTACGTAGGCGAGGTAGCGGGGGTCGACGATGGGGAAGATGTCGGCGGGGATCGCGGCGCGCTGCTCGGGCGTCAGCGAGGAGAGGCCGCCCTTGGCGACCTGCTTGACGATCTCCGGCGGCGCGTTGAGCGCGCGCACGCGGATGCCGCCGCGGCGGGCGTAGTCGAGCACGGGACGGTACAGCGCGAAGTCGAAGCCCCAGTTCTTCTTCCAGAACGCGGCGAAGTCGGCCTCGCTCATCGCGCCGGAGAGGTACGCGTCGAGGTCGGGCTGCTTCGTGTAGTCGAGCATCTCGAGGCCGAGCTGGACGCCCGGGCGTCGGGCGTGCATGAGCTTCAGGACCTCGGCCTGCACGAGATGGTGGAGGGGCTCGTCGTGCTTCTCCCCGACGATGACGAGCCGCGCGTCCGCGAGGGCCGCGCCGAGCGCTTCGGCGCCGACCGCCGCGCCGGAGGGGGCTTCCACGACGACGGCGTCGGGCGGGAGGGCGGGCGCGGCTTTCATCCCCGGCGTCGGCCGCGCGTGGCGCAGCATGGCTTTCAGGAGGGGGCCTCTTCCTGCGCCGCAGGGGCCCGACAGCACCCCGCGGCACTGGCCGAGAGGAGAACTGCCGCGGCCTGCTTCGAGGGCGGAGACCGGCAGGGAGAGGGCGAGGAGCCCGACGGCGAGAGCGGTCTTCATGGCCCGATTCTAGCTCCTTTCGCCGGCGAAAGGGAAGCGTCTGCCGGACGTTTGACAGCCCGGGGCGGGGGGTCTATAATGGAGCCGTGCCCGCCGACTGGAAGGACGAACTCTCGCGCCTCCTGCCCGGTGTCCGCTTCGACGAACCCCTCAGTTCCCACACCACCTTCCGCATCGGCGGCCCCGCCGACGCGCTCGTCGAGCCCCGCGACCGCGGGGAACTCGTCGGGCTCCATCGCTTCGCGCGCGAGCGGGGCCTCGGCGTCTTCGCCCTCGGCTGGGGCTCGAACCTGCTCGTACGCGACGGCGGCATCCGGGGGATCGTGCTGCGCCTGAGCGGCGAGTTCGAGCGCATCGACTTCCCGGGAGCGGGTGCGGTGGAGGCGGGCGCCGCCGCGCGTCTGCCGACGCTCGTGATGCGCTGCGCCGAGCGCGCGCTCTCGGGGCTGGAGCCGCTCGTCGGGGTGCCCGGGACGTTCGGAGGCGCACTCGTCATGAACGCGGGCACGCGCGAGGCCGAGATCGGCTCGTTCGTGCGCGAGGTCGAGGTCCTGGACCTGGAGCGCCTGGAGCCGGTCCGCCTGCCGGCCGCGCAGCTGCGCTTCTCCTACCGTTCGAGCAGTCTTGCCGGGCGCCTCGTCCTCGGCGGGCGCCTCGAATTGCCGCCCGGGGACAAAGATGTTATAATCGGGCGCGTACGGGAGAATCAGTCCCGACGGAAGCGGACTCAGCCCATACACACTTTCAACGTGGGATCGACCTTCAAGAACCCCCCCGGGCGTTTCGCAGCGCAGCTGATCGAAGAGTCAGGGCTCAAGGGCCGGAGCGTGGGCGGCGCGCGCGTCTCCCCGCTGCACGCGAATTTCATCGAGAACGAACGCGGCGCCACCGCCGCCGACGTCCTCGCTTTAGTCGAGGTCGTCCGCGGGGCCGTGCGCGAGCGCTTCGGGGTGGAGCTGGAACTCGAGATGAAGGTGGTCGGTGAAGCGGCACCGGGTCCGGCTCAGGCCTAGGGCTCGCGAGCAGCGACGCTCCGCCCTGGGCGGAGCCGCCGCCGTTCTGGGAATCGTCGTCGGTCTGGTCTTTCTCGTCAACGCGCGGCCGTGGACCCGCATGAAGGTGCCGGTCCCCTCCGCGCCCTCGGCCCCGCGCTGGCTCGGGGTGGAGAACGTCGAGCTCGTCGGAGCGCCGCCGGCGCTCGAGCCGGCCCTGCGCGAGGCGCTGGGGTGGAAGCCGGGGATGCGCTGGGGCCCGCTCGAGCCCTACCGCGCGGCGCGGCGCGTACGGGAGGCGTTCCCGTGCCTGAGCGGCGTGCGCGTCCGGCGCTCCTGGAGCGGCCGCGCGGCGCGCTTCGAGGCCGCGCTCCGGGAGCCCGCGGCGGCGATCGTCCGCGGCGGCAAGCGGGAGGCCTACCTCGGACGCGACGGAACGGTCTTCGCGGCGCCCGAAGGGGTCTACGCCGAGCCCCTCCCCGTGGTGGGCTGGGGAGAGCGCCCCGCGGCGGCGGAGCTGGGCGAGCTCGCGCGGCTGCTCGCGGCGGCGGCCCTTCCCGGCGCGCTGCCGGCGGGGCTCAAGGGCCTGCGTCGCGGCGAAGACGGGTGGACGATCTCGTCGGCGGACGGGGCGGAGCTCCTCTGGGGCCCGCTGGAGTGGACGGACGAGAAGATTTCGCGCCTGAAGGAGGTCTACGACGATGCGCTCCCGCGTTTCGGGGCGCTGCAGTCGGCGGACCTGAGGCATTTCGGAGACGGGAAGATCATGGTGACGCCGCGCTGACGCAAGGACATGATGACATGGCTAAGACCGACCTGATCGCGGGACTCGACATCGGAAGCGGCAAGGTGACCTGCGTGCTCGGCACGCTCGAGCCCGACGGCAGCGGCTTGCGCATCCTCAGCGGAGCCAGCATCCCCTGCCGCGGGGTGAAGGGCGGCGTCGTCATCAACATCAAGGAGACCGCCCACGCCATCCGCCAGGCCGTCGAGAAGGCCGAGGCCGAGTCCGCCGGCAGCGTCGTCCAGGGCGTCTATCTCGGCGTGCGCGGCAAGCATCTGGAGTCCTACAACAACCGCGGGGCCTACAACATCGCCCGCACCGACAAGGAGATCACCGCCGAGGACGTCCGCGCGGTCATCGAGAACGCCAAGGCCATCCCCATCTCCAACGACCGCGAGATCCTCCACGTCATCCCGCAGGGCTTCGCCCTCGACCGCCAGCGCGGCGTGCCGGACCCCGTCGGGATGGAGGGCTCGCTGCTCGAGGTCGAGGTGCACATCGTCACCGCGCTCAGCAGCCACCTCAACAACCTCACGAAGGCGGTCGCCGAGGCCGGCTTCGACGTGCTCGAGCCCATCTACAGCGCGCTCGCTCTCGGCGAGCTCGTGGTGACGCCCGAGGAGCGCGAGCTCGGCGCCCTGCTCGTCGACCTCGGCGGGCACTCGGTCACGCTCGCGATCTACGGCGAGGGGGCCATCCGCTTCTCCAAGGAGCTCCCCATCGGCACCGAGGCCATCACCGGCGACCTCGCCCACGCCCTGCGCACCAATTTCCAGGTCGCCGAGCGCATGAAGCTCGAGCACGGCGTCGCCCACCCCCGCCTCGCCGCGGAGGGGGACGCCGAGGTCGACTACCTCGGCGTCGACGGGCGCACCCCGCGCAAGACCAGCGGGAAGACGATGCTGAGCATCGTCGTCCCGCGCATCGAGGAGACCTTCAGCCTCATCGCCCAGGAGGTCCGCAACTCGCCCTTCGCCGACGTCGCGATGGGCAGCGGCGCGATCCTCTCCGGCGGCGGGGCGATGCTGCGCGGCATGCCCGAGGCCGGCGAGCAGATCCTCGAGATGTCCGTCCGGCTCGGCCTCGTGCCGCCCGGCGTCGTCTCTGCGCCGCAGAAGTTCTTCGACGACGCGACGTTCACGACGGCGATGGGGCTCGTGCGCTACCCGGTGACGACGATGCGCGAGACGGTCCGCCGGGAGCAGGGCGCGCGCAAGACGGACCCCCGCTGGCTGCGCAAGGCGAGGGGGATGTTCCAGGAGATATTCTGACGCGCATCAAGTACGCCGAGGAGCTCAAGCCGCTGCGGGCCGTGATCAAGGTGATCGGCCTGGGCGGAGCGGGCGGGAACGCCGTCAACCGCATGGCCGCCGCCGGCCTGCAGGACGTCGAGCTCATCGCCGCCAACACCGACGCGCAGCACCTGCGCGACAGCAAGGCCGCGGTCCGCCTCCAGATCGGCGAGAACCTCACCGAGGGGCTCGGGGTCGGCGGAGACCCCTCCAAGGGCCGCCTCGCCGCGCTCGAGTCGCGCGACCACCTCATCGAGGTCCTGACCGGCTCCCACCTCGTCTTCGTGACCGCGGGCATGGGCGGCGGCACAGGCACCGGCGTGGCCCCCATCGCCGCCCAGGTCGCGCGCGAGCTCAACGCCCTCACCGTCGGCGTCGTCACGCGCCCCTTCCGCTTCGAGGGGCAGCAGCGCGCGAGCTACGCCGAGGCCGGCATCAAGGAGCTGCGCACCTGCGTGGACACCCTTCTCGTCATCCCCAACGACCGCGTCTTCGAGGTCAGCGACCAGGCGACGCCCTCTCACGAGGCCTACCGCATGGTCGACGACGTGCTCCGTCAGGCGGTGCAGGCCATCTCGGACGTGATCACCCGCCCCGGCCACATCAACATGGACCTCAACGACCTCAAGGCCGTCATGGTCAACGCCGGCGACGCCGTCATGGGCGTGGGCGAGTCTCTCGGCGCCAACCGCGCGGTCGAGGCGGCCCGCAACGCCATCGAGTCGCGCCTCCTCGAGAACGCCTCCATCGAGGGCGCGAGCGGGCTCATGGTGAACATCGTCGGCAACCGCAGCGTCACCATGGACGAGGTCCGCCAGGCCATGGATTTCATCACGCGCACGGCACAGCCCGACGCCCGCATCAAGTTCGGGCAGGTCTACGACGAAGGGCTCGACGACCGTCTGCGCATCACGGTCATCGCGACCGGCTTCCCGACGCACCGCCGCCTCGGGGGACGCCTGCCCCAGCGCGCGGGGGGGAGGCCGCTTCCCCGCGAGGCCGCCGGCCCCGCCCCGGCCGGGCTCGACGAATGGTCGAAGCCGGCCTATCTCCGAATGCAGCCGAAGAAGCTCCGCTGAGAGGCAACGACATGGACCTGCAGGCGATGCTCCAGACGATGATCAACCAGAACGCGAGCGACCTCCACATCCGCGCGGGGGGGCCCACCTATCTGCGCATCCACGGCGAGCTCGCGCCGGTCTCCCCGGACATCGTCCCCGTCGCGGAGGTCGAGGCGATGCTCCAGCGCATCGCCACGCCCCGCGCGAAGAGGATCTTCGAGGCGCGTCAGGAATGCGACTTCTCCTTCCAGGTCGGCGAGGTCGCGCGCTTCCGCGTCAACGCCTTCAAGCAGCGCGGCATGCTCTGCATGGCCATCCGCTTCATCAGCATGCGCATCCCGACGGCCGAGGAGCTCCACCTCCCCGTCGCCACGGTCAAGAAGATCGCCGAGAACAGCCGCGGGATGGTCCTCGTCACCGGCGTCACGGGCTCGGGCAAGTCCTCCTCGCTCGCCGCGATGATCGACTACATCAACACGACGCGGCCCGAGCACATCGTCACCATCGAGGACCCCATCGAGTTCGTGCACAAGGACAAGAAGTCCATCATCAGCCAGCGCGAGATCGGCGAGGATACCGAGAACTACGTCGAGGCCCTCAAGATGGCGATGCGCCAGGACCCGGACGTCATCCTCATGGGCGAGATGCGCGACGCCGAGAGCGTCTCCGCCGCGATGACCGCCGCCCAGACCGGCCACCTGGTCTTCGGCACCCTGCACACCCTCGACTCCATCCAGACCGTCAACCGCATCATCGACCTCTATCCCCCGCACCAGCAGGCCCTCGTGCGCATCCAGCTCGCCGACACGCTGAAGGCCGTCATCAGCCAGCGCCTGCTGCCCTGCCTCAAGGGCGGCCGCGTCCCGGCGATGGAGATCATGGTCTGCACGGCCCACGTGCGCAAGCTCATCGAGGACAACAACTCCCCGGGCATCTCCCAGGCGCTCGCGAAAGGCGCGTTCTACGGGATGCAGACGTTCAATCAATCTCTCGTCAAGCTGTACAAGGAGGGCCTGGTCAGCGAGAAGGACGCCCTGGAAGCGGCGACCAACCCCGACGACCTGAAGCTCGCCATGCGCGGCATCGAGCAGGAGATCAAGGCGGGCTGAGCGGCCCGGCATCGACCCCATCGGTCGGAGGACATCATGTTCGCGGAAGGCTACATCGGAATCGCAGGCACCATCGGAGTCGGGAAGTCGACGCTGACGACCGACCTCGCGCGTGCGCTGAACTTCGAACCCATCCTGGAGGAGGTCGACGGGAACCCCTACCTCGAGCACTTCTACCACGACATGAAGGGCTACGGGACCATGATGCAGGTCTGGCTGCTCAACCACCGCTTCCGCCAGCACCGCGAGTTCGTGACCCGCATCAGCCTCGGCAAGATCCGCGGCGTCGTGCAGGACCGGACGATCTGGGAAGACACGATCTTCGCGCGGATGCTCAACCGCCACCCGGACAAGATCATCACGGACATCGACTACAACACCTACCTCGACCTCTTCGACAACATGGTCCTGCGCGAGCTCGTCTTCCCGCAGCTCCTCATCTACCTCGACTGCAAGCCCGAGACCGCCATGGAGCGCATCAAGATGCGCGGGCGGGTCATGGAGCAGGGCATCGACCTCGGGTACCTGCGCATGCTCAAGCAGAACTACGAGGAGTTCATCTCCGAGATGGAGTACGCGGGCGTGCGCATCCTCCGGGTGAAGTGGGAGAGCTTCATGCCCATCCCCGAGATCGTCCGCATGGTTCATGAGTACAGCCTCAAGCCGTCGAGCTTCACGAAGTGGGTCCGGCCGCTGCGCCGCACCCCTGCGATGAAGCCCCAACCGACCGTCGGGGCGGGAGCCCCGGAGGAATCCGCGAAGAAGGCGCATGCCGGGGTCTGAACCCTCCATCGAGGAGTCGTCCACGGGCATCGCTCCCGAAGGCCTCTGGCTCGAGCCGCGCCTGCGCGCGCGCGGCGTCCCGCACGGCCTGACGCTGGCCGCCCTCGGGGACATGAAGCGGCCCGCGCGCCGCGCCGAGGCCCTCGCCGCCGCGGGCCGGCCGGGACTCCTCCCCTGCACCCTCCTCCAGCGCCACGGCATCCGCGTCCATGAGGCGCGCGTCGGCGGCGACTACGCCCTCGCCTCGGGCGCCGCCCGCCTCGAGGGCGACGGCTGGGTCTGCGCGGCCCCCGGGCTCTTCACCGCGATCTACGTCGCCGACTGCCTGCCGCTCTTCGTCTGGGACGACCGGGACCTCTCCGTCGTCGGGGTCTTCCACGCCGGCTGGCGGGGCCTCGCCGCCGGCATGCCGCGCGCGGCCGTCGGCGCCTTCGAGCGACTCGGCGTCGGGCCCGAGCGGCTCAGCGCCGCGGTCGGCCCGCACGCCGGCGCGTGCTGCTATAAGGTCGGACCCGAGCTCCGCGAGCACTTTCGGCCATCGAGTTTCCGCGCGGGGGGCAAGAACCTCCTTCCCGCCCCTGCGGCGGGCCCGAGCGCAGCGGGGACGAGCCGAAAGGAGAACGACCTGCGGCTCGACTTGGGGGCGGAGGCGCGGGAGCAGTTCTCCGAGGCCGGCGTCGACGCTTCCCGCGTCTCGGTCTCGGAGGAGTGCACGATCTGCGGCCGGGGTTATCATTCCTTCCGGCGCGACAAGCAGGACCTGCGCATGATGGCCTTCATCGCCATCCCGGCGGCGCCGTCGGCGGGAGGTCCGTCCTGCTCATGAGCGCGGCGCGACGCACCCCGGATTTCGCCGCTCTCGTGCGGCCTCCCGTGCACGGCCTGCCGCCCTGCGTCCACGGCGCCCCCGGCTCGGGGGAACGCAAGGGGCGGCTCGTCGAGCTCGGGTCGAACCAGAACTTCCTCGGAGCCTCTCCCAAAGCCCTCGCGGAGTTCCGCCGCGCCGCCCGCGAGGTCCATCGTTATCCCGACTGCGGCAGCATGCTGCTGCGCGAGGGCTTCTCGCGGGCGCACGGCCTCGAGGCGTCCGAGGTGGTCGTCGGCAGCGGCTCCGACGACGTCCTGCGCATGCTCTGCGCGGCCCTCCTCTCCCCCGAGGACGAGGTCGTCGTCTCCCAGCACGCCTTCATCCGCTTCAAGCAGCACGCCGCGCTCATGGGCGCGAAGGTCATCGAGGTCCCGATGTCCGACTGGACCCACGACCTCGACACCCTGGCGCGCGCGGCGAGTTCGCGCACGAAGCTCGTCTTCGTCGCGAACCCCAACAATCCCACGGGGACCTACAACACGCAGGAGGACGTGTCGGCGCTGCTCCGGGCGCTCCCGCCCTCGTGCGTCCTCGTCCTCGACGAAGCCTACGCCGAGTACGCGGAGGCCTGCCCGGACTACCCGCGCAGCCTCCCCGGCCTCGTGCGCCGGCACCCGAACCTCTTCGTCGTGCGGTCCTTCTCCAAGGCGTACGGCCTCGCCGGGCTGCGCGTGGGCGTCGGGGTCGGCGACCCCGCCCTCGTCGGCTGGCTCGACCGCGTGCGGCTCCCCTTCAACGTCACGCTCCCGGCCCAGCGGGCGGCGCTCGCCGCCCTCGCGGACCGCGCCTTCGTCCGCCGCAGCGTGTCCGCCGCGCTGCGCGAGCGCGAGGCGCTCGGCGCCGACCTGCGCCGCCTGGGGTGCACGACCATCGACTCGGCCGCGAACTTCCTCTTCACGGGCGTCCCCGTCCCGGGCCGCGAGCTCTCCCGCCGGCTCCTGCGCCGCGGCGTCTCGGTCCGTCCTCTCGACGAGTACGGCCTTCCCGACCACGTGCGGATCAGCGTCGGGAGCGCCGAGGACCGGCGGCGCCTGCGCGAGGCCCTCGCCGGCGCGCTTTCCGGGAAGGAGGAGGCCCATGGCTGAGCCCCGGCGCTACATCATCGCCCTCGACGGCCCGGCCGGGGTCGGCAAGTCCACGGTGGGGCGACTCGTCGCCGAGCGCCTGGGCTACCGCTTCATCAACACCGGCGAGATGTACCGGGCGCTGACCTGGCGCGCCCTCGAGGAGGGCCTCGACCTCGACGACGCCGCCGCCCTCGCGCGCCTGGCGCGCTCGACGCGCTGGGATTTCCGGACCACCGACGACGGCGTCACGCTGCGCACCTTCGTCGACGAACGCAACGTCACCGCCCACATCCGCGACGAACGGGTGGGGAAGAACTCCAGCAAGGTCTCCTCGGCCCCCGGCGTGCGGCGCCACCTGCGCATGCTCCAGCGCCGTCTGGGACGCCGCGGCGGGGTCGTCATGGAGGGGCGCGACATCACGACGGTCGTGTTCCCCAACGCCGATTTCAAGATCTATCTCGACGCGTCCATCGACGAGCGCGCGCGCCGCCGCACGAAGCAGCTGCGCGCGCAGGGCAAGAAGGCGGATCTCCGGGCGATCCGCGACGCCATCGCCTCGCGCGACCGGCAGGACAGCGAGCGGAAGATCAACCCCCTGCGCCAGGCCGAGGACGCGATCGTCATCGATTCGACGAAGCTTTCGCTCAAGGAGGTCGCCGCGTGCATCCTCAGAAGGATACGCGGAGCGCGCTCCACCGGCTCCTGACCCGCGCGTTCGGGCTCCTCGCGGGGCTGCGCGGGATGGACGTGCAGGGGCTCGAGCGCGTGCCGAGGGACGGGCCGGTGATCGTGGCCGCCAACCACGTGTCGCTCTTCGACCCGCCCGTGACGCACGTGGCCGTCTCCCGGGTGCGCTACGCGCGCTACCTGGGCAAGGAGGAGCTCTTCCGCATCCCGCCGCTGGGGGCGCTGCTGAAGAACTGCGGCGTCATCCCCCTGGACCGCGGGCGGGGGGACATGGCGGCGCTGCGGGTCTCGCTGGGAGTGCTCTCCGGCGGAGGTTGTCTGGTGGTGTACCCGGAGGGGACGCGCTCGCGCGACGGGCGTCCCGGCCGGCCGAAGGCGGGCGTCGGGCTGCTCGCCAAGCGCACGGGAGCGGTCGTGGTGCCGGTCCGGCTTCGGAACACGGAGCGCTTCTGGATGCGCGGGCCGTGGTCGGTGCGCTTCGGCACGCCGCTGCGCTACGAGGAAGGGGAGGACCGCGGCGGCGCCCAGCGCTTCGCGGAGCGCGTGATGGACGAGGTCTGGAAGCTTTAGAAGGATTTAGAGACGCAGAGAAAGGAAGGAGCGATGAACATGGAAAGGAACAACGGAGACGTCGAGAACCTGCAGGAGCAGTCCGGAGCGGAGGCCTTGGAGCCCGCCGAGGGGGAGGCCGAGGGACAGTCGATGAAGGAGCTGCTCCAGGAGCAGTCCGATTTCGAGTCGAAGCTCGAGAAGCGCGAGGTCGTCTGGGTGAAGGTCATCCAGGCCCTGCCCGAGCACGTGCTCGTGGACATCGGCGAGAAGCGCGAGGCGGTCATCCCCGGGAGCGAGTTCCCGGCGGACGAGCGCCCGGCGGCCGGCCGGCGCGTGCCGGCGGTGCTCGTCAGCCGCGGGCGCGGCGACAAGCCGACGACCCTCTCGACGGCCAAGGCGCGCTGGAAGCTCGGCTGGGAGCAGGCCGTGAAGGCCTACGAGGAGAAGGCCCGCGTCCGCGGGCGCGTGACCTCGGCCATCAAGGGCGGCTTCCTCGTCGACGTCGGGGGCGTCACGGGCTTCCTCCCGTCCTCGCTGGCCGACCTGCGGCCCGTGCGCGACCCCAAGACCATGATCGGGACGGGCGTGCGCTGCGTCATCATCGAGCTCAACAAGGACAAGGGGCAGATCGTCCTCTCCCGGCGCGCCGTGCTGGAGGAGGAGACCACGAAGCGCAAGGCCAAGCTCCTCGACGAGCTCAAGGTCGGCGAGATCCGGATCGGGCGCGTCCTGCGCGTCAACGAGAACGGGCTTTTCGTCGACATCGGCGGGCTCGAGGCGCTCGTCCCCACCGCCGAGATCGCCTGGAAGGACGCCGAGGGCGCCAAGGCGAAGGTCGAGCGCGGCCAGAAGATCCGCGCCCGGGTGCTGCGCATCGAGAAGGAGACCGGCAAGGTCGCACTGGGGGTCAAGCAGCTCACCCCGCATCCGGCCGACTCCGTGCGCAAGCGGCATCCCGTGAAATCCATCGTCAAGGGCAAGGTCTCCGAGATCCTCGCCGACGGCGTGCGCGTGAAGCTCAGCGAGCACGAGAACGCGTTCTGCACGGTCGAGGAGCTCCCGGTCGACGGCGTCGAGCCGCCGCGCGACCGCTTCGAGCGCCGCTCGCGCGACGAGTTCCGTCCGGTCCTCCCTCCGCTGTGGCCGAAGGTCGGCGAGGAGGTCTCCGGGATCGTCCTCGGCGTCCATCCGACGACCTTCGAGGTGTCGATCTCGATCCGCCGCTACGAGGCGATCCAGGACCGCAAGCGCGTGGCCCAGTATCTCAAGGCCGCCCCGCCCCTGACCCTCGGGCAGCTGCTCAACCCCGGCGACGAATAGGGTTGAGCGCGTGGACCGCGGCGGCGCGGCGCCTCATGGCGCCCGCCGCCGCGTCGCGTCCGACCGCATGAAGAGAGCCGCTCCCTTCGCTGCGCTTCTCCTGGGCCTGGCGGCACTCGCCGTCTCCCCGGCGCACGCCCAGTTCGGGCGCAACCAGGTCGTGACCCGCGATTTCGAGTGGAAGGTCGTCTCCACCGAGCACTTCGACATCCACTATTACGAGGAGTCCGCTCCGATGGTCCCCTTCGCGGCCAGGGTCCTCGAGAGCTCCTACGCGCGCCTGAGCCGGACCCTGCGGACCGACTTCAAGGGCGCCCGCAAGCCGTTCTTCCTCTACGGCTCGGCCAACGAGATGCAGCAGTCGAGCATCGTCGACGCGGGCGACGGCACCGGAGGCATCACCGAGCCCTTCAAGGACCGCTTCCTCGTCTACCACGACGGCAGCCGGCGCTGGCTCGACACCGTCGCGAGCCACGAACTCGCCCACGTCTTCCAGTTCCACGTGCTCATCAGCGGCTTCTGGAAGTCCGCGCAGATCCTCAAGACGATCGTCTACCCGCTCTGGTTCATGGAAGGCATGGCGGAGTGGTCCACGAAGGGCCTCGACGAGACGGCCGGCGAGGTCCTCATGCGCGACGCGGCCACCTCGAAGACCCTCATCCCGCTCTGGAAGCTCGAGCATTTCAGCCACCTCAAGCCGCACCAGGTCCGCCTCGCCTACGAGAGCGGAGCGAGCGCGCTGGAGTTCATCGAGAGCCAGTACGGCGAAGGGCGCGTCGAGCGCATGCTCAAGCTCTTCGACTCGAAGTTCGAGAGCGGCGCCGTGCTCCAGGACGTCACCGGACTCGACGTCTTCGCCTTCGACCGCCGCTGGCGGGAGTACCTCGAGGAGCGCTATGCCGCGCAGGTGCGCCGGGAGCGTCTCCAGGAGCCCGCCGTCTACGGGCGGGTCCTCACGACCGCGCACGACCGCAACATCCCCGAGTCCAACAGCTCGCCGGTCCCCCTGCCCGGCCGCAAGGCCGTGGCCTATCTCTCGACGAGGGACGGCTTCCCGCCCGCGCTCATGCTCCTCGACCTCTCCTCGGGGAAGACGCGCACGCTGCTCGATCTGGAGCCCCGCATCGAGACCGTCGAGCTGGGCCGCTTCGCCGACCTCTCGCGCGTGCTCGCCGCCTCCCCGGACGGCCGCCGACTCGCGTTCACCGGCAAGCGCAATCACCGGGATTCCCTCTACCTCTACGACCTGGAGACCCGGCGGCTCGAGCGGGTGCCGCTCCCCGGCCTCTCCGACGCCACCCAGCCGGCCTTCTCTCCGGACGGACGCAGCGTCGCGCTGGCGGGCATGAAGGAGGCCCTCACGGACCTCTGGCTCCTCGACCTCTCCACGCGCCGGCTGCGCCGGCTCACCGAGGACCCTCAGGACGACCAGACCCCGTCCTTCAGCCCCGACGGGCGCTCGATCGTCTACACCTCCGAGGCGGAGGTCGAGGGGGACGCGATGCCTTACCAGCGCCGACTGCGCCGCCTCGACCTCTTCAGCGGCATGAGCGAAGAGCTGAGCGCGCTGCGCGGGGCCGCGCGCGACCCCGTCGTCTCCCCCGACGGCCGGCGGGTGCTCTTCGCGCTCGAGAAGGACGGCTCTCAGGATCTCCACGAGCTCGAGCTCGCCACGGGCCGCGTCGAGCGCCTGACGCGCACGGTGGGCGCCGCCTACACCCCGGCCTACGCCCCGGACGGCTCCATCGCCTTCGCCTCCCTGCGGGGAGGGAGCGTGCAGCTCTACGCGGGCAACCGCGCGGATTTCCTCTCGGAGCCGGTCCTGAGGGGCAAGCCCGCGCCGGCGGCGCCGACGAGGTCGCCGGCGACCGTCTCCGTCTCGACGACCCCGCTCTTCGGGTCGGAGCGTGCGTTCCGGGACTCCTTCGGCTCCGACCTCTTCCTGCCCGCGTTCTTCTACTCCTCGAACGGAGGGTTCTTCTGGACGAGCTACTGGCAGGGCTCGGACATGCTCGGCATCCATCAGGCGCAGGGCCTCATGACCTACGCCTCGGGCGAGGGCTACGTCGATTATCAGGCCGCCTACCAGTACAGCCGCTGGCGCCCGCGCTTCGTCTTCCAGAGCATGGGGACCGTCTACAACCGCGGCCTCGACACGAGCAAGGGCTGGAACTCCAACGAGTCGGCCCATACGCAGGCGGCGACGATGGCCTATCCTCTCGACCGGTTCCAGCGCGTCGAGCTGACCGCGGCGGCCGTGACCGACCGCTACAACGACGTCAACAACGGCGAGCGCATCGTCAACGACGCGCGCATCGCGGCGGCGGCGTACGTCCGCGACACCGTGAAGGGCCGCTACCTCGTGGCCACCGGGGGCTCGCGCCTGCGCCTGGGCTACCTCGAGTCCCCCCGCGTCCTGGGGGGGAACTTCATCTACCGCACCGCCTCGGTCTACGCTTCGAAGTACGTCCCCACGGGAGGCCTGAGCGCGTTCGCCCTGCGCGGCTTCGCGGTGCAGAGCGTCGGCCCCCAGACGCCGCAGTACGCGCTGGGCGGCTTCTCCTCCGTCCGCGGCTACGGCTACAGCACGGTGACCGACGTCGGCTCGCGCATGGCGCTCGGGACCGCCGAGTGGCGCTTCCCGCTCTGGGGGAACCTCGACTACTACATGTGGTACATGTTCCCGGACTTCTACTTCAAAGCGGTCAGCGCCGCCGTCTTCACCGACGCGGGCTACGCCTGGGACACTTCCTCGCAGCTCGAGGGCGCGCGCTGGCGGGACGTGCGGCACTCCTACGGCGCCGGCCTGCGCCTGCACGTCTTCATCCTCCAGCTCTTCCCGCTGGTCGTGCACTTCGACTACGCGCGCCGCACGACGACGCCGGGCGGGGTCTTTTATGTCTATCTGGGGCCGATGTTCTGACCCCGCCCCCTCACCCCTGCCCTCTCTCGCGTGGCGGGAGAGGGGGGACGAAGAGAGCTATAATCAAAGCGCCATGAACGAAGTTTTCGAGCGTCGTCGCGGAGTCCTCCACGCGGACGGGGTTTCCGTCGAGCGCATCGCCCGGGCCGCGGGGACGCCGGTCTACGTCTACTCGGCCTCCGAGATCCGCCGCCGGCTGCGCGCCTTCCGCTCCGCCTTCGCCGCGCGCGAGCATCTCGTCTGCTACGCGCTCAAGGCCAACTCGAACCTGGCCGTCTGCCGCGTCCTCGCGCGCGAGGGCGCCGGCGCCGACATCGTCTCGGGCGGCGAGCTCGCGCGCGCCCTCGAGGCCGGGATCGAGCCCGGGAGGATCGTCTACTCCGGAGTCGGCAAGACCGAGAGCGAGATGCGCCGCGCGCTGCGCGCCGGCATCCTCGCCTTCAACGTCGAGTCCGCCGAGGAGGCGGAGGCGCTCGCGGCGGTCGCGCGGCGTCTGGGGCGCTCTGCGCCCTTCGCCGTGCGTCTGAACCCCGATGTGGACGCGCACACGCACGCCCACGTCACGACCGGGCGCTACGGCAACAAGTTCGGGCTCCCGCTGCCGGAAGCCCTGGCGGTCTACCGCCGCTCCCTGCGGACCCGGGGCCTGCGGGCCGTCGGCATCCAGTGCCACATCGGTTCCCAGGTCCAGCGGGTGGCGCCTTATCGCGCGGCGCTCTCGGCGCTGCTCGAGGCCGTCTCCGCCGTCGAGGCGGCGGGCGTGCGCCTGCGGCACGTCGACGTCGGCGGCGGCATGGGCATCGCCTATAGCGGAGGGCGTGATATGCGCCCCGAGGAGCTCGCGAAAGTCCTCCTCCCCTCCCTGCGCGGACGCCCCGACCTTCGCCTTCTGCTCGAGCCGGGCCGCTGGCTCGTCGGGCCGGCCGGCCTCCTGCTCACGAAGGTCCTCTTCCGCAAGAGCGGCGGAGGACGCCGCTTCCTCATCGTGGACGCGGCGATGAACGACCTCCTGCGCCCGGCGCTCTACGGCGCGCATCACGCGATCGTCCCGGTTCGACAGCGCGCCGGCCGCTGCGAGCGCAGCGACGTCGTCGGGCCGGTCTGCGAGAGCGCGGACTTCCTCGCCAAGGACCACCTTCTGGCGCCGCAGCGTCCCGGCGACTTCCTCGCCGTCCTGCAGAGCGGCGCTTACGGCTTCAGCATGAGCTCGCAGTACAACTCCCGTCCGCGCGCCGCCGAGGTCCTCGTCGACGGCGGCCGCTGGCGCGTCGCGCGCCGGCGCGAGGACTACGAGGACCTCGTCCGCAATGAGCGCTGAGGTCCCGGTCGAGGCCGGGCTTTACGACGAGCGCTATTACCTGGAGAACTGCGGGGGCTCGGAGTTCTACGCCCGCTACGGCGCCGAGGTCCTCAAGCCCGCGCTCGCCTACTCGCTGCGCCGCTCCGAGCTGCGCGCGGGGATGCGGGCGCTCGACCTCGGCTGCGGCCGCGGAGAGCTCCTTCTGCACCTGCGCCGCGCGGGCGTCTTCGCGGTCGGCTCCGACTACGCGCCCGAAGCTCTGAAGCTCGCCCGCCGGGTCTCCGGCGCGGAGGTCCAGCTCTGCGACGCGAAGCGCCTGCCCTACGCGGACTCCTCCTTCGACCGCGCCTTCTTCATCGGCGTCATCGACCATCTCCACGACGGGGAGCTCGAGCGCACCTTCGCCGAGCTGGCCCGGGTGCTGCGCGGGGACGGCTTCGTCGTCGTGCACACCTGCGTCAACCGCCTCTACTACAAGAAGGTCAGCTACCGCTTCCGCCTGCGCGCCGCCCGCCTCCTGCGCCGGCTCGGGCTGCCGGTGAGGGAGCCTTCACCGCCGCGCTCCGACGAGGACGAGCGCCTGCACGTCAACGAGCACGGCTACGGGGACCTCGCGCGCTTCTTCCGCCGCATCGGCTGGCGCGCCGAGATCGAGCCGCTGCCGAACTACAAGCACCGCGTCCGGGAGCTCTACGGGGAGGTCGGAGCCGACTTCCCTCTGCGCGCGGCCCCGCGCTGGCGGACGGCCCTCTATCTCGGCCTGCTCTTCCGGGCGCCGCTGGACCGCCTCCTCGCCCGGGAATTCCTCGTCCGCGCGCATCCGCCCGCGCGGAGGGGCGGGTGAAGCGCCCTGCCGGCGCCGCGCTGCTCCTGCTGCCCTTCGCCGCCCTCCTCGCCGTGCACGCTCCCCTGCTGCGCGGCGGGGTCTACTTCACCGACGACCTGACCCACATCACCCAGCCCTGGCGCTTCCTTTGCGCCGAGGCGCTCCAGCGAGGGATGCTCCCGCTCTGGGATCCCTACGCGTTCTTCGGCCTTCCGCTGCTCGGGAACATGCAGGCGGGCGCGCTGAGCCCGCTGGCGGCCCTCTTCCACGTCTTCCCGTTCACCCGGGCGCTGGGGCCCTTCCTGCTCCTCCACTACGCGCTGGCGCTGTTCTGGACCTGGCTCTGGCTGCGCAGCCGCGGTTTCCGCGGCAGCGCCGCGCTGGCGGGCGCCTCGCTCTTCGCGCTCGGAGGCTATCTGACGGCGTACCTGCAGTTCCCCAACCTCCTCGCGACGCTCGCGCATCTTCCCGCGCTCCTGCTCTTCGCCGGGCGGCCGCTGCCCTTCGCCTTCGCCTGCGCCGACGCGCTCCTCTCCGGCTATCCGCCCGTGCTGGGTGCGGGCATCGCGGCGGTCTTCGCCGTCTCGGCGGCCTGGCCGGCCCCGGGGAGCGGAGGGCTTCGTCGGGAGTGGGCCCGCACGGCGGCGGGAGCGGCGCTGGGCCTGGCGCTCGGCGCGGCGGTGCTCTTCCCCGGAGCCGAGCTCTCGAGGCAATCCGCGCGGGTCCGCGACATCCTTCCGGACTGGCAGAGGATGGCGCAGTCCCTGCGGCCCTACGAGCTCACGGCTTTCGTCCATCCCGCGTGGACGCGGCGGCTCATGCTCGCCGGGCAGGACCGTTCCGAGCGTCTCGAGACCGTGACCTGGGACGACGGCGGGGCGCCGAGGACCTTCACGTTCCGCTCGGACTATCGCGACTCGCTCCGCGACCCGGCGGGACTGCCCGTCTCCACCTGGAAGAGCGTCTACGTCGGCTTCGCCGGCATGGCCCTTGCGCTCGCGGGCCTGCTCCTCTTCGCCGCGCGCAGCCCCGGGCGCGCGGCGGCGGCGGCGGCCCTTCTCGCCGCGGTCGCGCTGCTCGTGCTCGGGAAGCACTGCGGAGCCTCGAGCTGGCTCTGGGAGCATTGCGCTCCGCTGTGGTTCATCCGGGGCCCGGCCCGGCTGGGCTACCTCGCGCTCGCCGCGCTCGTGCCGCTCGCCGCGCTCGCCGTCGACCGCCTCGCGCGGCGCTCGCGCGCAGCCGCCGCGCTCTGCGCCCTCGTCGTGATCGCAGAGCTCTCCTCGCTCGCGTACGGCTTCTACCCCGCCCTTCCCGCCGACTACTACACGACGAAGGGCCCGCTCGTCGAGCGGCTCCAGAAGGAGCTCGCCGGCGCGCGCTATTTCCTGTCGACCACCGGCGAGGTGTGGGCGCTCGTCGACAAGGACGACCGCTCGCCGGAGTATCGGCGCTTCCGCGAGACCATCTGGAGGAGCTACCGGCAGAAGCTCTTCGGCATCGTCGGGGCGTCCTACCACCTCGCTGCCGCGGGGGGGGAGTACGAGCCGCTGCTGCCCGCCGAGGCGACGAAGGTCGTCGAAGCCCTGAGGGACTCTCCGAAAGAGGAGCTGGCGGCCCGCTTGCGCGCGAGCGGGGTGCGCCTCTATCTGGACCGCCGGGAGGACCCGAAGAGTCCGCTCAAGCCCCTGGGAACGACCTTGTGGCACGTCTACGGGACGCCGGAAGAGCCCGTCGGAGCGCTCCTCGTCGCGCGCGAGCGCTCCCCGCTGCTCGAAGGGAGCTTCGAGGACGGGGCGAAGACCTTGAGAGGGGCCGCTTGGAAGCGCGCCCTTCGGAGAGAAGACCGGGTCCTCGCCGAGGGAGAGGCGCGGGAGGGGGGGACGCTCTTCCTCTCCGAGCCGTTCTATCCCGGCTGGGAAGCCCGCGTCGACGGAGTGAAGACCGAAAGACGGAGGGCTCTCGGAGCGTTCACCTCCGTCGAGGTCCCGGCGGGAGCCCGGCGCGTGGAGCTGCGCTATGCGCCGGGTTCCTGGCGCCTGGGGCTGGCGCTCTCGCTCTCCCTGCTCACGGCCCTCCTGAGCGGGCTCTGGCTGCGCCTGAGGGCGTTCTAGAGCGGCGGAAGACCATCGGAGAGGAGCCGCCCGGATTTTTGACAGGGCCCCGGCGAGGGGCTATAATCAAGCGATGGCGAAGAAGAAGAAGAAAGAGGCAGCGTACGCATCGTCCGCGGCGCAGGAGCCCGAGGGAGAGCGGATCACCCGTCGGGGCTGGCTCCTCGTCGGAGCGGGCGTCGCCGCCCTCCTGCTGGGCTTCGTCGTGCTCTCCTTCACCGATCCTCTGGGCCAGAACTGGGCCTCGAAGCTCGCGCCGCTCCTCATCCTCGGTGCGTACGGCGTCATAGGAGCGGGGATCATGCTCCCAGAGTCTCCGACAGCTTCCGCGGCGCTTCAGACTCCCGAAGCCGCCTCCACGCAGACGAATCCCGCCGCTCGATAGCGTTTTCCGGCTCCCGCCGCCGTTCCCATCGGCATCAAGGTCCTTCCCCGGTCTTTTCCGCTGCGGATGCGGTTCATTGCGCGGGCGCGTTTTCAGGTATCCGGATACCTGAGATCTCTTCCTGGTTTTTCCGAGCGTCGCGGTGAAAAAACCATGGAAGCTCTCCGCGCTTCCCCGTTTTTTCGCGGGTGTCTGTCCCCGATGGTCTTTTCGGGTCCGGGCCCGGATCGCGGTCCGGGTTCGATGGTGTTTTTTGAAGCAGTATGAAAATCGGGGGGGCTCCCCGGTTTTTTGGGTCCGGGCCCCCCGGTCCTTTCCTGGTCTTTCCGGACCCCCCCGGCCCCGGCCCCGGGGGAGCGTTTTCAAGGGGTCCGGATACCTTGAAATCTGCCTGCCCGGACCCCTCCCTTTCATGGTCTTTTCGGCCGCTCCGGATCGGCTCTTTCCACCCCTGGGCGGGTCCGGATCCTTGCCAACTTTTCGGCTCTCCGCGCTGCGGCCGGATCCGTCCGGTCCCGGTCGCGCCGGGAAGTTGCCAGGGTTTCGACTGCCAATTATGAGAACCTCACAACATCTGTCGGAAACGCGCGATTATCGCTGGATTCTCCGTCGGAATCCATGATTTTCTAATGTGGTTTATTCGATGGGTCCGGCGGAACGTCCCATGGCTGTATGTAACATAATATATGTTATCAGCACTAGTCGCTGGGAGGGAGCGCTTGGCTCGATCCGGTCCCCCTGCGGGTTCTTCGGCGGGTTTGTCGTCGGAGAACGGCCCTGGTTCCTGGCTCGCAATCAGCTCGGCTTCTGGGCCGGCTTGCCCTTCACGAATTCGGTGAGATTCGCAGCCAGAAGGATCGCTTTGACCTTTCCCGGGCCGCTCAGCTCATAGCGCCTTGCCCTGCGGCTGCCGCTGGCCAGGATCTCGCCTTTCTCGAGGCCTTCCTGGATGACGCGATCGACTCGCGCTATAGGGTAACCAGAAGCGCGCAGCCAGCGGGCCATCTGCGTGGAGGTCGGCTTCTGGATGCGCAGCAGGGCCTGCGCGGCCGCCAGGAGCAGCAAGGTGGCGTCTTTCTCGGTCTTTTCGCCTCTGAGTTTGGTCCTCAGCTGGAGAGTGTTCCCGCGGGTCTCCAGGATGGCCTCCCAGTCTACCAAGGCGTGCTCTGCGCCCCCGGGGCCGCCCAGGGCGAGCTGAAGCGATGCGGGGCTTGGGCCGCCGCCGCTCTGGGCCGTCATGAACTCCCGGCGTTCGCCGGCGACGAACTCCGCGCTGCCCTCGGCTTCGATCTCGGCGCCGCTGGGCAGGCGCAGGCGTATGCGATGGCGGGAGTGAGGAGGGTTCTCGGCGGGGTCGTTCGTCTTCGCGGTCATTAGCGTGCCTCAGAATCGGATTCGCGGCGGCATCTTGTGGATACGTCGTGCGTATCCGTTTTTATCGACGAGAGTCGCTCGGCAATGGCAAGAGTATGCCATAAATAATGGCATAAGACAACCGTTTAAGATTTATGAGTCTCGTTAAAGACGAACAGGTGTTGATAACCCTGTGGATTGCGGGGGCAGCGCGACGACCTCCGACGGGCCCGCCGAGAGCGGTCCCCTGCGGGAAGACCGGACGATCTGGGGGTTTTCCCCCCCGAAACGCCCTTAAAATCACCCTCCAGAAGCGGTTTGAGAGGGCTCCAGGCGCTCGGGGAAGGGGTCCTTCTGGGTCCGCCCATGGCGGCGCCGGCCGGGGGCCCTAGGGGCGCCCCCCGGCACGGAAGCGTTTCATGGGGCCATCTTGGCTCCTGGGCCCGTCCAGAGGGCCTGCGGGCAGGCGGCTGGACCCGTTGGGAGACGGCGTTTCCCGGGGGATCCCGGTCAGGCGGGAAGCTTCTTCCGGGAGAGCGGGGAGCGGTTGAGGCGGGTGGAGGCGCGGACCGCGGGAGACCGGCTTTCTAGAAGCGGCCGCTCGCTTCCAGCATGTAGCGGCGGGCCGAGCTCATGCCGACGTCTAAGGCGGAGCCGGCTTTGAAGAAGGCGGCGGAGGCCTTCAGGGAGAAGCGGTCGAAGACGTCGTAGCGCAGGCGGAGGTCGAGCTCGGTCCCGAGGTTCCGGTGCGGGCCGATGCCGTTGCGGTCGGCCTGATAGAGGTAGTAGTCGACGTCCAGGACGACGCCGTAGTAGGCGGGCGGGGTGATGCCGACGCCGACGGTCACGATGCCGCTGACGCCCTTCTGGAGGCCGCTGGCCGTGCCGGTGGATTGCCCGCCGAAGGCGTCGTAGGGGGTCGCGCCGAAGAACTCCCCCCACCCCGCGCGCTCGAGGCCGTCGAAGCGGTGTCCGGAGGACGGGAAGAAGGCTTCGTCGGTCGTCGGGGTCCCGGCGTCGTCGCCCGAGCCGCGGGCGGCGAGGAGGCGGATGATCCCCTGGGTCTGGCTCCAGAGCGGCTGGCGCCACTTCGCGCGCAGGACCTGGGCGTTGCCGTTATAAGTGATGTGGTTCCCGAGCGGGGTCGGTCCCGTCGGCGTGGCGGCGCCCTTCTCGAGCGCGGCCTCGGCCTCGAGCACCATGGGGCCGTAATTGAAGTCGTAGTGGAGGCTCGAGAACCAGCGGGTCGCCTTGCTTATCGCGGGGCAGGCGATCAGCGGATTGGTCGTGCAGGGGCCGAGGGCCAGGCTCTTCGCCCCATGGTCGCGCTCGAGCATCTGATTGAGCTGCCATGTCCCCTCCGCCGGGATCTCCAGCGAGAAGCCGAAGGCCTCGAGGTCGTTGGGGTTCGCCTGGTTGTTGCGGGGCTGGAAGATGAAAAGCTGCCCCCTCATGTCGAGCCAGGGCAGGGGGCCCTTCGCGGAGAAGCCGGTCAGGCCGGCGCCGTCGTCGTCGAGCAGAAGCCCGCTGCCGAGCCGGAAGGTCTGGAGGCCGAAGGTGCTCTCCCAGGGGAGGCCGCCGAGGTTGCGCACCCGCATGAAGGCGTTCTCGATGAAGGGGTCCAGGCGCGTGTTCGGGTAGTGCTCCGAGATGCGGTCGAAGGGCGGCGTGAAGGGGGTCGTCGAGCCGGCGACGCCGAGGGCGTGCAGGCGGATGGAGACGTCCATCGACTGCGATTCTCCTCGGAACTCTCCGATGGCGATGTCCTTGAGGGTGAAGCCGAGGCGCGCGCGCTGGGAGATGAAGGCCTGGTTGTTCCGGTCCGAGTTGAGGTTGAGGTTCGTGTAGGAGAGCGCCCGCATCCGGTACTCGGTCGCCACGTCGAGGCTGGCGGCGAAGGCGCCGGAGCCCGCGAGGGCGAGGAGGACGGCGGCGGCGAGCGGCGCGTGTCGCTTCACGGCGTAGAATCTAGCAAATATTCCCGGCCAAAAGACGACCCCCCCGGCGCAAGCGCCGAGGGGGTGTCTTTAACCGTCCTTGTGCCGAAGTTAGAACTTCAGCGACAGGTCGGCGAAGCAGAGGGTCGCCGCGTTGACGCCCTTGCCGGCCTTCCGGTTGTTCTCGTAGATGTAGCCGCCGGGGAGGAACTTCGCGAGTCCCACTCCGTAGCTGACGTTCTCCGAGTGCTTCCAGTCGGCGGTGATGCCGACTTCGGAGCCGATGTGCTTGTTGTTGTGCGTGCGGCCATCGGCCATGATGAAGGTCGCATCGCCGTCGGTCGCGGTCTGGAAGCGGTAGTCCGTGAAGGACAGGCCGACGACCAGCTTGTCCGCCATCGCCGGGGTCGTCTTCAGGCCGACGCCCATGACGATGCGGTTCTCGAGGCCGTTGGTGCTGACGTCGCCGCCGGCCTGAACCTGCATGTTGTAGTCGGACACGTTGTTGAAGCGCCCGTTGATGATGCCGGGGCGGTAGTCCGACGCGATCGACTTGAAGCCGCCGATCTTGTTCTCCTTGGTGCTGATGCGGCCCGTGCCGGCGCCGATGTTGACCCAGGGAGTGAACGCGCCCACGTTGCTGATGTCGGCCTTATAGCCGAGGTCCAGGATGGCGGCCTTGCCGGTGTAGTTGCCGGAGGCGCCGCCGCCGATGGTGCGGTTCTCACCGCTGTTCATCGCGAACTGCAGGCCGGCCCATCCGCCCATCGCCTCAATCTTGGACTTCAGACCGTAGACCCAGAGGTAGTCCGCCTTCTGCGCGCCAGCGGCCAGGGTGTCGTGAGACACCTTGTTCCAGACGAAGGCGTTGAGCTTGACCGGGAGGCCCTTCACGCCGACGTCGAAGCCGCGAACGTCCACGTCCGCCTGGTTGTTGGTGGCCGGATCGTTGCCGGTCGCCTTACCCGCGAGGCCCGTGAACCCGACCATGTCGTTGGCCCAGTCGAGCCGGAAGGCGTCGAGAGCCGTGACGTACATGCCGTAGTTGTTCTTCGGGCCGACGTAGATGACGAGGTCGCCGGGCTCGCCGAAGAACTGGCGGCCGACCACTGCGTCGAAGGCTCCGATGAACTTGTCGACCTTCACGTTCGCCTGCTGGAGGTAGACGGATCCCAGCACGTTGGCGCCCGCGGTGCCGATGGGCTGCGCGCCGGCGCTGCCGTTGCTCTGCGCGCCGACCTGGCCGGTATTGCCCACATTGCCCCACGCCCGGTCGTTCTTGACGAGCGACACGTTGGCATGGATGTCATCGAGCAGGTCCCAGTTCGTGTTGACCATCACGCGGGTGAGCGCGTTTCCGATGCGATCGTTGTCCTGGCTGACGAAATCGCGGACGTTCTTAGCCGAGTTGGCCTGGAAGTCCAGCGCTCCGCCGACCTTGAGGTTCTTGAGAACTTCGGCACTCGCCGACCCTGAAGGTGTGACCAGGGCCAGGGCAAGCGCAATCCCTAGGAACTTCTTCATTCTTGTTCGACCTCCTTAGTTGTCGTAGGCATCCCTTTGGGACGCCCCTACTGCCGACTATAGAGCATCCTCTTCGGATGCCTACGCCTTGTTAAGGATTTCCCCGGTCCGAATCCCTTCCGAGGTCTCCTTCAAGAGCAAGCGGATTCTATGAAACAGGTTTTCGGGCTGTCAAGTCTTTTTTTATGTTTTCCACCACCGCGTTCGTCCCGAGAGCGGCAGGGAGTGCTCCGCTTTTATCATCTAGTATCATCCACTCGGTGCCCTCCGTCGAAGAACGCGCGCGGTCGATGACATAAAAGGAGAAGCCGCCGGGAGGAAGCGTCCTCCCGGCGGCTTCTCCCGTTTATATGGCGTGGGCTCGCTCAGCCTTTAGTCGGCGCGAGCCGCGCCTTCGCCCACTCGGCCCAGGAGCTGTCGGGATAAAGGAACGCGATGCGCTCGTAGGCCGCCCGCGCCTTGTCGGCCTCTCCCAGCGAGAGGTGGCAGCGGGCCATGGAGGCGTGGACCTGCGGCGCGAGGAAGTGGTCCTGATAAGAATCCAGGAAGCGCTGGTCCGCGTCCACCGCGGAGCGGCAGTCGCCCGCGGCCTCCTTGGTCATGCCGACATCCGCCATGGCGAGCGCGATGAGGGCCTTGTCGCGGGCGGTCTCCAGCAGCGCCTGATAGGTCTCCCCCGCTTCCTTGAAGCGTCCCTGCTGGAACTCGATGTCGCCCTCCAGGAGCCGCGCATGGCCGGCCGCGAGCTCTCCGGGGTGCTCTTCCTGCAGGCGCTTGACGAGCTCCATGGCCTGCGGGATCTGTCCGGAGTAGGCGTAGCTCTGGGCCACCGCGTACTTGGCCCAGGAGTCCTCGCGGGCCGAGAAGTGCCGGTAGACGGCCGTGGCCGCCACGATGAGCGCGGCCGCCGTCCCCACCCCGACCCAGACGGCGGTCTGCTGGTGCATGCGCAGCCAGAGGGACGACCTCTCGAGGACCTCGGCCACCTCGTTGCGCTTCGCTTCCTGTCTCGCCCATCCCTTTGCCATGAAAGACTCCCTTTACCTATATTCCCCCCTCTCCCGCTTGCGGGAGAGGGCCTGGGCCCTCTGCATCGGTCGAGTCATGCCCTCGGAGGGAATCGAACCCCCATCTTCTCCTTAGGACGGAGTAGCTCTATCCATTGAGCTACGAGGGCGACTCGGGATTTCCCAACGAGGAATCCCGAGGGAGATATTACATTAAATGCCTCAGTCCAAAAAGCATCGCCCCGCTCCCGGCATGGCGGGAGCGGGGCGAGCGATCTCCTGCGACCCTGAGGGGGCGCGCTCTCAGTAGATCAGCGCGGAGTGGACGACGCGCCCGGGGAGCTTCTCGCGCCCTTTCAGGAAGTCCAGCTCGATGAAGAAGGCGGCCCCGGAGACCTTGGCGCCGAGCTTCTCCACGAGCTCGCAGGCCGCCTTCGCCGTGCCGCCGGTGGCGAGCACGTCGTCGACGACGAGGATCCGGGAGCCCTTCGGCGCGGCGTCCTCGTGCAGCTCGATGGTGTCCGTGCCGTACTCGAGCGCGTAGGTCACCGCGACGGTCTTGCAGGGGAGCTTCCCCTTCTTGCGGATCGGGATGACGCCCACGCCGAGTCGGGCGGCCATCGCGGCGGCGAAGAGGAAGCCGCGGGACTCGATGCCGGCGATGAGGTCGATCTTCCCGCCCTCGAAGGGCGCGCACATCTCCTCGACCGCGGCGGCGAAGGCCTTCGCATCGGCGAGCATCGGGGTGATGTCCTTGAAGACGATGCCCTTCTTCGGGAAGTCGGGCACGTCGCGCACGAAGGCGCGCAGGTCCACGGTCCGGGCGCTCATTTCCCCCCCTTCCCCTTGCGGGTCTTCGGCGAGGGGTGGTCGGCCGTCACGCGGCCGGGCGGGATGATCTGGCCGAGGATGTCGGTGCGCAGCTTCGGCGCGTTCCAGCCGGGCTGCAGGTTCGGGCTGCCGATCGAGCGCGGCTCGCTGAGCTCGATGAGGCCCATGCGGTGCGCGACGCGGCGCAGGCGCAGCAGCGCCCGCTCCTCGATCTGGCGGATGCGCTCGCGCGAGAGCTTCAGGCGCTTGCCGACCTCCTCGAGCGTCATCGGGGCCTGTCCCGTCAGCCCGTGGCGCAGTTCGAGGATGATCCGCTCGCGGTCGCCGATCTCGTGGAGCGCCTGCTGGAGCTCGTCGTGCAGCTTGAGGATGGAGATGAGGTTCTCCGGCGACTGGGAGGTGGACTCGGAGATCATGTCCTCGACGGTCAGGTTGTCGTCGTCGCTCTCGATGGGGTTCTCGAGCGAGCCGATGCCCTTGGCCGCTTCCGCCGCGTCCAGGACGCCGCGGACCTGGCGGGCCGTCCAGTGCATCTTCTTGGCCATCTCGGCGAGCGTCGGGTCCCGGCCGAGGACGGCGTGCATCTTCTCCCATTCGCGCAGCCACTTGCGCAGCGCCTCCCAGGCGTGCGGCGGGATGCGGATGGTCTTCGACTGTTCCTCCACGGCGCGGCGGATCGACTGCTCGATCCAGTAGGAGGCGTAGGTCGAGAAGCGGTAGCCCTTCGAGGGGTCGAACTTGTCGATGGCGTGCATGAGCCCGAGGTTCCCCTCCTCGATGAGGTCGAGGAACTCGGTACCCTGGCGGTGGTACTTCTTCGCGATGGGGACGACGAGGCGGAGGTTCGCCTCCATGATGCGCTTCTTCGCCTCGCGGTCGCCGCGCTTGGCGCGCTTCCAGAGCTTGTGCATCTCCTCGCGGTCGACGGGGATGAGCTTCTGGATGCCTTTGAAGTATTGACTGGTCGCGTCGGTGGTCGGTTGCATGGGCCTCTGTGCGCCTGGTCAGAGAATCTCGAATCCCTTCCCGCCGTCCGGGGGCGTCTCGCGGCGTTCGACGGCGTCCACGCTCGCGTACGACGGCCCCGCCTTCAGCTCGGTGACGAACGACTCCACGTCCGCGGCGTCCCCCTCCGCTTCGGCCTCGACCCCCCCGTCGGGGAGGTTCCGGACCCAGCCGCTCAGGCCCAGACGCGTGGCCGTGTCGAGGGCGAAGAAGCGGAACCCTACTCCCTGGACGCGGCCGCGGATGCGGAGGTGCACGCGCATACTGTCAAGGCCCAATCATACAATAATGTCAAGGGGACTTGTCCACCGTCTGTTGCCCTGTCAAGGGACGGGAGCCCCTCTCGTTGAAAAAGACGACGCGGGCCTCTTCAGGCCCGCGTCATTTCTTGAAATTTCGGGGTGCTCGGACTTGAACCGAGAACCTCTTGGTCCCGAACCAAGCGCTCTAGCCGATTGAGCTACACCCCGGGAAATCGAGCGACAGGGTCATTCTAGCACTTTCCTAGACCCGTCGGCATCCTCGGAGAGGATGCCGGACCCAGTGCCTCATCGGGGAGCCGGGAATCGAACCCGGAGTCTCTCGCACCCCAAGCGAGCGCTCTACCATTGAGCCACTCCCCGATGCGGCACTGGGACGCCGATTGTAGCAAATAAGAGCGGCCGCGCCTTCAGGCCAGCTCGTCCGCGAGCGCGCGCACTTCGTCGCGCACGTCGCGCAGGATCCGCAGGGCCTGGGTGTTCATGCGGGCGCCCTGGAGTGCTGCGTCCTCGGAGGGCTTCGCCGCGCGCGCGCGCTCGAGCAGGGCTTTGCGCGCCCCGGCCACGGTCATCTTGCGGTTGCGCAGCAGATCCTTGATCCGCAGGACGAGTTCCACGTCGCGGCGCGCGTAGCGGCGATGCCCGCTCGCGCGGCGCACCGGCCGCAGCATGCGGAACTGCGCCTCCCAGTAGCGCAGGGTGTGGACGGGGACCTGCGCGGCGCGGCTCACCTCGCTGACGGTGAAGAACTCCTTGTCCGGCAGCAGCGGGCGGATCTCTTCGGTCACGGCGAGAGGAGGTTCTTCGAAGCCTTGAAGCGTACGCCCTTGCGGGGCGGCACCTGGACGTTGTCGCCGGTCTTCGGGTTGCGGCCGAGCCGGGCCTGGCGCGCCTTGACGCGGAAGGTCCCGAAGTTCGAGATGACGACCTTCTCCCCCCCGCGCAGGGCCTGCCGGACGACCTCGAAGGTGGTCTCGACGGCGCGGGCGGCTTCTCCCTTCGTGGAGAGGACTTTGGAAACGGCCTTGATGATGTCCAGTCGGTTCATGATCCTTTCTTCCCCGGGGCGTCCGGGCCCTCCTCGTCCTTCTCGCCGGAACCTTGGCCGCGCGGCGGCTTCTGTTTGAGGTCCTTGAAGATGTCCTCGGGGCGGATGTTCTTGAGCTCCTCGCGGAACTTCGTGACCTCCTGCTCGCTGATGGGCTTGCTCAGCACCTGGCAGCGCTCGAAGACGGTCTTCTTCACGAACATCGGACAGCCGGCGCGGACCGCGACGGCGATGGCGTCCGAGGGGCGCGAGTCGACGAGGCGCTCCTCCGCTCCGCGGCGCAGGTGGATGTTCGCGTAGAAGGTGTTCTCCCGCAGGTCGGTGACGACGACCTTCTCCACGTTCCAGCCCAGGGTCTTGATCGCCGAGAGCAGGAGGTCGTGCGTCAGCGGCCGGGGCAGCACGATGCCGGAGAAGCGGATGGCGATGGCCTGCCCTTCGGCGAGGCCGATCCAGATGGGCAGCAGGCGGCTGCCCTCGGCCTCCTCGAGGAAGACGATGCATTCGTTGACGGTGGTCGCCAGCGAGTAGATGCGGACCTCGATCTCGTCGGGCAAGACCCGCTTCGAGTCCTTCTCTTTCGCTTCCTTCGGGTCCTTCGGCTCCTCGCCGGGAGGTTCTTTCTTGGCCATGGTCGTTCCTCTTATCTTTCCGTCGAAAATCCGAGCGCTTCCACCACCGTCTTGGGCGGGCGTCCGCCGTGGACGACTCCCCAGACCGCCTCGAGGAGCGGCGCCTTGAAGCCGCACGAGTGGAGAAGCTCGAGCGCGCTCTGAGCCGACTCGACGCCTTCGACGACCATGTCGATCTCGGCGAGGGCGCGACGCAGGCTCCGTCCCCGGCCGAGGCGCTCTCCGAGCCCGCGGTTGCGGGACTCCTGCGAAGTCCCGGTGGCGATGAGGTCCCCGAGCCCGCAGAGTCCGTAGATCGTCTCGCGCCGCCCGCCGAGGCGCTCCACGAGCTGTCCCATCTCCGCGACGCCCTGGGTCATCAGCGCGGCCTTCGTGTTCGCGCCGAGGCGCAGGCCGTCGAGGATCCCGGCGCCGATGGCCACGACGTTCTTGAGCGAGCCGGCGAGTTCGACGCCGATCTGGTCGTCGCTCGGGACGACGCGCACCGTCCCTCCCTCGAGCAGGCGGCGGACCTCGCGCGCGGCGGGCACCGGCGGGCCGGCGAGCACCATGCGCGTGGGGACGCCGCGGGCGACCTCGCGCGCGAAGCTCGGGCCCGAGAGCGTGAAGATCCGGCCTTCGAGGTGCGGGAGCTCTTCGTGGAGGACCTCTCCCATCGTGCGCAGGGAGCCGCGCTCCACGCCCTTGGAGGCGTTGACGACGATGGGGCGCGGCGGGACCGCACCGACGAGCGGCCGCAGGCGTCTCATCGTCGCGCGCACCGCGGTCGAGGGCAGCACGACCAGCAGGACCCCGGCGTCGCGGACCGCCTCCTCGAGGTCGGAGACGACGCGCACCGGCGGAAGGATCCGGAGATCCGGGATGTGCGGGTGGCGGCGCGTGCGTTCGAGGCGCGCGGCGAGGGCGGCGAAGTACTCCCAGAGGACCACGGGGCGTCCTTTGCCGGCGAGGTGGTTGGCCAGGGCGGTCCCCCAGATGCCGCCGCCGAGCACGCAGACCTTCTCTCTGCGGGCGTTCATCGGACCGCCTTGCGCGCGGCGAGCCGCTCTCCCCGGAGCAGGCTCAGCAGGTTGGGGATGTGGCGCAGGAGCACGAGCGCGGAGGCCGCGCAGGCGAGGAGCATCAGCGGCAGGGGCGGCCGGAAGAGCGCGGCGAAGATCGGAAGGGCGGCGGCGGCGCACATCGAGCCGACGGAGATGTGCCCCGAGCGCGCGACGCCGAAGATGAAGACGAGGAGGGTGGGCACCATCGGGCCTGGCAGGAGCGCGGAGAAGACTCCCGCCGAGGTCGCGACGCCCTTGCCTCCCTTGAAGACGAGGAAGACCGTCCAGACGTGTCCGACGATGGCCAGCGCTCCGCAGAGGAGGGCGAGTTCGAGGTCGTCGGGGCGCATGTGGCGCGCGGCGAGGACCGGCAGGAAGCCCTTGAAGGCGTCGATGCCCAGCGTCCAGAGTCCCGCCGTCGTGCCGGCGATCCGGTAGACGTTCGCCGCTCCGGGGTTGCCGGAACCGTGCTCGCGGATGTCGATGCCCTTCATCTTCTTGGCGATGAGGTAGCCGGAAGGCACCGCTCCGGCGACGTAGGCGGTCGCGGCGAGCGCGACGGACAGGGGGTCGAGCGTCATGGGTATAGTCCCGAATCCCGCGTCCCGGTTTCGATTCTCCCGGGACGCGGAATTCGGGTTTGTCTAGATAAATAAAGCATTTTTTTCGTCGAGCAGCAAACCTACTCGGGAATCCCGGGAGGAGTCCCGGGCGCGGGATTCCCGAGCCTGTGGAGGATGCGGCTCCAGTTCTCCCGGGTGACGCGCAGCCGGGCGTTGAGGCGGCCTCCTTCCGGCCGGAGTTCCAGGACCTGGGCGGAGCGATGGAGGAAGTCGATGAGGGCGCCGTCGGGCTCCACGACGGCCTCGCGCAGCAGCCACCGGTGGTTGAGGACTCCCTGGACGCCTTCGAGCAGGGCCTCGAGCCCCGCGCCGGTCTTCGCCGAGACGAGCAGACGGTCCTCGCGCTCGAGCGCGGCGCGGCGCCCGGCGTCGAGGACGTCCGACTTGTTCGCCGCGGCGAGGCGCGGGATCCCGTCGGCTCCGAGCTCGCGCAGGACGCCTTCGACGGTCGCGCGCTGGGCCTGGGCCTCGGGCGAAGAGGCGTCCTCGAGGATGAGCACGCAGTCCGCTTCGAGGACCTCCTCGAGCGTGGAGCGGAACGCCGCGACGAGCGCGGTGGGGAGGTTGGAGATGAAGCCGACGGTGTCGGTGAAGACCGCCCAGCCTCCCTGGGGAAGGCGCACGCGTCGGGTCGTGGGGTCGAGCGTCGCGAAGAGCTTGTCGTCGGCGTAGACGAGGGCGCGGTTGGAGGGCCGCGCGGCGCCCGCCGCCTTCGTCCGTTCCTCGCGCGCGGAGTCCGACATGCGGATGAGCGCGTTGAGGAGGCTCGACTTCCCGACGTTCGTGTAGCCGATGATGGCGACGGAGGGCACCGGGATGGAGAGCCGCCGTCGGCGCTGGACCGCGCGCTGGCGGCGCACGCGCTCGATGTCGTTCTTGAGATGGGAGATGCGCAGCTGGATGTGGCGGCGCTCGTACTCGAGCTTGCGCTCGCCGGGCCCGCGCGTGCCGATGCCTCCGACCTGCTGCGAGAAGCCGCGCCAGGAGCCGGTGAGCCGGGGCAGCATATAGGAGAGCTGGGCGAGCTCCACCTGCAGCTCGCCTTCGCGGGTGCGGGCGCGCCGGGCGAAGATGTCGAGGATGAGCCGGGTGCGGTCGATGATCTTCGCGTCGAGCTCGCGTTCGAGCGTCTTCTGCTGCGCCGGCGAGAGGTCGCGGTCGACGATCACCGTGCGCGCGCGGGCCGCGCGGACCGCGCGGGCGATCTCCTCGATCTTCCCGCTGCCCAGGAGCGTGCCGGGATGGTAGCGCTCCAGGCGCTGGACGATGCGGTCGACGACGAGGCCGCCGGCCGTCTCGGTCAGCCGCTCGAGCTCCGCGAAGCTCTCCTCCGAGCGCGCCGGGTCCGCGGCGCGCAGGTACGCGCCGACGAGGAGCACCCGTTCCAGCGGCCGCGTCTCGACGGGGCTCATCGGAGCTCCCCCGCGAGGGCGTCGAGGTCCGCGTCGGGCGCCAGCCAGCGGGCGTCCGTCTGACCGCGGAACCAGGTGCGCTGGCGCTTCGCGTACGCGAGGGTCGCGCGCAGCATCCCGGCGAGACCTTCCGCGGGAGCGAGGCGGCCCGCCGCGCAGGCGACGGCTTCGGGATAGCCGAGGCAGCGGAAACCCGGTTCGTCGCCGCGCAGACGCGTGGGGACGAGGCGGCGGACCTCCTCCACCATCCTGGGGAACATCTCCTGCGTGCGCGCGCGGATGCGTTCGCGCAGCTCCGCGGGGCTCCGCTCGACGGCCAGATACTCGGCGCGCCGCTCCCCCGCGGGCGGGCGGACGGCGAGCGCGCTGAAGGGCTTGCCGGTCAGCGCGCACACCTCGAGCGCGCGCACGACGCGCTGGAGGTTGTTGGGCGGGATCGCCCGCGCGGCGTCCGGGTCTCGGCGCTCGAGCTCCGCGTGCAAAGCGGCGCGGCCTTCGGCCGCGGCGCGGCGCTCGAGCTCCGCGCGGAGCGCGGGGTCCCGGGGAGGCAGAGGGGCGAGCCCCTCGAGGAGGGCGCGCACATAGAGGCCGGTGCCGCCGCAGACGATGGGCCGGCGCCCGCGGCGGAGCACGTCCTCGAGGACGGCCGAGGCCCGGCGCGCATAGGCGCCCGCGTCGGTCTCCTCGGCGGGATCGAGCGCGTCGACGAGGTGGTAGGGGGTTCCTTCGACGAGGAAGACCTTCCCCCCGGGGCCGTCCTCCCAGCGGCCGGCGGGCTTGGCCGTGCCGGCGTCGAGGAGGCGATAGAGCTGCCCCATGTCCGCCGAGAGGATCTCTCCGTCGAGGCGCCGCGCGAGGGCGAGGGCGAGCTCCGTCTTCCCCGAGGCGGTGGGGCCGACGACCGCGATCACTTCAGATTTCGGCGCGGACATGTCGGATGTCTCTATGCGCCGGAATCTGACGCGGGGAGAGAATGGCGATGATCTTGATCCGGGGAAACCGGCAGGGCTTCCCGCCTAGGCTCGGGGAGGCCAGTGCGGCGCCTTCTGCGTCTTCGAGCACATCGGGTGGAAGCCGCAGACGGGGACGCAGGCTTCCGGCAGGCCGAGAGAGATGCGGGTCTGGCAGTCGGCGTCGTCGTCGGCCATGCGGTTGATCTTGTTCTGGTACTTCTGGGCGATCTTCGTGAACTGGATGCCGACGTTGAAGATCTCTCCTTTCTTGGAGACGCGGACGACCTTTCCCTCGATGGGCAGGTGGTCGAGGCCGGGGATGGTCAGCGTCATCTTGAAGACCTTCGTGTGGGGCGGGGCGAGGAAGGTGAGCAGCTGCATGCCGCCGGCGGAGAGGTTGGTGAGGATCGCGGGCTGCGTGCGCAGGTGCTTCGGCACGCCCTCGCCCTTCCCGCCCTTCGGCTCGGCGTAGCGCAGGACGATCGGCTCGACGAGGTCGTGGACGATCGTGAAGCGGCGATGCCTGCGCCGCTCGTTGCTGTGCTTGCCGTTCTTGTGTATCACAAGACGAGTGTACTACGAAATCGCGCGCGTTCGCAAGATGTCGGAACGCGCGGTCGGGAGACCGTTTCCGCAATGTCTCCTCCCCGCGGGAGGAGGCGGGAGGAGGGGCCCTCCCTTCTGTTCCCGAAATCGCGCGCGTTCGCAAGATGTTGGAACGCGTGGTTGGGAGACCATTCCCCTAACTCCTCCTCCCGCGGGAGGAGGCTGGAGGAGGGGGATCTCCTGAAGCTCCCGGCGCTGACGATAGTCTCCCCCTCCCCGGCCCTCCCCCGACGGGGAGGGAGCTGCGGAAGAACGAACCCCTATGGGAGAGGACGGCGCCGAGCGGCCTGGACCAAGAGCCCCGCCTGAGAACACCCGGTGACTTCCGCTTCGACGAGCGTCCCCGGCGCGCCGGCCGGCGACGCGAAGCGCGCGGGATGGAACTGCGGGGTCCGTCCCCCCGTCGGGGTCTCGAGCAGGACCTCGACCGAGCGGCCGACCCAGGAGCGCAGCTCGGCGCTGCGCCGGCCTTCGGCGCGCTCGAGGAGGAGCGCGTGGCGCTCCTCCTTGACCCGGGGCTCGACGTCGTCGGCGAGGGCGAAGGAGGGCGTCCCCTCGCGCGGCGAGTACTTGAAGCAGTAGGCGCCGGCGAGCTCCGCTTCGTCGATGAGCGAGAGCGTCCCGCGGAAGTCCTCCGCGGTCTCGCCGGGGAAGCCGACGAGGAGGTCGGTGCTGAGCGCGAGGCCGCTCACGCGCGCGCGCACGGAGCGGACCCGCGAGAGGAAATCCGCGCAGGTGTAGCCGCGGCCCATCGCGGCGAGGACGCGGTCGGAGCCCGACTGCACGGGGAGGTGCAGCTGCGGGCAGACGGCGGGGATCTCCGCCATCGCCGCGGCGAGGGCCTCATCGAGGAAGAGCGGATGCGGGCTCATGAAGCGCAGGCGCAGCACTCCGGGGACCTCCGCGAGCGCGCGCAGCAGGTCCGCGAAGACGCGCCCCTCGCGGTCCTTCCAGCCGTTGACGGTCTGCCCGAGCAGGACGAGCTCGCGGGCTCCTCCGTCGGCCAGACGACGGGCCTCCTCGAGCACCCGGTCGAGGGCGCGCGGCCGGTCGGGGCCGCGCACCGAGGGCACGATGCAGTAGGCGCAGGCGAAGCCGCAGCCGCGCGCGACGGTGAGGTAGGCGGAGATCCCGGGCGGCGGGCGGACGTCCGTCGCGGCGGGACCGGCTCCGCGCTCCTCGAGCGCGCGGGCGATGAGCGCGGGCGTCTCTTCCACGGAGCGGGCGCCGAGCACGAGGTCCACGAACGGGAAGCGGCGGCGTAGCTCCGGGCCGAGGCGCTCGGCCGCGCAGCCGGCCACGACCACGAGGCGGCCGGGCCGCGCGGCCTTCCAGGCCTCGAGCCGGCCGACCGCCGAGACCGCGCGATGCTCGGCGTGCGCGCGGACGGTGCAGGTGTTGACGAGCACCGCGTCCGCGTCGGCGAGGACGGCGCAGGGCTCGAAGCCGCGCGCGAGGAAAGGGTAGGAGAGCTCGAGCGCGTCGGCCTCGTTCATCTGGCAGCCGAAGCTCAGCACGTGCAGCTTCACCGGGACCTCTCGTAGACGAGGAGCGCGTCGGCGGGCGTGCCCGCGGGAGCCTCTTTCCCGAGCTCGTCGCGCATCCCGTCGGGGAGGGCCTGCACCCAGCCGCGCGGACGGTAGCGCCGTGCGAGCAGGTCCCGCACCCCTTCCTCGAGCCGTCGTCCCGGGGCCGTGGCCACGAGGGTGGACGCCGGGAAAGTCGAGTAGACGAGGAAGCGCGGGGGCGCTTCACGCAGGCGCGCGAGCTCCGCCTCGGCGTCCCCCATCCCGCGCGGGAAGAGCGTGAGCGGATAGACGAAGATGTGCGGCGTGGCCCAGCGTCGGCGCGCGCGGAAATAGAGCTGGGGCTCGGAGCCGAAGACGTAGACGCGGTCGGTCTCCGCGCTGTTCTCCCGGATGAAGTCTGCGGCGGCGCGGGCCTCGTAGAGCGGGTTCGGATAGAGGAGCCGCCGCGCGACGCGTTCGGGTCCTTCCCGGAAGTAGACGGTCGACCACGCGGCGGCCGGATAGAGCGCGGCGAGGAGTCCGATGAGCAGCGCGGCGCGCGGGAGACGGGCCGAGAGCCTCCGCACGCCGAGCGCGGCGCAGAGCGCGAGCGGCGGCGCGGCCGGCAGGAAGTAGTGCGGGAAGAGGAAGAGGCCGGTGAGCGCCCCGAGCAGCGCGGCCGCGAGCCAGAGCGCGCACAGACGCTCGAGGGGGGCGTCCTCCCCGGCGGGCCGGGCGGCGAGGCCGAAGAGCGCGAGGAGGAGCAGAGGCCAGTTCCCGAAGAGCATCTGCGGCGCGAGCGTGCGCGCGAACCATCCGAGCTGCATGCGGGCCCCGCCCGGGACGGCGAGCAGTCCCGCGTAATCGAGGTTGCGCCGCAGGGCTTGCTCGACGAGCGCCGGGAGGCCGCCGCGCGCCAGGAAGTACGCGGCGAACGCCGCCGGGACCAGCGCCCCGCCGAGCGCGAAGGCGGCGGCGACGCGCGCGCGCGCGCCGCGCGGCGCGTGCAGGGCCGCGCACGCGCCCAGCGCGAGCGCCGCCCAGAGCGCGGTCTGCTTGGTCGCCAGCCCCGCGCCCGCGAAGAGGCCCGCGAGGAGGGCGGCGCGCGTCCCCCCGCCCTCCCACGCCTTCCGCGCCCACAGCGCGCAGAAGGCGAGCCAGGCGCAGAGGAAGACCTCCGTGTTCGCGGCGAAGGAGAAGTCGCCCATCGGCTCGGTGGAGAGGACGGCGAAGGATGCGGCCGCGCACAGCCGCGGAGCGGTCCCCCACCGTCCGGGGAGCAGGAAGAAGAGCGCGAGGAGCGTCGCGCAGCCGAAGAGCGTCGCCAGGAGCCGCGGCGCCTCCTCGTTCTCTCCGAAGAGTCCGAAGGCCGCGCGGTACAGGAAGAACACCATCGGGGGCTTCTGGTTGAACGCGTCGCGGTAGGGCACCCCGCCCTCCGCGAGCAGGCGCGCCTGGCAGGCGTACTCTCCCTCGTCGCTCATCATCGGCAGACGCCGTCCGTGCTCGCGCAGTCCGGCGTGGAGGAGGAAGAGGAGGGCGAGGGCGGCGGGGACGAGGAACCGGGCGGTGCGTCGGGCCGCGGCGGCAGCGTCCGCGGGGGCGGACGATGCTTGTTTTTGTAACATCGGTCTGTTATTTTACTAAACGTGATGCGCATCGCGCGGCTCGTCGTCGCCCTTCTCTGCGTCCCTGCGTTCCTGCGCGCCCAGAATGCGGATCCCAGGACCGCCCGCGGAGGGCAGGTCGTGCGCGAGCGCACGCACGGTTCCGGCGAGGCCGAAGCCGTTCCCTACCAGGAGCCCAACGTCGGAGGAGGTTCGTCCGCTCCCCTTTCCCCTCCCGGCGGAGGGTCCTCCGAAGGGGATCCCGGAGGCGACGGAGAACGCACCGCCGTGCCCGACGCCCCCGAAGGCGGGGCTCCGGACGCCTCGGCGGCGGGAGCGAACCCCTCCGGCAAAGGGTCCGAGAACGTGGACGGCGGTCCGGACGGCGGGCTCTCCGGCCCCGACGAGACTCCCCCGGGCGGCCTCGAGGGCGAGGAGACGCCGCCGAGCGGGGAGAAGCCCGATTTCCGCAGGCCCCCCGGTCAGACGACGTTCATCCAGGGCGAGGACCTTCCCGACGAGGATCCGGAGTCTTCCAAGTCCCTCGTCGACGTGAAGCCGGCGGCGCCGTCGAAGAAGGCCCGGAAGTCGACGGCCATCGCGTCCGAGGACCCGGACTCCGCCGCGCAGGACGAGGAGGTTCCGGCGAAGAAGAAGGCGGTCTCCGTCGCCAAGGCGCCGAAGGCTCCCTCCGCGAAGAAGAGCAAGGTCCGCAAGCCCGCCGCGAAGGCCGCCGCCAAGCCGGAGCCGTCGGCGAAGCTCGACGTCGTCAACGGCGACGTGCCCCTCCCCAGGAAGCAGAAGGAGAAAGGAGAGCCTCCTTTCCCCTCCGTTCCTCTCACGCCGCTGACGCCGCAGATCCCCTGACGGTCCTCGTCAGGGCTTCTCTCGAAGATACGGGTCGGTGAGCTCGTCGAATTCCCGCGCGCTCAGGAGGCCGCGCTCGAGCACGAGGTCCCGTACGCCGCGGCCGCGCCGCAGAGCGTCCTTGAAGACGTCGGCCGCGCGCGCGTAGCCGATGCGGGGGTTGAGGAGCGCCGCGAGCGACGGTGTCCGCTCCGCGTTCGCGCGGCAGCGCGCGGCGTCGGCCTCGATGCCCCGCAGGCAGCGCTCCTCCACCGAAGGCAGGAAGTTCAGGAAAAGGCCCATCGTGTCGAGCAGGTCGTAGGCGGTGAGCGGCGTCATCACGTTGAGGTCGAGCTGTCCCGCCTGGGCCGCGAGGCCGACGGAGAGGTCGCGGCCGACCGCCTGGAAGCAGAGCATGGAGAGTCCCTCGAGCAGCGCCGGGTTGCTCTTCCCCGGCATGATCGAGGAGCCCGGCTGGACCGCGGGCAGGCGCAGCTCGCCGAGGCCTGCGACCGGGCCCGAGGCGAGCAGTCGGAGGTCGCCCGAGATGCGGATGAGCTCGAGCGCGAGCTCGCGCAGGGCGCCGGAGAGGGCCGTGAAGGGCTGATGGCTCTGCAGGCCGAAGCGCATGTCCCGAGCGGGCTTGAGCGCGAGGCCCGTCGAGCGCGCGAGCGCGCGCACGGCCCGGCGGCGGAAGCCGGCGGGCGTGTTCGCACCCGTCCCCGCCGCGGTCCCCCCCAGCGGGACGTCCTCGAGGAGCCGCGCGCGCCGTGCGAGCTCCGAGGCGCACGCACGGACCGCCGCGGCGTAGGCCGCGAACTCCTGTCCCAGGGAGATCGGCACCGCGTCCTGCAGGTGCGTGCGCGCGGCCTTGCGGACCCTGCGGAACTCCCGCGCTTTGACGGCGAGGGAATCGGCGAACGCGTCGAGGACCGCGCACAGCGCCGTCGTCTGCCGCAGTGCGGCGACGCGCAGGGCGGTCGGGAAGGTGTCGTTGGTGCTCTGCGACATGTTCACGTGGTCGTTGGGGTGGAGGGCGGCGTAGTCCCCCCGCCGGCGGCCGAGGCGCTCGAGCGCGCGGTTGGCGAGGACCTCGTTGACGTTCATGTTGAAGGAGGTTCCGGCGCCCGCCTGGTAGACGTCGACGACGAACTGGCCGGCGAGCGCTCCCGCGACGACCTCGTCGCAGGCGCGGACGATCGCGCGCGCGCGCCGCGCGTCGAGCGCCCGGCACTCCCGGTTCGCCACCGCGCAGGCCCTCTTCACTTCGGCGTAGGCGCGCACGAGCGAGGGGTGCGCGCGCAGACCCGAGACCGGGAAGTTCTCGAGGGCGCGCAGGGTCTGGATCCCGTAGTAGGCCGAGGCCGGGACGCGGCGCTCGCCGAGGGTGTCTTTCTCGATCCGAGTTTTCATGGGGGTTAGATTTTCTCTAACTGGTCGGCAGGAATCCAGCCTTTCAATCCTTCTCTTAGAACTCCTATTTCGACCCAGCCCGACGATTCACCGAGGACCGAGACGCGCCTTCCCTCGGGGACCTTGAAGCTCACGGGGGCGCTGAGCCCCGGGCCGCTGCGCACTTCAGCGTCGGCGGCGAGGATGACGCCGGGGTTCTGCACGTCCGTGAAGGCGATGAGCGCCCACCCGGCGCCGGCCGCCGCCCAGAGCAGACCGGCGCAGAGCGTCCAGGGGCGCAGGCGCGCGCGCCACTCCGGGTTCCAGAGTCCGGCCGAGAGCAGCAGCAGGAGCAGCCAGAAGCCCAGCCAGTGCAGCGCGGAGGTCTCGTCGCGGCTCAGGATGTGGAAGAGGATGAACGCGGGAGCCGGCATCCCCGCCGGGACCAGGGATTCTCCCGCGCGCTTGAGCGCGAAATCGAGGTTGTGCCGGATGTCGGAGTCTCGCGGGCTGAGCGCGAAGGCGCGCTGCCAGGAGGCGATGGCGCGGCCGAGGTCCCCCGCCTTCGCCCGGCGGTAGAAGGCGTTGCCCAGGTCGTAGCGGGCCACCGGGTCGAGCGGCTCGCGGTCGACCGCCTCCTGGTAGCGGGCGACGGCCTCCTCGTAGCGTCCGGCCTCGTAGTGCCGGGTCCCTTCGTCGATGCCGACGCGGTCGGAGGCCGCGGCGGGGAGCGCGAGCAGGAGCAGCAGGAGCGCCTTCATCGGGAGAGTTCCTCCTCGAGCGCCTTGAGCAGCGTGGCGGCCGCGTCGACGAGCGCGCCGAGATCCGAATCCGCGCCGGGCGCCGAAGGCGCGAAGCGCACGAGGTCGACTTCTTCCCAGATGCGCTTGAGTTCGTCGACGTGCCCTTCGGGGAGCTTCGGGAAGCGCTCGCGCAGCTTCCCCTGGAACTGGCGCAGGGTCAGCCCCGCGTGCGCGCAGTCGAGCTTGTCCCCGAGGTACTCTCCGAGAGCGTCGGCGAGCAGCGAGGACGCCTTCCCCGCGTCGCTCGTCCGGCGCGCCTCCTCGAGGGCGGCGAGCGCGCGCGCGAGCGCTCCGCGGAAGCGTACGCCCGCCGGGTCGCGGACGAGGCGCTCGCGGTAGAGGTGCTGCCCGAGGCAGATGAGGAAGACGATGAGCGGGACCAGGTGCACCGGCAGGGCGCGTCCGACGGCCGAGGCCGCGCGCGCGAGGCCCGGTCCGCGCGCGCCGCGCACGTGGCGGATGTCCTCCGCCACCGCGGTGATGCTCCCGCCGCGGGGCGCGGCGGCGTTCGCGAAGCCGGGCCCCGCGTCCTGCTGCGGTCCCGGCGTCACCTCGACGTCGATGGGGAGGGTCTGCGCCGAGACGTAGTCCTTGCGCTGCGGGTCGAAGTAGGAGAAGGCGATGGGCGGGATGCGCAGGCGTCCGGTGGCGCGCGCGACGAGCACGGTCTTGAAGGCCTTCGAGCCGCGCACCCCGACGGCGTCCTTCGTGAGATTGAGCGAGTTCAGCGTGTCGTAGACGCGGAACTGCGGCAGCTCGGGCAGGGTCGGGGGCGTCAGGGATTTGAGGTTCGCGATGCCGTCGACGGTCACCGTGAGGTTGAGCGCGTCTCCGACGCGCGCCGAGCGTCGGTCCACGTCCGCGACGGCCCGCAGCCGTCCCACCGCGCCGGAGAAGCCCGAGGGCCTCCCGTCCGGGAGGGGCCGGACGCTCAGGGAGATCGGACGCGTCTTGAGCTCCTTGGTCTGCACCGCCACCATCCCCTGGGCGAAGAAGCGCTGGAAGAAGTCCGGAGAAAAGGGGTCGGCGTTCAGCTCCTGCTGGACCTGGCAGACCACGCTGCCGGCTCCGATGTGCAGCTCTCCGGGCTGGACCGGGAAGAGGGCGACGCGGATCGTGTGCAGGATGTAGCGGCGTCCGCCCTCGACGACCTCGCGGGGCGGGTCGGGAGGCAGGTCCTCGACGAGGAACCCCTGCGTCGAGGGCGGCCGCCACTCCGCGTTGCCGAGGACGGGCACGCCCGCGTAGAAGCGCACCGTGAGCAGGACCTGCTCGTTGACGTAGGGGTCGTGCTTGTCGGCCTCGGCGGTGATGAAGAGGTCGGGGCTCGTCGCGCGCGCGTGAGCCGCCCCGGCCTGGGCCCGGGCGGGGGCGCCGGGCGGCGGAGCCGGCGCGGTCGTCCCGGGCCGCGTGACCATGACGTCGATGGGCTGGGTCTGGCGGGTGTTCGAGCCGTCGCTCGCGGTGACCGGGCCGATCGTCGCCCGTCCGGCCATGCGCGGGACCAGGATGTAGCGGTACTGCACGCTGTTGCTGACCGTGCCGTTGACGAAGGAGATGGTGTTGCTCTGGCCGAGGCCGTGCACGTTGAAGGCCGGGATGGCCGGCAGTCGGGGCTCGGGGAGGTCCGTGCGGGCGCCGCTCACCGTGACCGTCAGGACCGCCTGGTCGTCGAGGGTCATCATCCCGCGGTCGACGTTCGCCGAGAGCGCGAAGTCCCGCGGCTGCGCCGAGAGGCCGGGCGCGAAGGCGAGGAGGAGGGCGAGGAGAGGCAGAGCGCGGCGGGAGGCGTTCACCAGTCCTTCCCGCGCGGCGCGCCGCTCTTCTCGTCGGGCTTCATGGCCGCGGGCTGGCGCGCGGACTGCGCCGCCTTCTCGCGGTCCTTGACGGCCTGCAGTACGCGCTCGGCGTCCTCGCGGCTCATCCCGCCCTTCTGCTCCTGCTCTTTGCGGGAGCTCGACTGCTGCTTGGGCGGCGAGGGCTTCTCGTCGTTCCCCCCGCCGGACTTGTCCTTCTGCTTGTCCTGCTGCTTCGGATCGGGCTGCGGCGGCTTCTTGAGGGCCACCGCGAGGTTGTGCCGGCAGTCCTCGTCGTCGGGCGAGAGCAGCAGGCAGCGCCGGTAGGCGTCGACGGCCTCGGGGGGCTTGCCCTGCCGAAGGAGGGTGTTGCCGAGGTTGTAGGACGCCGCCGCGGCGACTCCGCGCGGGACCTTGCGCGGGTCGCAGAGAGCGGTGAAGGCTTCAGCCGCGCGCTCATGCTCCTTCATTCTATAAAGCGCGTCGCCCGCGTTGAAGAGGGGCTTGGGGTTCCGGGCGCCCTGCGCGGCGCGCGCGTAGCTCTCGAGCGCGTCGGCGAAGCGCTCCCCGCGGTAGGCGCGGTTCCCCTTCCAGAGGCGGGCGTCTTCGCGCGGGCTGCAGCCGGCGAGGAGCGCGAGGGCGAGGAAGCCCGCGGCCCGCGCGATGCGGCGCGTGCGCGATTGGGGAGAGGGCGGCGGCAGCAGGAGCGCCGCGGCCAGGAGCAGGACGGAGAGCGCGAGCGGGAAGCGGAAGCGGTTGCGGAAGCGCGTGGCGCTCCCCGCGCGGGAGGTGGAGACGCCGCCGCTCTCGATGCGGTCGATGAGCTCTCCGACCTCGTTCTCGGAGCGCGAGAGGCGCGCGTAGTCGCCGCCGCCGGCGGCGGCGACCTTCATCATCAGCGGTTCGTCGATGCGGGAGACCACCGTCTTCCCGGACTCGTCCTTCTTGTAGCCCACGAGCTGAGCGCCCTCGCGCAGGGGGATGGGTCCGCCCTCGGGGGTCCCGGCTCCGAGGATGAAGACACGTACCCCGGCGGCGGCCGCGCGGGCGGCCGCGTCCTCGGCGCCCTGGCCCAGGTCCTCTCCGTCGGTGAGGACCACGAGCGTCTTGCGGCCCGAGGAGCGCGCGAGCATCTCGAGGGAGCGGTCGATGGCCTTCCCGAGCTCGGTGCCGGGCTGCGGGATCAGACCCACCTGGACGCGGGCGAGGAGGCTCTTGGCGGCGTCGACGTCGGCGGTGAGCGGGCACTGGACGTGCGCCTGGCCGGCGAAGGCGACGACGCCGACGCGCGCGCCCTTGAGCCCCTCGACGAGCGTCGCGAGCGCGCGCTTGGCGCAGTCCATGCGGCTGGGCGGCATGTCCTCGGCGAGCATCGAGAGCGAGACGTCCACGGCGACGACGACCTGCGCCCCGGGGGTCTGCGTCTCGACGAGCTCCACCCCCCACTGCGGCCCGGCCAGGGCGAGCAGGAGCAGGGCGAGCGCGGCGGCCTCGAGCTTGAACGCGCGCAGGCGCGCGCGCGCGGCCTGCGGGTCGTGGATGCGGTCGAGGGTCTCCGGCTGCGCGAAGAGCGCGAGCAGGCGCCGTCGCCGCCTTTCCGACCAGCCGAGCAGGGCCGCGGCGCCGGCGAGCGCGGCGAGCGCGGCCCAGAGCCAGGCGGCGTCGCGGAAGAGGCCGCTCACGGGATCCTCATGAGGAGGGTGCGGCCCAGCGCCATGCCCGCCAGGAGGAGGAGCGCCGCCGGGACCAGCAGCCAGGCGTGGAGGTCGTGGTAGGAGACGACGGGCGGCAGGCGTCGTTCCGTCTTCTCGAGCCGGTCGATCTGTCCGTAGATGTTGTTGAGCTCCATCAGGTTCTGCGCGCGGTAGTAGCGTCCGCCCGTCTCCGCGGCGGCGCTCTCGAGGACGCCCTCGTCGAGCTCGTCGTCGATCTGTACGAGCTGTCGGCCGAGGCGGGGGTCGTCGACGGGGACCATGGCGGGTCCCTTGCGGCCGGTCCCGATCGCGTAGATGCGGATGCCGCAGGCCTTCGCGGCCCGCGCGGCGGTGAGCGGATCGACGACGCCGGTGTTGTTGGCCCCGTCGGTGACGAGGATGAGCACCTTGTTCTTGGCCGGCGCGTCCTTGACGTGGGAGACGGCCGCCGCGATGCCGTCTCCGATCGCGGTGCCGTCGGACTCCGTCATCCCGGACTGGACGTCGGAGAGGAACTCGAGCAGGGCGTCGTAGTCGAGGGTGAGCGGGCAGGTCAGCAGGGGCACGCCGGCGAAGACGAGGATGCCGATGCGGTCGCTGGTGCGCCGGCGGATGAAGGCGCGGGCGGCGTCCTTCGCGGCGCCCATGCGGTCCTGGGACCCGAAGTCGAGCGCGCGCATGCTCAGAGAGGTGTCGAGGACGAGGAGGATGTCCACGCCCGAGGTCCAGGAGGCCTCCTGGCGGAAGACGCGCTGGGGGCGGGCGAGCGCGGCGACCATGAGGACGAGCGCCAGCGCCTTGAGCAGCACGGGCAGCCGCCGCCATACGCCGCCGGCCGCCCCGAAGCGGGCGAGCGCGGCGCTCCCCGGGTAGGCGAGCGGCGCTCGGCGCAGGCGCTCGCGGTGCAGGGCCCACAGGGCCCCGGCGAGCGCGAACGGGATCAGGAGCAGCGCGAGGGGGTCGGCGAACCTCACGCGGCCCCTCCCGGCGGCGGAGCCGCGAGCCGCTCGGCGAAGGCCTGGCGCGAGGCCTGGCGCACGATCTCCCGCGCGTTCTCGAGGTCCAGGGTCCGCTCCCGCTCCTCGGGCGCGTAGCGCGCGAACTTCGCCAGGTCGCAGCGTTCGAAGAGGTTCTTGGCGACGGCGCGGACCGACGGGGGGTCGACGGGCCGCAGGGCGCGCAGGAGGTCGTAGGTGGTCATGCGCAGCGCGGGCAGGCCGTAGCGCTTCTCCAGGTAGGCGCGCACGATGTCCGACATGCGGTCGTAGTGGTCCTTCGGCGGGAGTCCGAGGCCCGGGAGGAGGTCGAGCTCGTCGAGCGCGAACTGCTCGGGGGTGCGCAGGTCGGGGGCCCCTCCCGCGGCGTCCGCGCCGCTCCCGCCCTTGCGGCGGCGTCGGCGCTCCCAGAGCCAGCCGACCAGGCTCCCCAGCGCGAGGAGGATGAGCAGCCACGGCCAGAGCGCGGGCGAGAGTGGCTCGCGGATGTCGTGCATCTCGGGCGCCTGCGTGAACGACTGGGGAGGGATCACGCTCAGGCGCACGGGCGGGCTGAGGACCTCTTCGGGCGCTCCCGCCGCCGGGACGACGGTCCAGGGGAGCGCGGGGAGCGCGGTCTCGCCGAGCTCGAAGGCCGCGGCCTTCAGACGCAGCCGGAAGACGGCGCTCCCTCCCTCCGGGGGAGCCGGCTCGACGCGGACCTCGAGGATCTCGTAGGCGCCGGTCGCGTTCCCCTGGAGCGCGAGCGCGAGCCGGGAGCCCTCGGGGAGGCGCGCGGTCCCCGTCACGTCGAAGGGCGCGCCCAGGAGCACGGTCGTCGTCGCGGGGGAGAGCTCGAAGCTCGCCGGCACCGCGCGCGCGGGGGCTGCGGCGAGGAGCAGGAGCAGGAGGAGACTCACGCGCGCAGCCTCTTCTTGCGCTCCCGGAAGTAGCGCACGATGGGCTCCACGTAGGCCTCGTCGGTCCGGACGCGGATGGCCTCGATGCGCGCCGCGCGGAAGGCGGCCTCGATGCGCGCCTTCTCCTCTCCCCGCCCCCGCGCGAGCTCCGCGCGCAGCCGGGCGTCGGGGCGCACGCTGACGCGCTCGCCGGTCTCCGGGTCCTCGAGGTCCAGCCACGCGGGGATCTCGGGCAGGACGTCCTCGCGCTCGTCGGAGACGAGGACCGGGATGACGTCGTGCTTGCGCGCCGCGCGGCGCAGGGACTGCTCGAAGCCGACGTCGCGGAAGTCCGAGACGAGCATGAGGATGCTGCGCCGGCGCAGGACGCGGTTGAGGGTGTCGAGACTCCCCCCCACGGCCGTGCCGCGCCGCTCCGGTTCGAAGACGAGCACGTCGCGGATGATCTTGAGCACGTGGGCGCGGCCTTTGCGGGGCGGGATGTAGAGCTCCTTGCCGTCGGTGAAGAGGAAGAGCCCGACTTTGTCGTTGTTCTTCAGCGCGGAGAAGGCGAGCACCGCGCAGAGCTCCGCGGCGACCTCGCGCTTGAGCTTGCGCGCGCTGCCGAAGAACTGCGAGCCGGAGAGGTCGCAGGCGACCATCAGCGTGAGCTCGCGCTCCTCCTGGTACTGTCGCACGAACGGGCGGCTGAAGCGCGCGCTGACGTTCCAGTCGATGTCGCGGACGTCGTCGCCGGCGGCGTACTCGCGCACCTGCGAGAACTCCATGCCGCGGCCTTTGAAGACGCTGAGGTACTTGCCGGCGAAGACCTCGTTGACGAGGCGGCCGGTGCGGATCTCGATGCGGCGGACCTGGGCCGCGATCTCCTTCGGGATCATGCGCTAGCGCGCCCGCGGGACTCTCAGGGGACCTCGACGGCGTCGAAGATGGAGCGCAGGACGTCCTCCGAGGTGACGTTCTCGGCTTCGGCCTCGTAGGTGAGCAGCACGCGGTGGCGCAGAACGTCCGCGCCGACGGACTTCACGTCCTCCGGGGTGACGAAGCCGCGCCCCTGCAGGAAGGCGAAGGCCTTCGCCGCGAGGATCAGCGAGATGGTGGCGCGCGGGCTGGCGCCGTACTGGATGAGCGGCTTGAGCTTCTCCAGCTTGTGCTCCTCGGGCCGGCGCGTCGCGAACACCACGTCGAGGACGTAGTTCTTGACCTTGTCGTCGACGTAGATGAGGTCGACGACCGCCTGGGCCGCGAGGACCTGCTGCTGGGTGACCACCGGCCGCGCCGCGGGCGGCGTCCCGGTCGTCATGCGCTCGAGGATGAGGCGCTCCTCCTCCTTGCGCGGGTAGTCGACGACGACCTTCAGCATGAAGCGGTCGACCTGGGCCTCGGGGAGCGGATAGGTCCCCTCCTGCTCGATGGGGTTCTGGGTCGCGAGCACGAGGAAGAGCTCGGGGAGCTTGTGCGTGGTCTCGCCGATGGTGACCTGCCTCTCCTGCATCGCCTCGAGCAGCGCGCTCTGCACCTTCGCCGGGGCGCGGTTGATCTCGTCGGCGAGGATGAGGTTCGCGAAGAGCGGCCCTTTTCGGACGCTGAACGCCGCGGTCTGCGGGTTGTAGATGAGGGTGCCGGTCAGGTCCGCGGGGAGCAGATCGGGCGTGAATTGGATGCGGCTGAACTGCGCCTGCACCGCTTGAGCGAGCGTCTTGATGGCGAGCGTCTTGGCCAGCCCGGGGACGCCCTGAAGGAGGATGTGACCCCTCGCGAGCAGGCCGACGAGGAGCCGGTCCACCATCTCCTCCTGCCCGACGATGACTTGGCCGAGCTCCTTCTTGAGCTCGGCGATGAAGACGCTCTCCTTCTGGACGCGCGCGCTGATCTCCCGGATGTCCATCCGTCCTCCTTTATTCGATGCGGAACTCGGGCTTCTTGCCCGTCGAGGGCTCCTGCTGGGCCTTGCGCTTGGAGCGCACGACGATCTCGTTGTAGTCCGTCTTGAGCTGCTCCTGCAGGGGCAGGAACTCGCCCACGCGCTTCTCCTGGATGCGTGCGAGGGTGCGCAGGGCCTGGAGGCGCACGTCGGGCTCGATGTCCAGCAGCAGCTTGCTGACGTCGGGGATGACCGAGGCATCCCCGCGCTCGCCGATGGCGAGCAGGGCCACGATGCGGATGTCCTTCTCCGGGTCGCGCAGGGCGGGCAGGAGCTGCTTCGGGGCTCCCTTCGAGGACTGGTTGCGCAGGATCTCGACGGCGTTGCGGCGGACCTGCGGCTCGCTGTCGATGGCGAGGGTCTTCTCGAGCAGCGTGAGCGCCTCGGGGTCCTTGATGCGGTAGAGGAGCTCGATGGCCGCCCAGCGCACCTGCGGATCGCTGTCCTTGGTGGCGAGGCGGACCTTGTCGAGCTCCATCTCATCGAGCGCGATGGGCGGAGGCATGTCCATGGCGGGCGGCGGCGAGGGCGGCGGCGGGCCGGGGCGCTGCGAGTACTTCTGGTGGAAGTAGAGGAGGCCTCCGACCACGATGAGGACGAGGAGGAAACGGGGCATTATCTCTTGCCTCCCTGCTGCTGCTGCTTGAGCGCCTCTTCATATTTGCGCTGCGCCTCTTCCTGCAGGCGCTTCTTTTCGAGGATCTCTTCGTTGCGCTTGCGCTGGAAGTCGTTGAGGATCCTCAGCGCGGTCAGGCGGACGCGCTCGTCGCCGTCGCGCAGGGCGTCGCTGATGGCGGGGGCCGCGGCGGCGTCGCCGCTCTTCCCCAGCGCCTCGAGCGCGGCGAGGCGCACGTCGCCGTCCATGTCCTTGAGGGCGCCGATGAGGTGCTCGGTGACCTGGGGGCCGCGGCGGCCGGCGAGGACGTTGACGACGTTCTTGCGGATGTCGGACTCTCCGTCGCGCTTGAGCATCTGGAACATGATGCCCTCCGCGCGGGGGTCCTGCGAGCTCATCAGCACCTGGAGGGCTTCCCAGCGCACGCGCGGCTCGGCGTCGCTGGTCGCCGACTTGACGCGCTCGAGCTGCTCTTCGTCGAGCACCTGCGGCGGGGGCATGACGATCGCCGGCGGGGGCGGGGGCGGCGGCGGTTCCTGGTTGACGACGCGCTGCTTGAACTGGGCGAACCCTATCCAGCCGACGGCCACGACCACCAGGACGATCGCGAGCTGCTTCATGTCGGATGCCCCTCCGGGGGACTGCTCTCTAATATGAAAGTACTAAATATACGCGCGCGCGAAAACCGGGTCCTAGGGCCCAGTCGGCACCGGGACCTTTACCCGCCGCCGCGGGCCCCGAAGACCCTTTGTGGGTCCGGGTCTTCCCCTTATAATCTAGGCAGGATGAAGAAGACCTCGGTCGTGAAGAGCGCCCTCTGCACCCTCCTCGCCGCGGCGGTCGTCGTCGCCGCCCCCGGGCTCGGCGCCTATGAGGCCGCCGCGCAGACCGTCCCCCAGATCCACGTCAACGTCCCCGTCGGCGGCATGCCGGCCGGCGTCACCGGGGTCGGCGCCGCCGCCTCGGGCCTGAACACGCGGGTCGCCCCCACTCTCCCCGGCGTCGGCTTCCTCCCCGGCGTCCAGATCCCCTCGGTCCGGATGCAGGTCCCCGGCCTTACGCCGACGGCCAGCCCGTCCGCGAACGCGGGCGTCTCGCTCGCGCTCCCGGTCTCCGTCATCTCGAACTCCGGCGCTTCGGTCCTGCCGGTCCAGCCGGGCCTGCGCCCTGGCGGCGGAGCTCCCGGGGTAACGGAGATGCCGGTCATCCCCGGCCAGGCCGCTTCCGCCCAGGGCGGCGCCGCCATCGAGGCCGTCCCGAGCGTCGGTGCCGTCGCGGGACGCATCGTCGCCTCCGACGTCGCGGCGGTGCCCGCGGTCGCCCCGGACGCCGTCTCGCTGCAGACGGTCCGCGGACGCGAGAACCGCCTCAACCTCCATTTCGACGCCCTGCGCCGGCTCTTCGAGGAGCGCCGGGATTCCTCGGACGTCCGTCCCCGGAGCGCCTCCGAGGGCTCCGCCGCCGCGGCCGCCTCCGAGGGCGGCAGCACCGTCGTCGAGGCCGCCCGCGGCTGGCTCTCCCGCATCCCCTTCCTCTCCCGGCGCGTCATCGCGACGCCCGACGCCGAGGCGGCCGGCGCGCTCGCGCTGAAGCTCAGCGCCGGCAAGGCCGCCGCCGACGTCCCGGCGCCGGTCGTCCTCGAGGGCGTCGAACAGAGCGCCCAGCCGCTCGAGCGCCCCGCGCTCGCCGCGGACGGCAAGACCGACCTCTCCCTGCCCGCGTCCGTCATCCCCGGGACGAAGGCCTCCTCCCTCTCCTCCGCGGCTCCCGTCGCCGCCGAGACGCCGAAGCCCGAGGAGCCGAAGGCGGGTCTGAGCAAGACGGCCTGGTGGTTCATCGGCTCCCTGCTCGTCGCCCAGATCGCCGCCGAGGCGCTCGGCTCTTCGATGCCGACCCTCGTGCAGAAGACCTTCGGGGACTTCACCGTCGTCGCCCAGCTCGCGGTCTTCTCCTCCATCACCGGCATCGTCGGCCGCCAGCTCGGGCCGCTCGTCGTCGAGAAGTTCGGGGTCAAGAAGTCGTACCTCGGTTCGATGCTCCTGCGCACGGCGTCCATCTCGGCCCTCATCGCCCTGATGGCGACCGGGCACATGACCCTGCCGATGATGATGATCTTCTACTCGCTCAACGCCCTCCTCATGGGCGTGTCCGTCACCGCCCTCAACAGCATCCCGCCGCTGCTCGTCGGGCAGAGCAACTCGGCGCTGGAGCGCTTCTGGTCCACCGAGCACATGCTCGTCGAGATCATCGGCATCGCCGGCCCGATCGTCACCGGCATCGTGGTCTCGAGCTTCGGCTTCCTCCCGGCCCTGCTCGCCTTCCCCGTGACGATGCTCGCCTCCGGGCTCGTCGTCTGGCGCACGCTGAAGCTTCCGGCCGACGCGGACCTCCAGGCCTCCACGGCTCCCGTCGCCGGCCAGGCGAAGCCCGCGGGCGTCGCCGGAGTGTTCAAGGCCTTCTTCCAGAAGATCGGCCGCGGCGCGAAGCTCGTCTGGAACATCCCCGCGCTGCGCTACAGCTTCCTCGGCTTCTCGCTGATCATGATGCTCAACCCCTTCCTCTACTCGATGATCGCCCCCGGCTACGCGATCGCCCTCGCGGGCGCCGCGAACGCCGAGGCCGCGACCGCCATCAGCGGCTGGCTCACCGGCTTCTACAGCGCGGGCGGCCTGCTCGGCGCGATGATCATGACGATGCAGGGCCGGCGCATCGAGAAGCAGAAGGAGGCCGGGAAGATCGACGACGCCCAGGAGACCGCGCTCATGCGGTCCTCGATGCTGCGCTGGATGGTCCTGGCTACGGCCGGCCTCGCCGCCTTCGTGCCCCTCATGTTCACCCTCCCGATGCTCGGCGCCGTCGTCGCGCTGCCCTCCTGGCTCTCCTGGGCCAGCGGCATGACGCTGCCGGCGCTCGCGCTGCTCCCCTTCGGCATCGCCCAGGTCGTCAGCTACCTCAAGCTCCAGAGCTTCTTCCAGTCCCGCGTGCCCCGCAAGGAGGACATGGCCGACGCGATGGGCTTCTTCGGCTCGGGCTCGCTCATCTTCTCGACGCTCGGCATGATCGCGCTCAAGTACCTCTTCAAGGCCTCCATCGGCCTGACGCCCTTCTACTACCTCGCGCTGCTCATGATCCCGCTCGCCGTCTCCTACCTGCTCATCATGAAGGCGCTCGCAAAGCATTCGAAGCCGCAGTCCTAAGACTCTCCCCTACTCGTCGTTCCCTCTCCCTCAATGGACTTCTGCCCCCCCCTCTCCCGCCGCGCGGGACGAGGGGGTATCGGGGGTGAGGGGGCCGGGGCTTGCGTCGACGTGTTCATCGAGGTAGGATAGGGACGTGGACGAGCAAGCCCCGGCCGCGCCCCCCTACGCGAAGATCCCCGACCGCTTCCTGGCCTGGCTCATCGACCTTGCCCCCTTCCTGCTCGGCTACTGGGGCACGCTCTACTACCGGCTCGGGCAGGACCCCTCGCTGCTCGCGGGCGGCTGGCGCCGCGTCTTCGCCGCCTGGGCCGCGGCCTACCTGCTCTACCAGGCGCTCTCCAACATGGTCGGCTGCACGCTGGGCAAGCGCCTGCTCGGCCTGCGGGTGACCCATCTCGACGGCGCCCCTCTCGGGCCGGTGCGCAGCGTCTTGCGCGCGCTGGGCTACGTCGGCGGGATGCCCCTGCTCAACATCGGATTTTTGTGGGCGCTCTTCCACCCGCGCTCGCAGGGCTGGCACGACCTCCTCGCGGGCAGCCTCGTGGTGGAATCGCCGCCGAAGTCGAGCGCGCAGACGGCGCGCAACGCGTTCCTCTCCTTCGGAGTGCTCGCCGCGCTCTTCGCGTTCAAATGGTGGTTCTTCATCCTCAGCCCGACGCCGGCCGACGTAGAGGCCCTGCGCAAGGCCCGCGAAGGGCTCAAGGTGCTCTCCTCCATCGAGGAGGCGCACCGTGTGACGCAGGGCGCGTACACCGACGACCTGGGGCAGTTGGCGCGCTCGAGCGGCAACGTCGCCGACTTCAAAGAAGCGATGGGGAAGCTGTTCGACCCGGACGGCTTCGTGCTGAGCGTGGGGAAGGACTCCTATCAGATCCGCGCCCGCGCCCTCGACCGCCGCCGCACCGAAGTCCTCCTCGAAGGTCCATCTGTCGCCGCCCCGCTCAGCCCGGCCCGATAGGTAATCGGGCCCGGGGAGCGGGGTTCCCTCGCTCCGGAGAGGAATAGTCCTTCCGACGTGGCCTGCGCTCGGCGGCTCGCCAAGGTAGGGGAGGGGCCGGCGGCCCCTCCCCTGCGGGTCGGGCCGCTCGGGTGGGGTCCCGTTGGAGGGCTCTGCCCCGGCACCCCCTCCGGAACGACACGGCATCCCAGTGGGGCACCCCTCCGGGGTTCCCCCTATCCCGTTTCGTCGGCGCCGTCGGCCAGCTCGACCGAGGTCCCGCTCGGTCGAGGGCCAGGACGGCTGAACCCCCTCCCGGAGCGGTGCGGCGGCTCTGCCGCCGCGACTGATAGCGCGAGCGGTATCGAGCGGCGCGCCGCCCCTGCGGCGGGCCTTAGCGCCGCAGGGACAACGCGAGAGGAGAACGACTTGCGCGTAGCCGACGGGCAGGAGGAAAAGGAAACGCGCCCCGAACACGGGCGCGTCTCCTGTTTCGTGAAAATATCCGGACCGTACAGGCGCGGGGAACTTTTGTGCGGGCTCGAGCGTATACGGAGTGAAGGCGGGGCTTGTATAACGGCGTTATACGCTCTATACTATGGGAGGCGTCCGTGCGCGCTCTGTTGTTGCTCTGCGATGAGGAGACGGAGATCCATATCTGGCTCCGCAAAGAACATGAAAAAATCCAAGAAGACGGGGACTTCGGATGCGGCGTTGCGGCGCTATTACGACGCCTCGTCCACGCTGGCGGCCGGCGGCCGCATCGAGCGCGTCGGGGCGGCCTTCGCCAGGCCCCGCCGGCTCGTCGCCTTGCGCATCGACGAGGAAGCCCTCTCGGCCATCCGCCGCATCGCCCTCGCCAAAGGCCTCAACTACTCCACGCTGATGAGGATGTGGATCACTGAGCGCCTGCGCCGCGAGTCCCCCCCCGCGATAAGCCCGCCGTTCTCTGTCGAAGGATGATTCGCCCGCCGCTCATGAACGGGCGGTGCCAGGCACGCCAGGGGTGCCGGGTGCCAGGCACCGAGAGGAGCGGCGGCGGGCGCCCTATAGTTCCGCGATCAGGTAATCGCCGACGGTGGTGAAGGTCGGGGGATCGTTCGGGGGACGCAGGGCGCGGAAGGCCTGCAGGGTCTTCTTGGGGAGGACGACGAAGACGCGCTCTCCTTTCTTCACGGCGCGGATCGTGTTGTCGTCGCCGAAGCGGTCGGCGAAGCGGGGGTCGCGCTTGGCGTAGTGGAGCTCGCCGAGCCAGTTCACGACGACGTCCACGCGCCGGCCCAGGTAGAAGGGCAGGCCGTGCAGGTACTTGTCGTAGACGAAGAGCCGGTCGCCGGGCCGAAGGCGCATGGAGAGCTCGGCGGCGAGGTCGCGCGCGCTGAGCTGCGGAGCCAGCGGCCGCGCCCCGGCGAGCATGAGCGCGAAGGCCGCGCAGGCGAGGACGGGCGTCAGCAGCGCCCCGAGCGGCCGCGGGCTCTCCCCTTCTCCCCCCCGCCTCGTCAGGGCGGAGGCCCCCAGGCCGATAGCCAGAAGGGCTGCCGCTGCGGCGGCGAGCGGGACGACGATGGGCGGGAGAGGCGTCTTGAGGAACCTCGGCGCGAGGAAGGGCGCGGCGCACGCCGCCGCGAGGATGAGGGCCGACAGGGCCAGCGCGGGGCGCCGGTACCAACGCGTGCCGAAGTCCGGCTCGCCGCGAGCGATGCGCTCGGCGCCGAGCAGGGCCTGGAAGGCGAAGAGCGGGAGGATGTAGGTCGGGAGCTTGGACTTCGAGACGCTGAAGAAGGCGAAGACGAGCGCGACCCAGAGCGCGAGCTGTCGCCGCTCGGGCGTCTGGGAGCGCCAGCGCAGCAGGGGCAGGAGCGAGGCGGCGAGCAGCAGCGGCGTCCAGGGAAGCGTGCCGGCGGCGTCCACTCCGATGAAGTAGTACCAGGGTCCGGGGCGGGCGTAGCGCGGGGTGAGGAAGCGCTGGAAGTGCTGCTCGATGACGAAGAAGTGGAAGAAGCCCGGGTGGCGGAGCTCCATCGCGGCGAACCAGCCGCCGACGATGACGAGGAAGACCGCGGGGCCCCAGCTCAGCAGGAGTCCCTTGAGCCCGCGGCGGAGCTCCGGGAAGAGGACGAGCAGGGCGGCCGTCCAGAGGCCCGGGAAGAGCAGGGCGATGAGGCCTTTCGAGAGGAAGGCGAGGGCCATGGCCAGCCACGCGAGCGGAGAGGCCCAGCGCGCGTCCTCGGGCCGATGCAGGCAGCGCAGGGCGAGTCCCGCGGCCCAGAGCAGGAAGACGCTCACCGTCATGTCGGGGGTGAGGAGCCGGCCGAGCATGAAGTACTCCGAGGTGGTGGCCAGGACCACGGCCGCCCACATCCCCGTCGCCGGGGTGAAGAGCCAGGCGCCCAGCCACCAGATCCCGAGCAGGCCGAGCAGCGCGAGCAGGGCGTTGGGCAGGCGCGCGGCGGCCTCGCTCACGCCGAAGAGGCGGTAGGAGGCGGCGGGGAGCCAGTAGATGAGCGGCGGCTTCTCGACGTAGTCGCAGTCGTTGAGCGTGGGGGTCAGCCAGGAGCCGCGCGCGACCATCTCGCGCGGCACCTCGGCGTAGCGCGCGTCGTCGACCTCCCAGAGCGGATGGCCGAGGTCCCAGAACGGGGTCGTGAGCGCGAGGGCGAGCAGGAGCTTCAAGGGCACGAGGCGGATATTCTATCATGGCGAAGTCGTTCTCCCCTCCCTCTTCGAGGGAGGGCGGCGGAAAGCCGGGCGAAGAACGGAGGTCGTACCCTTATGAAACTTGCCCTTTGTCAGTTCGACATGGCCTGGGAGGACCGCGAGGCCAACAAGAAGAAGATCGTCCGCATGCTCGACGAGGGCTTGCGCGGGAAGAAGGCGGACTGGCTCGTCTTCCCCGAGATGACCTTGAGCGGCTTCACGATGGACCTCGCGAAGAGCACCGTGGACGCCTCGGACCTCGAGTTCTTCTCGTCGCTCGCGAAGGAGCACGGCCTCTGGCTCTCCTGCGGCGTCGTCCAGGACGGGCGCAACAACCTCCTCACCTTCGACCGGAGCGGCCGCCAGGTCTCCTCCTACTCCAAGATCCATCTCTACTCCTTCGGCAAGGAGGACAAGCATTACCGCGCCGGCGAGCGCCCCGAGCGCTTCCAGCTCGAGGGCTTCTCGGTCGCGCCCGCGGTCTGCTTCGACCTGCGCTTCCCTCACCTCTTCTGGGACGCCGCCGCGAAGACCGACGTCTACGTCGTCATCGCGAGCTGGCCGGCCAAGCGCGCCGAGCATTGGATGACGCTCCTGCGCGCGCGGGCCATCGAGAACCAGGCCTATGTCGTGGGCGTCAACCGCACCGGGGCCGACCCGACGCCGCTCGAGTACAGCGGCAATTCCATGGCCTTCGACCCGCTCGGCCGCGTCGTGCTCGACTGCGGCTCACGCGAGGGCGTGCAGGTCGCCGAGGTCGACGTGGACCGTGCTCAGATCGAGAAGACCCGGACCCGCTTCCCCTTCCTCAACGATCGCCGCTAGTCCCTCTCTTGCGCGTAGGCCTTAGGGCCTATATACTCATAGGACTTCGGCTACGGGTCGATTTGGGCCCGCGGCCCTATCCTACTCCCATGCGCGCAACCCCCCTCGCCGCCGCCGCCCTCCTTCTCTCCGTCGGGCTCTCCGTCCGCGCGGAGGGCGTGCGCGTGCTCGTGCGCGTCCCGACCGAGGAAACCCCCGAGGTTCAGGCCAAGATCGCGCAGAGCGGCGCCGTCGCGGTCGAACTCCTTCGCCCTCCCGTCCGATCCGAGCTCTACCGGAAGATGGAGGAGCCTGCGCAGGTGCAGCGCTTCACCGCGGCCGGCTGGCTCGAGGGGATGAGTCCGGAGAAGAAGCTCGAGGGCATCCGCCGCCTCGAGGCGATCTGGGGGAAGGACGCCGTGCAGGTCGTCGACGAGAGCGACGTCCAGGTCCCGACCCCCGCCATCCGTCAGGAAGCCGTCGACTTCCTCAAGACGCACGGCCTCGCGCAGGGGGCGAAGGGCATCGACAAGGCTTTGACGGGCTTCATCCAGAAGGACGGCTTCGTCTCCTTCGACCAGGGGACCCTGCGCTCGGGCGCCGGCTCCGTCGTCGCCTCGAACGACTCCGCCGCGCCGAACTCGTTCGCGGCTCTGTCGGCCGCTCCGGCCGCCGGCGGCGGCCTGCACATCGACGCGGTGCCCTCGCCGGGCGCCGACGCCGCTCCGAAGGGCCCTTATGAGGACTTCCTCCAGGCCGAGGCGAAGGCCGCGGGCGTCGAGCCGGCCGTGCTGCGCGCGCTGGTCTCGGCGAAAGGCGGCTTCTCGTCCTCTCCCTCTCGCGTGAGCCACGGCTCCTACGGCCTCCTCCTCATAACCCCCCTCGCCGCGAAGTCGGTGGGCCTCGCCGGGCAGGACCTGCGCGACCCCGAGATCAACCTCCGCGCGGGCGCGCTCCTGCTCAAGAACCTCCTCGACCGCTATAACGGGGACGTGCACCGCGCCTTGGCCGCCTATCAGCTCGGCACGGGCGCCGTCACGCGCAGCGGCGGCCTGCCCAACGACCGCGCCCTGAAGGCCTTCCTGGCCGACTATGAGCGCGCCTACCGGCAGGGGCCCGAGAAGCCGAAGGTGGCTCCCGTCGTCCCTCCGAAGGTTCCCGCCGTCCGTCAGGTCGTCGAGACGGCGAAGGACCTGAAGTACTCCGTCCCCGCCGCCGGGAAGGACCCGGTCGCGCGCTACCGCAAGATGATCGAGGTCGTCGCGCGCAGGAGAGGCCTCGACCCGGACCTCATCGAGGCGATGATGCGCGCCGAGAACCCGTGGGGCGACCCGATGCGCGTCTCCGGGGCCGGAGCCGTCGGCCTCATGCAGCTCATGCCCGACACGGCCAGAGGCCTGAAGGTGGATCCTCGCAACCCCGAGCAGAGCGTCGACGGCGCCGCCCGGCACCTGAAGTGGCTGCTCGAGTATTTCGACGGAGACAAGGTGCTCGCCGTCGCCGCCTACAACGCCGGGCACGTGCCCGTGCAGAAGCTCGGCCGCATCCCCCGCAACGGCGAGACGCCCGAATACGTCCGGAAGGTCAGCGAGTACAAGGAGCAGATCTCCGGAGAAGGGCTCAGCTACGCGACGTACATGCCTCCTCCCCGGACCGCGAAGGCGCACCGGAACAGAAGCCGGAACAGAAGGTAGCCGGCGTTCCCGCCGGCCTTCCTCCTCCCCTTATCTCAGGCTTTTGATGAGCTCCCGGCAGAACGCCGGGAGGTCTTCGGGCTTGCGCGAGGTGATGAGGTTCCCGTCCACGACGACTTCGCGGTCGACCCAGCGGGCGCCGGCGTTGCGCACGTCGTCGGCGATGGCGAAGAAGCAGGTCGCCGTGCGGCCCTTGAGGATCCCCGCCGAGCAGAGCAGCCAGGCCCCGTGGCAGATGGCGGCCACGGGCCGGCCCGCGTCGAAGACCGCCTTCACGAGGCGGGCGGGCTCGGGGTAGCGGCGCATGAAGTCGGGGGCGAAGCCGCCGGGGACGACGACGGCGTCGACCTCGGAGGACTCGAGCTTCGCGTAGGAGACCTCCGCCTGGGCGGGGTAGCCGAACTTCCCCCGGTAGACGGCCCCCCTCTCACGGCCGACGAGCAGGGACTCGTGGCCTTCTTCCTTCAGCCGGAGATACGGGACCCAGACCTCGAGCTCCTGGTACTGCTCCTCGAGGAGCACCGCGACGCGGCGGGAGGCCTTCCGGGGGACGCGTCTAGGCGTAGGCGGCCCGCTCCGAGGAGCTCTGGCAGCCGATGCAGTAGCGGGCGAACGGCATCGCGTGCAGGCGCTGCTTCATGATGGGCTTCTGGCAGGATTCGCAGAGTCCGTAGGTGCCCTTCTCGATCTTGCGCAGCGCGCCTTCGATCTGGTCGAGGGCCATGCGCTCGTTGTCGGAGAGCTCGAAGATCATCTCCTTCTCGAGCGAGAGCCCGGCCTGGTCGGCCTCGTCGCCCACTTCCGAGGTGATGGGCTCCATGTCCTGGTTCTTGCGCATCATGTTGGAGATCTCTTCGCGCTTGACCGACAGGGTCTTCTGGATGGTGACGAGCTCGGAACGGGAGAAGACCGGGCCGCTCGCGGCTTTTGGGCTCTTCCTCGCGGTCGCTTTCGCGGACTTGGGGGAAGCCTTCGCCTTCTTCTGTGCCTTCTTTTTCATGGCCATATCGGGCTCCGGAGCGGCGCCGCGTCGAGGGGCGTCCGCGAAGACCGTATAGTTTACAGGATTAGTCTTTTCTGTCAACCCCTGTTTTTTCGTTTATTTTGATTCGATTTTCAGTCGAAAAAGGCCTCGCGGCGCGAAGTCCGCACGCGCCGCGAGCGTTCTGGAGGAGAGGCGGCTATTCGAGGGGCTTCTTGACGAGGTTGCGGAAGGTCGTCGAGAGCATCGCCACCATCTCGTCTTTCTTGCGGAGCTGGCCTTCGAGCTCCTGGCGCTGCTTCTCCCAGTCCGCGAAGCGGTTCTCGACCGCCTCTTTCTCGCGGATGAGGCGGCTGACGTGGTCGGTGAGGGTCTGGAGTTGGGTTCGCAGAGACGAGGCGCTCTCTTCGGTCTGCACGCGCTGGCGGCGTTCCGCGTCGACGACGCCCTGCTGCTCGAGGAGCTTCTCCTCCCAGGCGCGGTCGGAGTCCATGCGCGCCGCGATCTGGCGGCGGACCTTCTCGGCTTCCTCGGCGAGGGTCTGGAGCACGGCGTCGCGCTCGGCGGCGACCTGGGAGATCCGCGCGTCGCGGTCGGAGACCTCCTGGCGGCGCAGCTCGGCCTCGGCCTTGAGGGCCTCGATGGCGCGCTCGAGCCCCGCGACGCTCTCGCGGGTGCGGGCATGCGCGGCGCGCTCGAGCTCGAGCTGGCGGTTGGTCTCCATGAGGCTCTCGCCGAGTCCGCGCTCGATCTCGCGGCGCTCGAGGACGTAGGAACGCAGCTGCTCGGTGCGCTCATGCAGGGCGTTCAGGAGGTCCTTCTTCTCGGCCTCCAGGCCCTTGAGGATCTCGTCGCGGGCGGTCTCCGGTCGAGCCAGGCCGGCGCGGAGGTCCTCGAGGGCCTTGCGGACCCCCTGGACCGCCTCTCCCGAGCCCATCTGGCGCTCGGCGAGCTCGACGACGGTGCGGCGAAGGGCCGCAAGCTGGTCCTCGGCCTTCCGGTCGATCTCGGCGTTCGCCTTGAGCGCGTCCTGGCGGAGGTCGTGGCGCTGGGCCTCGATCGCGTCGCGCAGCGCGGTGCGCTCCCTCTCGAGGGTCTCGAGGCGCTCGCGCTGACGCGCGGCCTCGCCGGCGAAGCGGTCGGAGAGCTCCTTGAGCCGTCCGGACATCGCGTCGCCGAAGCCGGCGACCATCTCGCGCAGCTGCTCGCGGAGCAGGCGTTCGTCTTCCGTGCGGGCCTTGGCCAGCGCGGGCACCAGGGCGGAGAGCTCCTGCACGTCGGGGGAGCGGGCGGGGACCGCGCAGAGGTGCTCCTTGAGCGTCTGGAAATCGCGGCGCAGGCCGGCGACGGCCTCTCCGAGTCCTCGGACCTCGGCGGAGGCCTGTTCGACCTCTCCCCCCCGCTGCGTCATCGCGTCCTTGAGCAGCGAGGCCCAGGTCTTGTGCATCTCGTCGAGGCGCTGCTCGAGGGCCTCCACGCGGCCCTTGGAGCCGGCCTTCTCGTGCTCGAGCTCCTGCAGCGCCTTCTGCTGGCGCAGCTGCTCGGAGATGGCCTTCATCTGGCCTTCGACCTCGGAGCGCAGGGAGTCCTGCTGCTTGATCATCCCCTCCGCGGCGCGGGCCCGTTCGCGCTCGACGCCCAGCTCGCGCTCGAGGGATTCCATGCGCACGCGCAGGTAGTCCATCAGCGGCGTCTCCTCGCGCCGGGTCAGGGCCGAGGGCGGAGGCGCCGGCGGGCGGGGCGGCGGCGGGGAAGGACGGTCCGGGAGTTCTTCGCTCATGGGATCATCGCTCGCGGAACCGGCGGGAGTGCTTGGCCGGCAGGTTCCAGGTGACGGAGAAGCGGTGGGCCTCTCCGAGGATGCCGAAGGGGACGAAGGCGTAGTCGATGGTGGCGTTGAGGAGCTTGACGCCGATGCCGAAGCTCGCGCCCTTGAAGCCTTCGAGGCCGCTGAACTGGTTGAGGGAGTTGTAGCCCGCGCGCAGGAAGCCTTTGACGCTGTTGGGGGCGTCGAGCGTGAGTTCGAGGCCGGCGGCGCCGTAGGGCTGGTTGGAGACCGGGAAGACCGCCTCCATGGAGAGGATCGAGTAGGGCGTCGGCACGATGGCGGCGCCGAGGCGGCCGCGGAAGGGCATGCTGTCCCGGATCTGGTCGAACTTCTGCCCGCGTCCGAGGTTCTGCGCGACGAAGCTGAAATGGAGAGGCATCCGGTTCTCCGGGAAGTGCGCCTGCACGCCGATGTCGCCTCCGAAGCCGCTCGCGTGGGCGATGAGGTCGGAGTGGAAGTAGCGGCCGGTGACGCCCAGGTCGATGTCGCGCTCCGCGTCGGCGAGGTCGCTGATCGACTGCGCCCACCCGGCCTCGTAGACGTAGTTGCGCGGGCGGAAGCTGCCGACCCGGTTGCCGCTCATGTCGGTGTTGTCGATGTCGCCCGCGTCCATGTAGCGCACGGCGCCGCCGAGGACGGAGGTCTCGTTGAGCCGCTGGGCGTAGGCGAGATACTGGAGGCGGATGCCGGCCAGGTATTCGTTGTGCATCGCGGCGCCGGATGCGCGCGGGATGCGCGCGAGGCCGGCGGGATTCCAGTACATCGAGAAGGCGTCGTCGGTGACCGCCGAGTAGGCGCCGCCCATGCCGATGCCGCGGGGGCCGACGTCGAGGTTGAGGAACTCCGAACCGGCGGTGCCGACCGCGCTCGAGGTGAAGTCGCTCGCCGAGGCCGGCGGGCAGAGCGCGAGGGCGAGCGCGAGCGCCGGGGCACGGAGCCCCGCCGTCCGCCGCCGCGCTCGCGTCGGGATCGTCGGCATGTCAGCGCACCACCGCGATCTTCAGGGTCCGGCGGTTGCCGTTGGCCTCGATGACGGCCAGATAGAGGCCGCTGGCGACCGGGCGTCCGGATTTGTTGGCGGCGTCCCAGGTGAGGAGGCCGGAGGCGTTCGCGGTGCGGTCGAAGAGCTCTTCCCCGTGCAGAGTGAAGACGCGCACCCGGCTCCCCGCGGGGAGCCGGTCGAAGGTGAAATAGCTCTGGCTGTTCTTGTAGAGCGGGTTCGGGAAGACGCGCGCCGTCTCGATCGTGCTGGAGGGCGAGAGCTGGGCGAGCTGGTAGATGGAGAGGTGGTTGAGCTGGGCGGTGACGAGCCGGGAGGCGTCGTCGACGCGGCTCTGCAGCGGGACGCAGGCGCGCGAGGTCTCGTCGTAGCGCACCATCCCGAGGGTGGCGACGCTCCCGAGGTTCGCCTCGCCGGTGTTGTAGGAGATGCCGAGCTCGAAGGGGCCCTTGGCCTGCAGGTAGGGGATGGGCGTCACGACGACCGCGGCGTTGATGTTCCCGCAGTTCAGGACGCTGTAGGAGGAGATGAAGAGGCGGACGTCCTCCGAGAAGGTGTTCGGCGGCACGCGCACGAAGATCTTGCGGCCGGAGCCGATGTTGCCGGACATGACCGTCATCGCGTTCTTCGGCGCGAGGATGGCCAGCGAGCCGACGGGGCCGCCGCCGTTGTCGGTGAACGCGCGGGTGGAGACGAACGCGGTCTCGGCGCCGTACTGGTTGCGCGCGTAGATGCGGATGTCGTAGGTGAGTCCCGTGAGGAGCCCGGAGAGCGTCGCGCTCAGCGCCGTGTAGCTCGAGGAGTAGGCGATGGGCGTCGAGTAGTGGTTGACGAAGTTGTCGGAGGAGACCACGATCTGCCAGGTGGTCGTCGACGAATTCGAGTTCGCGCCCCAGACCACGCCGATGCTCGCGGGGTCGGTGAAGGCGACCGTCGGGCTCGCCGCCGGGTTGGCGAGCGTGCAGGTGCTCCCCAGGGCCGTGTAGGCGCTCTCGATGCCGTCGCCGTTGACCGCGGCGACGCTCACGTGGTAGAGCGTGTTGGGGACCATCGCGGCGTTGTCGACCGTCAGCCCGCGGGTGAGGTCCGTGATGTCCGTGATCGCGACCGCAGCGCCCGTCCCGTCGGGGAGGATCTTCAGGTTGAAGGTCGTCCCGGTCGGGTTCTGGTTGGCCTGCCAGGTCGCCAGGAACCCGCCGGTGGAGACGTAGTTCAGCGCCGGGATGCCCGCGCCGGGCGCCGCCGCGTAAGTGTACACGGTCACGCCCGGAGAGAGGAGCCCGTTGCCGGTGTCGGTGATGGCCTGGATCTGGAGGCCGTAGGCCGTGTTCGTCGAGATCCCGCTCATGAGGAAGGACGGGGTGCCGACGGTCGCGATGCGCGTGCCGGAGGTCGTCGCGAAGACGTTGTAGGAGGAGGCCGCGCTGTTGTTCGACCAGGACCAGAGGATGGAGGTCGGCGACTGCGGAGCGCCGGAGAGCCCGGTGATGTCTCCCGAGGGGGTGGTGTAGGGGACGCTGGAGGTGATGACCGGGCCGTCGCCCGAGATGTTGAAGGCGGCGACCTTGATGGCCGCGACCGTGTCGGGACCGAGGTTCCGCTGGATGAAGACGTTCGTCGGCGCGGTCGCGATGAAGACCCCGTTGGTCGCGGAATAGACGATGTAGCCGTCGAAGGACCCGCCGGCCGCGTTCCAGGTCCACGAGATCGAGGACACCCCGAGGACGATCCCCGAGGGGATGCCCGGGCTCGCGCTCGGCCGGGGTGGGCCGATCTGGATGGACATGGCGTCGGAGAACTGAGCGTTGGCCGCTACGCGGATCTGATACCAGCCGCGCGGTGCGAGCCCGGTGCTCGTCGGGATCTGAAGGGTGATCGAGGAGTCCATGATCGACCACGCATTGTAGGCGGGGTCGTAGACGCGGGTCGTCAGGTCGACGACGAAGCCGCTGTCGGACTGCGTGTTGTTCCCCGAGCCGTCCATGCGCTGGATGTAGACGCGGGGCAGGTGGTGGGAGGACTGCGCGTTGCCGCGGCCTCCGGAGGCCTCGCCGTTGCCCTGGAAGTGCGTCCCCCGCAGGGTGATGGAGGTCCCCTGCACGAAGGTCATCGTGTCGATGCTGACGATGGTCGGCTGGCGCAGGCTCGGGGGCGGGGAGGCCTGGTCGATCGTCCCCGGGGCGTAATAGCGGTATTCGACGGAGTTCAGGCGGTCGAGCCCGGTGAAGCCGCCGACCAGCACGACCATCCCGTTGTGCGCGAGGAGCGTGGAGTGGTAGGCGCGCGCGGCCGCGAGCTTGCCCTGCAGCTGCCAGGTGCTGTGGTCGACGTCGAAGCCTTCGGTGTCGATGACCGGCTGACCGAGGCGGTCGATGCCGCCGGTGACGAGCACCTTGCCGTCGGGAAGGAGGGTCGCGTTGTGGCGCAGGCGCGGCACGAGCATGTCGTTGCCGTTCCCCCCCCCGAAGGAGGTCGTGTAAGCCCACGCGTTCGTGACGGGGTTGTAGATCTCCGCGGCGGCGATCTCTCCGTACCCGTCGGAGCCGCCGGTGACGAGCAGACGCCCGTCGCGCAGGAGCGTGGCGCTGTGCGCGTAGCGCGACTGGCTCAGCGAGGTCCGCAGCGTCCAGAGCCCGGTGGTCGGGTTGTACTCCTCGACCTCGCCGCGCACGGTGCTGTTGACGCCGCCGGCGACCAGGACCTTGCCGTTCTGCTGAAGGCTCATCGTGTGCTGGCCGCGCGCGACCGACATCGAAGGGATCGGGCGCCAGACCATCGCCGTCGTGATGTAGATCTCGGCGGTGTTGAGGTAGTTCCCGCTCGCGTCGTAGCCGCCGGCCACGAGGACGTTCCCGTCGGGCAGGAGCACGGAGGTGTGATAGCTGCGCGAGGAGACCATCTGGGAGGTCGGGACCCAGGTCCCGGTCTCGGGGAAGAAGAGTTCCGCCGAGCGCGTCGCACCGGTCGAGCCGATCGAGATGAAGCCGCCCGCGGCCAGCACCCGTCCGTTGGGGAGCAGCGTGGCGGTGTGGAGGTTGCGCGGGTAGCGCATGCCGCCCGTCGCCGCCCAGACGCCGGTCTGCGGGTCGTAGAGCTCGGCGGCGTTGAGCACGACGGTGCCGTTGGTGCCGCCGGCCGCGAGGAGCCGCCCGTCGGGCAGCACGGTCGTCGTGTGGTGCGAGCGCGACGCGAGCATGTTCGCCGACGCCAAGGTCTGCCAGGGGGTGTCGCTGGCAGGCACCGGGATGAGGGCGCCGGGAGTGTCGGTGCGCAGGGTGAGGAAGGCGCTGCAGGTGGCGTCGCCGCAGGTCTGCCCGCCGAAGAAGGCCTCGTCGCCGTTGGGGGTCAGCACGGAGGTGTGGTTGTAGCGCGGAGCGCCGGCGGCGCCGAACGCCATGGTGTTCTTGGAGGGGTCGTAGTGCTCGACGTCGCCGAAGATCATGCGCCGGATGGTCACCGTGGCGATGTCGTAGTCGAAGCCGATCCCGGCCAGGTTCACCGGGCTCACGATGTACTGCAGACGAAGCGTGACGCCGCTGACGGTGAGGCTCACGGGGAGCACGGGGCTCGCGCGGGCGGTCGTGGTGCTGATGACGATCGAGCCGCGGACACCGAGGAAATCGCGGTTGGCCATGTTGATGTGCGCGCCCGTGAGGTCGGTGGTCGGCACGACGGAGCCGCCGGTCAGGTCGCAGGTCCCCGAGGTGAGGGAGAGCGCGTAGGCGCCGATGGTGTCGCTGCCCGATTCCGTGATGTTCGCCGTGATGATGCGCGCCTGGCCGGTGAGGATGGTGCTGGAGGGAGGGACGTAGTCGGTCATGGGGAAGGCGACGTCGATGCTCCCCAGGCGCAGCGTGCCGCCGGAGATGTCGCAGGTGCTGTTGCCCGCGCAGCCGGCGCCCGCCGCGATCACGAGCGTGCTCCCCGCGCCCGAGGGCGTGTCCGGGGTCCCCGCGTTGCGGGCGTCGAAGATGATGGTGCCGCTCGGGTTCGTCATCGGGACCGGGTCGCCGTAATAGTTGACCCGGCCGTTGACGACGGGGTAGCCGTTGATGGAGAAGCGCGTGGTGCGCGTGCTGAAGTAGACCTTCCCGTCCTCGAGCGTGGCCGTGGGGCTCGAGATGAAGATGTCTCCGTCGACGATGGAGCCGTTGGCCGCGACCGCGAGCTGGGGCTGCAGGACGACGTTGAGGTTGCTCGCCGTGGAGATGATGCCCGTCGAGAGCGCCAGCACCGTGTCGATGAGGGTCGAAGGGTTCTCGAAATTGTAGGTCGTCTTGTAATAATAGGTAGTGACGTTGCCCAGACCGCCGAAGAGGGTCACGACCCCGCTCGGGTCGAGCTCCGCGGTGTGGAGCATCTTCCGTTCCTGCATCGGCTGGCCGGGCGAGATGCTGTCCGAGATCGGGTTATAGATCTCGGTGGTCTCCAGGATGCCCTGGGTCTCCTTGGTGTTGCGGGCGTTGTAGCCGCCGGCGATGAGGACGTTGCGGTTCCCGAGCCCGGTCGCCGAATGGTAGGCGCGCTTCGTGATGAGGCTGGGGCCGGGGGTCCAGACGTTGGCGGCATAGTCGTAGAGCTCGGTGGAGACCGAGTAGTCCGGGCCGGGGAAGAGGTAGCCGCCGGCCACGAAGACCTTGCCGTTGTAAAGGAGGGTCGCGGTATGGCCCCCGCGGGGCTGCTGGAGCGCGGTGACCGACACGAAGTCGTCGAACCCCGGGCCCGGGCGGAAGAGGATGCAGGAGCCGGTGAGCGTCCCCGCGGAGTCCTGTCCGCCGGCGATGAGGACGCGGCCGCTGGGCAGCAGGGTCGCGGTGTGGCTGTGCCGGCCGGGTGCGCCCCCGGGGAAGTTGACGGTGAGCCACGAGTTCGTGACGGGGTTGTAGACCTCGGCGTTGTTGAGGTAGGTCCCGCCGTTGTCGATGCCGCCGGCTACGAGCACGCGCCCGTCCGGGAGGACGGTCGCGGTGTGCGAGGAGCGCGAGAAGATCATCGCGGCGGCCGCTACCGTGGGGCCGTCGCGCTGGGACGGGAAGATCTCGGCGGTCTGGAGCACGGTGCCCACGTCGTTGCGGCCGCCGACGATGAGGAGGTTCCCGTCGGGAAGCAGCGAGCTCGTGTGATGGACGCGGCGCGACTGGGCGTCGGCCTGCACGGCCGCGGCCGTCAGGGCGGTGGTCACGATGAGCAGAGCGCGAAGTAGGTTCCGCATGGTGACGGCACGTCGCCGGATAGACGTAGTCCAGGCGCCGTTACTGCGAGTTTAGCCGGGCGATGTTACAAAAACAATAACGTGAGGGAGGTTTTTGCGGCTAGGGGACTTCGACGGTCTGCTTCTTCGTGAGGTGGCGCTTGCCGTGGGCGTCGATGGCTTCGAACCGGTAGGCATAGGGGCTGCCGGACTTCAGGTAGACCGTCAGGCGCCATTCGCCGGAGGAGTCCTTGAACATCGGCTTGCGGCCGTTGGTGCGGACGAGGAACGGACCGAGGAGGTAGACCTCCTTGGCCCCGGCGTCGGCATACGAGAAATCGACGGGTTTGGAGACCCCTCCGGCCGGACGGGCCGAGGCGCCGTTCGCCGGCTCGGCGGCCGGGGCCGCCGCTTTGGGTGCGGGAGGCGCCGGCTTTGCGGCCTCCTTCGCGGCGGGGGTCTTCGAAGTCTTCGCGGGCTCCTTCTTCGTTTCGGGCGCGGCGGGCTTCGTCTCCTGCGGGGACTCCTCCTTCGCGGGAGTCTTGGCTTCGGGGGCCGCGGCGGCGGGCTTGGCCGGCGTCCGGGCGACGACGAGCGGAGGCTGCGAGAGGTGACGGATCCGGGCGTAGAGGCCGCCGGCGCAGAGCAGGAGGACGAGACCGATGACGGCGAGTAGGCCGCCCCAGAGGGTGCGGCTGCCGCCGTGCGCGGGACGGAGCGGGACGGTGTCCGCCGTCCCCGTCTCGCGGGGAGGTTCGTTCTTCACGCCGAAGGGATCGAAGGCCACGACGCGATTCTAGTCCATCCCGCCGTCGGGTGTCAATGTCGCGGAGGCCCGCCGCCAGGGGAGAGGGCGCAGCCGCCAGAGAGGACGGGCGTGGAGCTGGTAGACGCCGTCGCGGCTGAACCAGAGCGTCTCCCCCCGCCAGGCGAGGGCGGAGAGCGGCGCGGCGTCGTCGGGCAGAGGCGCGCGCAGGTCCGCGGAGGAGCTCCCCGCGGGGTCCGTCGGCGAACGCAGGCGCCCCGCGGCGTCGGCGGCCCAGAGGGCGCCGTCGCGCTGCGCGAGCGCGGCCGGCGCCAGTGCGAGGGGACGCTCCTCGAGCGGCGTGAGCGCGTCGTCGAGGGCTCGGCGGCGCAGGACCCGGTCGGCGGCGTCGGCGACCCAGAGGTCGCGGCCGTCGTAGACGACGGCGCTCGGGCGCGAGCCGCCGGCCGGCCAGGAGCGCTCGGGCAGCAACGCGCCGTCCTGGACGCGCATGCGCGAGAGCGCCCGCGCGTCGGCGTCGAGCACGAAGACGGTCCCGTTCGCGCGGGTGAATCCGCTCAGGCGGACGCCCTGCACCGGGAAGCGGGCCTCGGAGACCATCCCCTCCGGCGAGAGGTGCAGCCGGTAGAGGGCGTTCTCGGAAGCGTCGGCGACCCAGAGGACGTCCCCCTCCCAGAGCATGGCGGTCGGGTGCGAGAAAGGCACGGCGTAGTCCGCGCCCTGGAGCCCGAGGGCCCGGACGGCGGCGGCGGCGAGGCCGGCGGCGAGCGCGAGGACGGCGAAGCGGCGCAGCCAGCGCCGCGGACGGTCCTCGGCGTCGACGTCGGGGAGCACCCCGTCCGGCGAAGGGGGCCGGCGCGCGAGCTCGGCTTTCAGTTCGGAGACCTGGCGGCGCAGGCGCGCGATCTCCGTTTCGGCCTCGTGCTTCTGGACGGCGAAGAGCTTCGAGTAGCCTCGGCGGGCCTCCTCGACCTGCTCGACGGTCTCGCGCAGGCGCTCGTTGCTGCGCTCGAGGAAGAAGCGCTCGACGCCGTGCAGCGCCTCCTCGAACTTCGCCAGGTCCTCGCGTCGGATGTTCGTCTGCTCCTCGAGCAGGGCCGCGCGCTCGACCTCGAAGCCTCCGCGCGCGGCGGCGAGCTCGGCGCGCAGGGCGGCGGACTCTTCGTCGCCGGCGCGGCGCATCTCCGTCTCTCGCGCGCGGTGCGACGCGTCGAGCGCGCGCAGGGCCTCGTCCTGGGACTCGAGCATCCTGCGCGTGCGCTCCGCGAAGGTCTTCTCGAGGCTTTGGAAGGCGACGGCGTGAGAGGCGGCGGCGGCCTCGCGCTCCTTCTCGATCTCCACGGAGATGGCGCGGCGCTCGGCGCGGAAATCCTCGCGCTGGCGGCGCAGCTCCTCGGCGAAGCGGTCGAGTTCGGCCCGATGGGCGTCGCGCAGGCGCGCGAGCTCCGCGGCGCCGGCCCCCTCGCGCTCGCCGGCGGCGGTGCGCAGCGAGTCGGCCAGGCGGCGGGCTTCCTCGGCCCGGTCCCCGAGCTCGCGCTCGTGGCGTTCGCGCATCGCGGAGAGCTCCGCACCGAGGCGGCCGGCGCGCTCGTCGTGCTCCTCGCGCAGGCGGCGCAGCTCGAGGGAGTGCTCCTCGCGCAGCCCGTTCTCCCGCTCCTCGGCGCGGCGCAGGAGCTCCGCCTCGCGCTCCTCGACGCGGCGTTGGAACTCCCCCGAGAGGGAGGCCTGGTCGACGAGGACCCGCTGCTGCCAGGAGGAGAGCTGTCCGCGCAGCGCGTCGAGGTCCGCGGCGTGGCGGTCCTCCTGGCGGCGGCGAAGTTCGGCCTGCTCGGCGAGGACGCGCTCGCGCTCGGCGGCGAGGACGTCCCCCTGCCGGGAGAGGTCGGCCTTCAGAGCGGAGATCTCCCCGGCCAGCCGGACGGCGACCCCCTCGGACTCGAGACGGAGGGCTTCGATGCGCGCGTGGAGATCGGAGCGCTCGCGCGCGAAGGCTTCCTCGGCTTTCCGGACGGCCGCTTCCTCCCGGGAGGCGGCGGCCGCCTCGGCGTCCGCGAGCGCCTGCCGGAGTTCGGCGAAGCGGTCCGCGCGGAGGGACAGCTCGGCCTCGAGCTGCCGCTTCTCGCCTTCGATGCCCGCGCGCAGCGCGGCGTGCAGGTCCCGCTCGCGCGCGAGCGCGAGGTCGTGCTCCTCCTGCAGGCGCGCGCGCAGGCGTCCCAGATCCTCCTCGAAGGCCGCGCGGCGGCGCGCGGTCTCCTGCTCGAGGAGCAGGGCCTTCTGGTGGGACTGGTCGGACTGCAGCCGGATCTCGGCGAGGGCGTCCTCGCGCGCGCGCTCGGCCTTGGCGCGCTCGGTCTCGACGGCCTCGCGCGCGGATTCCTCGCGGGCTTCGAGCTCCCCGTGATAGCGCGCCTGGGCTTCGGCGAGGGCGCGGGTGTAGGTGCCCTCCATCTCGGAGAGCATGCGGGCGTGGCCCTCGAGCTCGCGCTTGTGGGCCTCCTCCGCCTCGGCGAGGCGCTTTCGGACCTTCGCCTCGAGGACCTCCTGGGTCTTCTCGAGGTCCTGACGGCGACGGACGAACTCTTCGACCTGCAGCTCGCCCTTGAAGAGGCTGTTGAGGATGCCCTGCATCTCGGCGACGAAGCGTTCGCGCTCGGCCAGGCGCGTGAGGCGCTCGTCGACGGAAAGCCGGAAGCGCTCGAGCTCCTTGACCGCGTCCTCTCGTCCGAGGGCGGCGGCCTTGAGCAGCTCGCGCATCTCCCCCTGGCCGCTCTCGAGCATGCGCATGCGCTCGAGCGCCCAGCGCAGGGTCATGCGCGCGGTGTCGAGGTTGGCGACGCTGTCGAGCAGCTCTTCGGGGCCCTTCTCGGGCTGTTCAGCGCTCATTCAGGATGTATATAGCAGGCCTGCGCCTCATTTTCAATGACGCGCTTGTTAACGGGAATCCCCACTGGGGGATTCCCGTTGGATGTTTCCGATGGATGGATAGACCGTCCCACTATACTCCCCTCCGGGAAATTCGGCATGGAAAAAGCTGAATCGACGCTCGGCGGGACGAAGGCGGCCGAATTTCCCGGATTATGCCGACGGCTTCTTGTCCGAGTTCGAATAGCGGTAGTAGTAGTGATAGTCGCCGTAGTAGCGGCCGCCGCGTCCGGTGACCTGGTTGAGCACGGCCCCGGAGATGCGCAGGCCGCCTTCCTCGATCTTCTGGCGCGCGCGGCGCGCGAGCAGGGCGTGGGCTCCGCCGAACTTCGCGACGAAGACCGCGGCGTCGGCGTGCCGGCCCCAGAGGAGGGCGTCGGAGATGGGGAGGACGGGCGTCCCGTCGACGATGACGCGGTCGTAGCGTCCCCGGGCCCAGCCGATGAGGGCGTTCACGCGCGGGGTGCTCAGGAGTTCCGAGGGGTTCGGAGGGATGCGCCCGCACGGGAGCACGTCGAGATTGGCCACGCCCGAGGGGCGCACGAGGCCTTCGAGCTCGGAGACGTCCTTGCCGTGCGCGAGGAACCAGCTCACGCCGGACTCGTTGTTGACCGCGAAGCGCTTGTGCACGTTCGGCCGGCGCAGGTCGCCCTCGAGGAGCAGGACTTTCTCGCCGAGCTGCGCGAAGACGATGGCCAGGCTCATCGCGAGGAAGGTCTTCCCCTCCCCCTGCGTCGTGCTGGTGATGAGCAGGGTCTTGAGGTCCCTCCCCGCGCCGGCGAAGCCGAGCATCGTGCGGATGTTCCGCAGGGACTCCCCGGTGAAGGAGTCGGGCCCCGCGAGCACGTCGACGTAGGACTTCAAGGAGTCTCCCGCGAAGGTCGCGCGCGGTACGGCGCCGAGGAAGGGCAGGCCGAGCTTGCGCTCGACGTCCTCCTGCGAGCGCACGGTCTGGTCGAGGGCGTCGGCGCCGAGGGCGAGGAAGAAGCCCGCGAGCAGCCCGAGCAGCGCGGCGAGCGCGAGCGAACGCGCCTTGCGGGGCTTCGAGGGGGTTCGCGGGACCTCCGCCGGGTCGACGATGCGCACGTTGTTCCCGAGGAGCTGTCCCGAGAGCTCCGCTTTCATGCTCTGGACGATCTTCCCCGTCTCGTCCTGGATGCGGGAGCGCAGGGCCTCCATCTGGGACTTGAGGCGTATGACCTCGGGGTGCTCCGGGGTGTAGCGGCGCGAGAGGTCCCCCCAGCGCGCCTCGAGGCCGGCGTAGGAGGCCTTCAGCGTCTGGATGAGCTGGCTGTTGACGACGGCGGGCAGGGAGTCCGGGGAGACGTCGCGGGGGTCCTTCGCGGCGCCTCCGGGGTAGAGGGCGGCGAGGATCTCCTTGGAGATGAAGAGTTTGTTCTCGACGTTCTCCGCGACGAAGGAGGCGGCGACGGCGTTCGCGACGCCCGCGGCGAGCGCCGGGTCGTGGGATTCGACGGTCACGTTCACGAGGCGGCTGCGGCGCACCGGAGAGATCGCGACGGCGCGCTCGAGCGCCTCGACGCCGGAAGAGAAGTCCTCGGCCTTGGAGAGCGCGAGGTTCTGGTGGACCTTGCGCAGGAGACTTCGGCTCTTGAGCAGGCGGTACTGGGTCTGGTAGTAGTCGTCGTCGCTCGCCTCCACCATCGCGCCCTCGCTGTAGACCGGGGCGCGCCGCTCCTTCTCGATGAGGAGCAGGGCGGAGGCGGAGTAGACGGGGCGCGCCGTGAAGACGTAGAGGAGCGCGCCGAGGGTCGAGACGAGGAAGGCCGAGAGCACCACCCAGCGGCGGCGCACGAGGACCTGGAGATAGCTGGCGAGGTCGATGTCCGGGGCGTTCTCGGCGGGCTGCTCGTCCATGGGGTCCTCCGGGAGAGCCCTTAGAAGAGGCTCTCCGGGATGATGACGACGTCGTTGGGCTGGAGGCGCAGGTCTTTGCTCTTGTCCCCGCGTTTGGTGATGGCCGTGATCTCGATGAGCAGGGTCTCGCTTCGGCCGTTGACGTTGCGGACGATGCGCGTGCGGTCGACGGCGGCGTAGGGCGTGAAGCCGCCGGCGAGCGTGACGGCCTCCAGGACCGTGAGCGGGGCCTCGGTGGGCAGCGGGTAGGAGCCGGGGTTCTTGACCTCTCCGAGGACGTAGACCTGCTTGTTGCCGTATTCCTGGATGAAGACGGAGACCTGGGGGTCGACGAGGTAGCGCTTGAGCTTCGCGAGCACCGCGGCCTCGGCCTCGGCGACCGTCAGGCCGGCCACCTTCACGGCTCCCGCCAGCGGCAGGGTGATGCCCCCCTCCGGGCTCACGCGGACTTTCCGGTCGAGGTCCTTCTCCTGATAGACCGTGATCTCGAGCAGGTCGGCGGGACCGACGCGGTAGGAGGTCTGCTTCTGCTGGACGAACTGGAGGGCGTTCTTGAGCGCGGCCTCCTCGGCCTGTTCTCGCCGGACGCCCTTGGGAGCGGCGGGCTTGTCGGCGGCCGGTGCGGCGGCGTCCGTCGCGGGCGGGACGGCGGCCGAGGCCGCCTTCGCCTCGGCGTCCTCGGAGGACGGGACGCGGACGCTCACGCAGCCGGCGAGCGGCAGGAGGCCGGCGAGCAGGAGCAGCGCGGAGAAGCGGCGCAGCACGCCCGTCCAGGAGCCCCGGGACTTGAGGATGAGCTCGGCGACTTCGCGCACTGCGCCGTGCCCCCCGGGACGGCGGGTGACGAGATGGGCGAAGCGCCGGACCTCGGCGCGGGCGTTGGGGACGCAGACCGCGAGGCCGGCGCGGCGCAGTACGGGGACATCGGGGAGGTCGTCGCCGATGAAAGCCGCCTGCGAGGCCTTCAGGCCCGTCCGGCGCAGGATGTCCTCGAAGGCCGGGAGCTTCTCGAAGGTCCCGAGGACCACGTGGCGCATGCGCAGCATCTTCGCTCGGCCGACCACCCCTTCGGACTTGCGGCCGCTGATGAGGCCCGTCTCGACGCCGTTCTCCGAGAGCCAGATGAGGGCGATGCCGTCCTGGCTGTCGAAGCCCTTGAGCTCGACGAGCTTCCCGTCGCCGCCGCCGAAATGGAAGAGCCGGCCGTCGGTGAGCACGCCGTCGACGTCCATCAGCAGGAGGCGGATGCGTCGGGCGCGCTCGCGGAGGGTCATCCGTCCTTCAGGAATTCCTTCTCGATGGCCTTGACCTTCTCCAGGCGCGTGCGGTGGCGGGTCGCGTCCGAGAAGCGGGCCTCGAGCCAGGCGTCGACGATCGCGAGCGCGAGAGAGGAGCCGACGACGCGCGCTCCGAGGCAGAGGACGTTGACGTCGTCGTCCTCGACGCCCTGGCGGGCCGAGAAGGTGTCGTGGCAGAGCCCGGCGCGCACTCCGGGGAACTTGTTGGCGGCGACGCAGGCGCCGACCCCGCTGCCGCAGACCATGATGCCCCGCTCGCAGTCTCCGGAGCGCACGGACGAGACGACCTTGCGCGCGTAGTCGGGGTAGTCGGCGGGAGGTTCGGACGCGTCCGTTCCGTGGTTCATCACCACGTGTCCCTTCTGTTCGAGGTGCAGGTGGATGATCCGCTTCAATTCATAGCCGGCGTGGTCGGCGCCGATGGAGATCTTCATGGCTGGGAGTCTAGCAAACTCAAGGCGGCTTCCTCCGGCGGCGGCCCGGGCGGCAGAACGCGGAAGCGCAGCGAGCGTCCGGCCAGGGCCCGGCGGAACTCCCGCGCGAAGAGCGGGCTGCGGAAGAGCCCCCCCGCGGCGGCGAGCGGGACCGGCGGGCGCAGGCGCAGAGCGCGGGCGGAGCTCTCGGCGAGCGCGGCGAGGTCGGCGCAGGCCGTGCGGACGATCCTTCGCGCGCGGGCGTCGCGCGGCGCGCGCCGCAGCACCTCGCGGGCACGGGCGGCCACCGCCCGGACGGGGGCCGGCTTCTTGACCGCGCGCAGGGCCGCCGGCTCGGGCCCGAGCCGCAGCCAGGCGCGGCCCATCCAGAAGGCCGAGCCCTCGTCGCCGAGCAGCGCGCCGAGGCCTCCGAAGCGGCCGACCTTCCCGCCGGGTCCGCGTCCGTAGGCGGCCGAGCCGGTGCCCGCGACGAGCAGCAGGCCCGGAGCGTCCCCGAAGGCGGCGCTGCGGGCGAGCTCGAGGTCGGAGAGCACGAGGGCTTTCCGGGCGAGGGGGCGCAGGCGCGCGCGCAGCGCGGCCTTCTCCCGCGGGAGCCAGACGCCGCGCGCGCCGAGCACGAGGCGTTCGACGCGGCGCAGCCCGAGTCGCCGCAAGGCGCGGGCGAGGGAGCGCTCCACGGGGTCGCCGAGCCGGAAGGGGATGCGCGTGCGCAGGAGGGCGCGGCGGCCGGGGACGCGGACGGCGACGCGCAGCCAGGTCCCGCCGACGTCGGCGGAGCAGACCGCTCCGGTCATGGGACGGGCTTGTAGGCGGGGAGGCGCTCGCGCTCGCCCTGCACGCGCAGGAGCGCCTGTTCGAGCGAGCGGGCCCAGCTGATGGCGCTGTCGCGCATATCCTGGGGGACCTTGGGGTCCATCATCATCCCGATGACCTCTTCGACGAGGAGGCGCCGCGTCGCGACGCTGGCGTCGAAGCGGACGATGACCTTCGGCCTCTCCCCCCGCTCGTAGGGCAGGAGCTGGATCTCGAGGACTCCCAGCGGGACGACGCGCTTGGGGCGGACGTCGAGCTCGTCGAGGCGCAGGATGTCGCGGGGGAAGGGGACGCGGTAGGAGCGGCCCTGGACGACGACGCGCAGCTGCGGCTGGGCGGTCCCGAAGAGGTTGCGCGTGGGCCCGAGGCGGTAGACGCCCGGCTCGATGCGCAGCAGCTGAGCCCGTCCTGGGCGCAGGTCCAGGGCGTAGCGCTCGTCCTCCGATTCGAGGTTGATGCTGCCGGCTCCGTCCTTCGTCTCTCCGGAAGGCGCGAGGACCCTGCAGCCGACGATGACCGAGGAGAAGCCGAGGCTGGATTCGGCGTAGCGGATCGGGGAGGTCCCGCGGCAGGCCGCGAGGCCGAAGAGGGAGGCCGCGAAGAGGGCCGCGCTCGCTCGGAAGACGGTCGGGCGTCGTTCCATACGCACGCGCGAGTATAGCGCATCACTGTTACGGAAACAATGCCGGCGCCTCCAGCGCTTCCCGTAAATGTCGAGGCGCCCCTCACCCCCCGATTCCCCCTCTCCCGCACGGCGGGCGAGGGGGCTGTCGAGTGTACGGATTATGTCCAGAATTCCCGCATATGATATCTTCTCTTCACATGAAGCCGATGGACCGACTCATCGCCGTCGTGGACCGCCTGCGCGGACCGGGCGGCTGCCCCTGGGACCGCGCCCAGGACCACCGCTCCCTCATCCGCTACCTGCGCGAGGAGACCCGGGAGCTCGAGCACGCCCTGCGCCGGGGCGAGTGGCACGAGATCGAGGAGGAGCTCGGCGACGTGCTCCTGCAGGTGCTCCTGCACGCGCGCATCGAGTCGGAGAAGGGGCGCTTCAGCATACAGGACGTCGCCCGCGCGCAGGCGCTCAAGCTGGTTCGCCGGCACCCCCACGTGTTCGGCGGCCGCGCCCGCGTGCGGACCGCCGGCGAGGTCCTCGCCATCTGGCAGGACGTCAAGACGCGCGAAAAGACCCTCCGCCGCCGCGACGTCCGGCGGCGCGCGGTCCGCAAGCGCACGTCTCAGTAGCGGAGATTCCCGAGTTCCGTTCCGGGGTAGTAGGCCTGCAGGATCTCGGCGTAGGTCTGTCCGTACTCCGCGCGGCCCATCGCGCCGGACTGGCACATCCCCACGCCGTGCCCCCACCCCCCGCCGTAGAAGGTGAAGACCTTCGGCTTGCCGTCCTTGCCGTACTCGGTGTCCACCACGAAGAGTCCGGAGCGCTGGGAGCCGTCGCCGAGGAGGCCGCGGATGGCGATCTCCTTGGTGACGACCTTCGTCGCTTTCGAGCCCCGGACCGCCACCGCGTTGAGGTGGCCCGAGCGCGAGCGCGTGAGCGTGCGGACGGCGAGCAGCTTGCCGACCTTCAGGGTACGGTTGATGTGCTCCTCGAGGTCTTCGGCGGTGATGACGCGCGTCCAGCGGAAGTGCGAGGGGTGCACGTAGCTCGAGCCGCGGCAGAAGGCGCTCGGCCGCGAGCGCAGCCACAGGCGCAGGGTCCAGGGCGAGTAGGGACGCTCGATCGCGCCGGGAGCGTCGAGGACGCCCTTCCAGTACGGCACGTCCCCCCAGCCCTGGAGCTCCTTGCCGCTTTGGGTGTGCCCGCCGCAGTTGGAGGCGTAGAGGACGTGCGCGATGCGGCCTCCGTAGGCGGCGACGCGTCCGCGCGTGGCCTCGACGACGGCGCGCGAGCGCGCGTTCTCGTTGCGCACGCCCCAGTACACCTGGCAGTGCTGGCCGTCGCAGATGTCGAAGCCGTCCCTGGCGTGGCGCTTGGTGACGGTCTTGATGAAGAGCGCGTGACTGCGCGCGACGACGGCCTGGGCCTTGAGCGCCTCCATCGGCGAGCCGATGGGCATCTCGGAGGCGAGCACCCCGTGGGTATAGCTCTCGAGGTCGACGACGTTGACGAGGCTCAGGCCGCGGCGCATGAGGGCGACCTCGATCTCTCCGCGCAGGGGCCGGTCGCCCCCGCCGCGGGAGGAGGAGCCGTAGTCGGCGGGGACGTCGCGCAGGACCGTGACGCCGCCGGACGCGGCGTCGGGGCGGATGCGCAGGGAGCGGCTCGAGACGGCGCGTCGATGCCCGTTCTCGTCGAAGATTTCGATGCGCGAGGCCTTCTTCCCCGGGCGGATCTTCCAGGTCTCCCCGCGCGGCCCGGAGACGAGGAGCTTCCCGGTCTTCCCCTCGATGATGTTGAAGGCCCGGGTGCAGCGGAAGGCGAGCTCGCGCCGCGGCAGCGGCTTCCCCAGCCCGCTCGTGCCCAGCCCGACCCGGAGCACGGGGAGGCGGCCGACCGGCGGCAGCGGCGGCCCCAGCGGTTCGGCCTCCGCGCTCGTCTTCGGGGCCCCGCCGTTGGGGCGGGGTGCGTCCTCGGGCTCGGGCCGCGAGGATTCGATCGCGCGCTTGCTCACCCCGGCCAGCATTCCGCGGAACTTGCGGTTGCGGGGGTCGCTGTCCTGCAGGTGCATGACCTGCTTCCAGGCCTCGTAGAAGCGGTTCGAGCGCAGGTAGGCGCGTCCGAGCTGGTAGCGGGCGGTCGTGAAGTAGGAGTCCTTCTGCACGGCCCGCCGGTAGGCCTCGATGGAGCCGTCGCGGTCGCCGGCCGTCTCGCGCGCCTTCCCGAGCCAGTAGTGCGCCAGCGAGAGCTCGGGGGCGGTCTCGGCGGCCGTCTCGAGCGCGGCGGCGGCCTTGCGCGGCTCCCCGAGCGTGAGCCAGGCCCGCCCGCGCGCGATGAAGGCGTAGGGGTCGGGCGGGGCGTTGGAGATGAAGGCGTCGAGGACCTCGAGGGTGCGCGTGGCGCGCCCGAGGCGGAACTCGGCCTCCGCGAGCGCGGTGCGGACCTCCTGGTCCTGCGGCGCGAGCTCGAGCGCCTCGGCGAACCATTCGGCCGAGCGCCGGGCGTCGCCGATCTCCGCCTGCACGATGGCGCCGTTGACCCAGGCCTCGAGGTTCTTCGGGTCGGCGCGCACGGCCTTCAGGTAGTTCTCGAGGGCCTTCGGATGGTCTCCGGTGTAGTAAAGCCGGTGCCCCTCGAGGACGTTCGTCTGGGGCAGGGGGCCGGGCGCCTGCGCCGGCGAGAGCGGCGCCGCCGAGAGGTGGAAGAGGTACGCGCACGCCAGCACGCCCGCGATATGTCGCACTCGCGCGAGAGTATACCCGCGCGCTGTTAAATTACTGTGGCGAGCGCCGCTCATCGCCTCATGTTATAAATTTGTCCGCTCCCCTCGCCCGGAGAGAACCGATCGTTTGCGTCGAGCCCGCATCCGGCAACAACGCCGGCTAGGGCGCAAGATCGGACGAACCTGCGTCAAGGACCCATGGAACGGGACGAAGGCGCGGCTACAATCGTGGCATGCGGCGGATAAGGCACGCGAGATGACTCTTCGACGGCGATTCCAGGCATCGATGGCCCTCATCCTGTTCCTGGACGTGCCGGGGACCGGTTTCTATTCCGTTTGGGCGCAGTCGATCCCCCGACAGGTCCCGACGCAAGGCCTCGTCGCTCCCCTCCAGGTCGTCCCTTCCGTTTCTGCGAGTGCGGATATCGGCGGTGGAGCGGGGCTCTCCCTCGGGGTCTCCCACCAGGCTCCGCTCGTGCCGGTCCGCTTCGACGTCCTGCCGAAGCTCGATATCCAGCCTCGGGCCATGCCGCCCGCCGCGAGCGCAGGCGTTCCCATCGGGCTCCTCGGGGCGGAGGCAACGCGAATCCCGCTCGCGGACGGAGCTCTTCCGATTTTTGCGGCGTGGAGCCGGCTTGCAGCGCGCAAGGAGAGCCCGCAGGACGGGGCGTTCCCCGTGCGGACGAAGTTCTCGGACGGAACGACCCCGACGCGAACAGGGGTGCGCCGGCTCGCCGGCGTTCTGCCTTCGGCGTTCTCGTTTCAGCAGGCTCTGAGCGCGCTTGCGGCATGGGGTTCGCCCTCTGAGGCCTCCCCCGCGGCGGCGGCCTATGCGATGCCGCTCGTCGTCTCGCGGCGGTCGACGACGCGGTCGGACGACGCTCCGGCGGATGCGACGGTCCTGAGTCGACGTGCTCTTCCCATACCCCCGGAGCCGGCTCGCGCGCGAGCGGAGGTCCTGGATGCCGCCTATCGCTCTCGCCATCGGGAGGCCGCGGTCAAAACCGCCCTGGGGTACGCCGGTCTCTCGCTGCTGACCGCGATGAGCGCGTATCTTTTTCACATCGCCGCGTGTTCGATCGCTCCGGGATATCTCCTTGCCTGCTTCCTCGGGCTCATGGTCCTGATGTTTGCACCTGGGGGCGGGACGGACAACTCCTTCACGGAGATGGACGAGCCGAGCAGAGCCGAACTCGAGCCTTTGGTCGGGGCTCTCGCTGCTCGGGCGTCCGTGGCGGTTCCGCGGCTGCTGCGTTCGGACTCCGAGGGGCCGAATGCCATGGTCGTGGGCGTGCCCCTCCCCTTCACGCGGGCGAGGACGCGTATGGCCTTCACCCGGAGCATTCTGCGGGCGGTCTCTCCCGACGGGTTGGGGGCGGTCGTCGGGCACGAGCTCACGCATCTGCGCAACGGCGACATGCCTCGGCAGATCTTGTCCTCCCTCATCGTGGTCGCGGGGACGGTCCTGTCCTACGCCGCGCTCTCCGCTCCGGCGTCCTGGGTCACCGCCGCGGCGTTCTGCGGACTCGTTGCCGCGGCGTTCATCCACGCGGCGATCCTGCGGGAAAGCGAGAGCCTGGCGGATTTCGGTTCGGCGAGGCTCATGGGCGACGCCGATCCGATGTCCCGGAGCTTGCTGCGGCTCGATATTTGGAATCGCGTCGTGCGCGGGGAGAATGCGGCGCCCGTCAAAGCCTATACGTTCGCCGCGCTCCTCCAGGCGCATCCTCCGGTTCTCGCGCGCGTCGAATCCCTGCGCCGCTTGCAGACGCCCGGGGCTCCGCGACAGTCCGCTGCGCTCGGAGCGCGAGGGGGATGGCGGAGCTCAAGCATCCCTCTGCTGCACCTCCTCCTGGCGCCGGTCCTGGTCGCGGCGGGTGCGGCCGTCGGGGTCTCCGTGGGCGTCAGCATGGCGGCGGCCCTTCTCCTCGAAGGAGTCGCGATGCTCGCCGTCAAGCGATCGACCGCCCGTCGGGGAGGCGACGCATCGGCGCTCGCCCAGGACCGGCTTCAAGCCTACCTGAGCCATCCCGACCTCGTGCTCAGGCGTTGGAGCGCCCAGGCCCTGCGTTCGGCCGCGTTCCGCGCAGAATCCATATCGATCCTTCGCGGATTGCGGCGAGCGCTCCGGGACGCGCTCGGACGTGAGGAGGACGCCGGCGTCCAGGCGGAGCTTCGTTCCGCTGAAAGGCGCGCGCAGGCGCGCGAGCGCGCGGTGCTCAAGAAATCCGCCTCAAAGGAGGCCGGTTTCGAAAAAAGCATGGATTTCCTGAGCCGCATGCGGTCGCTTTCGACGGAAACGGCCGTGCCGCTCGATGAATCCTCCGCGGGCAGGCTCGGAAAGCCTTCGTTGGAATTCTATCGCGTCGATTCCGAGGATCGACGTCCCTATTTCAGCGGTCCATGGCTGATGCGGGGAGAGAGTTCGCATCTGTATGTCTTCTTCTATTCCGACGCGTCCACGGGGAAGATTTTCGTCTCAAAGTCCTTCTGGCGGGAACTCTCCCCCCGAGAGCGCATCGGCCTGCTCGTCCGCGAGCGGATGATGCTCGACGCCCGCAAGAAGTTCGTCGCGGAGGGCGGGATCTGGACGACGGAGAATCCCGACACGGTCTCCATTTTGAAGGGGATCGACGCCGAAGCTCGTTCCTACGGCTTCGACGCTGCGCGCCTTGCGAAGATCGGGGCGCGCCTGACCGACGAGACTCACGCGGAGGAGAAACGCGTCGCGAAAGAGCGCCGCGAGGAAGAAAAGCGTCGGGGACGCCGCGGCTGAGCGAAGGGAATCGAACTATGAGGGCTCCGTCTTCCGCAAAGAAAGGCGCCTGTATGCCGCGCTACGCGGCTGCGCCCCGCGTCCATCCCTCGTCGTCGTGAATCGCTGTCAGCGGAATCCATCGGTTCGGCGGGTGACGCTCGGGAAGGCGGTCCGCCGACGAGGAGCGCAATGTCCGTTGCTGTCTGAGCACCGCAGTCGGCGGAAGGGGCCCGGGCGGCAGGCCCTGCCGAACCATGAGGGTGTCCTTTTGTTGTGGAAAAGAACGATCGGCTGAAAGCGGGCGAAGGGAATCGAACCCTCGTCTAGAGCTTGGGAAGCTCCCGTTCTACCATTGAACCACGCCCGCTTACAGCCGACCGGAAGAACGCCTCAAGTATAACAAACTCCCCGCAGCCCTTTCATCGGCAAATCCATCGCCTGCAATAGCTCGTTTAGACGGACGAAAATCCGGACGTAGTCCGGATTTTCAGGCTTTCGCGGTGCGCGCGGCCTTCACGGCCTTCGTCAGCCGCTCGAGCCCCTTCTTCGGGTCGCCGACGAGGCGCACGAGCAGCGCACGGCGCTTCGCCCCTTCGAGCGCCTGGAAGTCCCCGATGGCCTGCGCGTTGACGAGGTCCGCGAAGCCGTAGGGCTGATTCGGGATCGCGGCGTCCTGCGCCCCCTCGCGCAGGATGAGGAGGAAGAGCCCCTTGTCCGGCCCGCCCTTGTGCAGCTGTCCCGTCGAGTGCAGGTAGCGCGGACCGTAGCCCGTCTGCAGCGCGTTCATCGAGCCCGCGCGCAGCGCCTCGGCGAGCTTGGCGACGGCGGCGTCGTACTCTCCGAGCGTCGAGAGGAAGGGCAGCAGGCAGAGGTAGTCGCCCGGCTTCGCGAGGCCCAGGAAGCCCGCGAGCGCGGCCTCCGGGGTGTCCCCCCCCGCCTTCGCGGCGGCCTTCGAGAGAGTGAGCTTCATCCCCGCGTCGGCGACGTGCTGCTCGGTCGCGGGGAGCGCGCCGGTCTTCGCGCGGTGCTCCAGCACCGTCTTCGTCCGGTCCTTCGCCGACTGCACGTCGGGCTGGTCGAAGGGGTCGATGGCGAGCGCGTGCCCGAGCGCCGCGGTGGCGAACTCCCAGCGGAAGAACTCGGCGCCGAGCTCGAGGAGGTCGTCCATCTCGAGGACGAGGACGGGATGGCCTTCCTTGCGCGCCTTCGCCGCGAGCCTCTCGTGCTCCGCGTCCTTCTCGCCCTTGAGCTTCACGACGACGAAGACGCGGTCCTCTCCCCAGGCGCCCGCGGGTTCTCCCGCGACGGGGACGACGCCCTGCCCTTCCTTGCCGGTGCTCTCGGCGACGAGCTGTTCGAGCCAGAGGCCGAGGCTCTCCACCTCGCGGGGCAGCAGGAGCGTGAGCTTGTCGCGGCCCGCCTTCGCGTGCGCGCCGAGTTCGAGCCCCAGCAGGAGGCCCGGGTTCCCCGCGCCGTCGAGGGCGCAGTCTTTCGCCATCTTCCCCGCGCGCTCGAGGAGCGCGCGCACGTCGACGCCGATGAGCGCGGCCGGCACGAGGCCGAAGTAGGAGAGCGCCGAGAAGCGTCCGCCGATGTCCGGGAAGTTCTGGAAGACCTTTCGGAAGCCCCGCTCCTTCGCCTGGCCCTCGAGGAAGGAGCCGGGGTCGGTGATCGCGACGAAGTGGGCGCCCGCCTTCGCGCCGAGGGCGGATTGCGCGCGTCCCCAGAAGTAGTCGAAGAGGCGCAGAGGCTCGGTGGTGGTGCCCGACTTGCTCGCCACGATGTAGAGCGTATGTTCCGGCGGGCACGCACGGTCCGCGCCGGCGACCGCCTCCGGGTCGGTGCTGTCGAGGACGAGGAGCTCGGGGAAGCCGGCCTTCGCGCCGAAGACCCGGCGGAACACCTCGGGCGCGAGGCTCGAGCCGCCCATGCCGAGGAGGAGCGCCTTCGTGAAGCCGGCGCCGCGCGCGTCGGCGGCGAAGGCCTCGAGCTCGTCGGCGCGGCCGCGCATCGTCTCCGGCATGCCGAGCCAGCCCAGGGAGTTGAGGATGAGCTTGCGGTGCGCGGCATCGTCCTTCCAGAGCGCGGCGTCCTTGGCCCAGATGCGGGCGGCGAGTCCTTTCATGTCTCTCCTCTCGATCCTCGGAGTCTTTGAGTCTTGCCCCGCGGGGGAGCCCGTTCAGCTCCCCCGCGCGAGCGCGAGGAACTCCTCGCGGGTGCGCGGGTCCTTCTGGAAGGCGCCTAGCATCGCGCTCGTCACGGTCGGCGAGAGCTGGCTGCGCACCCCCCGCATCTCCATGCAGAGGTGGCGCGCTTCGATGATGACGCCCACTCCCTGGGGGGCGAGCGCGTTCATCAGCGTGTCGGCGATCTGGCGGGTCATGCGCTCCTGCACCTGCAGGCGCTTGGCGAAGACCCCGATGAGGCGCGGGATCTTCGAGAGGCCGAGGACCTTCTTCGTCGGGATGTAGGCGACGTGCACCTTGCCGAAGAAGGGCAGCAGGTGATGCTCGCAGAGCGAATAGAACTGGACGTCCTTGACCACGACCATCTCGTCGTACTCGACGTCGAAGAGGGCTTCGTTGATGATCTCGTCGACGTCGGCGCGGTAGCCGGCGGTCAGCTCCGCGAAGGAGCGCGCGAAGCGCTCCGGCGTGCGGAGCAGCCCGTCGCGCGCGGGGTCCTCGCCGATCGCCGTCAGGATCGCGCGGACGTGTTCGGCGACGCCCGGGACCCCGCCGTTGTGGCGGCAGTATTCGGCGCCGCACTCGTCCCAGCGGCGGGTCTCCCCCTTCCGCGCGCCGTTCCTGGTCTTCATCGCAGCCCCAGCAGCCACTCGGCGCTCGCGCGCACGAGCGCGCCCGTCCCGCCGGCCGGGCCGAGGTCGTTGCCGCCGTCGGTCCAGGCGGTGCCGGCGAAGTCGAAGTGCGCCCACGGGGTCTTCGGCGGGACGAACTCCTGAAGGAAGAGCCCTCCGATGATGCTCCCCGCCTCTCCGCGGGCCTTGCCGATGTTCTGCAGGTCGGCGAAGCGGCCCTTGATGTTCTCCTTGTATCCTTCGAAGAGCGGGAGCTCCCAGACCGGCTCGCCGCAGGACTTCGCGGCGGAGATGAAGCGCGCGAGGAGCGCGCGGTCGTTGGACATGGCGCCCGTGACCCCGCCGCCCAGGGCCGTCACGACGGCCCCGGTGAGCGTCGCGAAGTCGAGCAGCGCGTGCGGCTCCAGAAGGCCGGCGTAGCAGAGCGCGTCGGCGAGGATGAGCCGCCCCTCGGCGTCGGTGTTCAGGACCTCGATCGTCTTGCCGTTCATCGCCCGCAGGACGTCTCCCGGCTTGACGGCGTCCCCGTCGGGGAGGTTGTAGGCGAGCGGGGCGATGCCGTGCACCTCGGCCTTGACCTTCAGGCGCGCGAGGACCTTGAAGAGGCCGAGCACGGTGGCGGCGCCGGCCATGTCGCACTTCATCGTCTCCATGCTCTGCGCCGGCTTGAGGGAGAGCCCGCCCGAGTCGAAGAGGACGCCCTTGCCGACGAGGGCGACGCGCGTCTTCGCCTTGCCCGAGGGCTTGTAGACGAGGTGGAGCAGCAGCGGCGGCTGCGCCGCTCCTCGCCCGACGCCGAGCAGCGCGCCCATGCCGAGCTTCTCGCAGTCGGCCTTCGTCAGGACCTTCACGCTCACGCCGCCGCCGGCGAGCGCCTTCGCGCGGGCCGCGACGGATTCGGGTGTCTTGTCGGAAGGCGCCTCGTTGACGAGGTCGCGGGTGAAGTGCACGGCCTCGGCGAGGAGGAGGGCCTTCTCGACGGCCGCCTCCGCCTTGCGCCGTTCGGAGGGCGCCGCGACGAGCACGCGCACGCCGGCGAGCTTGTCGGGGGTTTCGGGCTTCTTGTACTTCGTGAACGCGTAGGAGGAGAGCAGGAGCCCCTCGAGTTCCGGCCCGGCCGGGCGCGGGGAAAGCATCCCGAGGACCTCGTGGCGCGCGCGGGCGGCCTTCCAGAGCGCCGCGCCGGCCTTGCGCAGGGCCTCGCGGTCGGCGGAGGCCTTCGCTCCGAGGCCGACGAGGACGAAGCGGCGCTCGCGCGTCCCGTCGGAGGCCGGGAACGCGGCGGTCTCCCCCGCCTTGCCGGAGAAGCCTTCCTCGCGGGCCCGCTCGAAGAGGGCCTTGCGCGTCGCGGCGGAGACCCCCGGCGCGGCGATACCGTCTTCATAGGCGAAGAGGGCGAGGGGCTCCGTACCGGCGTGGAACTCCTTGAGCGTCGTGACGGTGATGCCGATCATGTCTTTCTCCTGAGCACCCATTGCGAGAAGGCGATGCCGACGAAGGCGCCGGCCAGCGGTCCCGCCCAGTAGACGTAGTGGAGCGTCCAGTATCCGGTCGCGGTCGCCGGGCCGAAGGCGCGCGCCGGGTTCATGAGGGCTCCGGTCCATCCGCCGGCCATGAGCGCGGCCGACGCGCAGAAGGCTCCGACGGCGAGCGCGGCGCCGGCGCCGCCCTCCTCCGCCGCCCGGCGCGAGAGCACCGCGAGGAAGAAGGCCAGCACGGCCTCCACGAGCGTCGCGGCCCGGTAGCCGAGCGCGGGCGCTCCCGCCCCGAGGAACGGCGCCGTCGAGAGCAGGTCGGGCGCGGCCCGGCCCACGACGGCGGCGAGGAAGGTCCCCGCCAGCGCCGCCGCGAGCAGCTGCGAGACGAGGCAGAGCAGGGCCCGCGTCGGCGGCAGAGACTTGGTCAGCGCGAGCGCGACGGTGCAGGCGGGGTTCAGCAGACCGGCGGAGCCGCGACCGAAGGCTGCGAAGGCCGCGGCGGCGGCCGCGCCCTGGGCGAGCGCGACGCCGACGGGGCCGAGCCGGCCGCCCGACATCGCGTCGGCGCAGACCGCCCCCGCCCCGAGGGAGACCCAGAGGAAGGTCCCGACGAACTCCGTCAGCAGCGCGCGCAGCGTGCCGGCCATCAGGCCAGCGTCTTGAGGAAGCGCTCCACCTCGGAGTAGTCGCGTTCCTTGGTGATGTCCGCGTTGACCTTCACGAACGCGACCTTGCCGTCCTTCCCGAGGATCACGGTGGCGCGCTGGCCGATGTTCGCCGGCGCGAAGTACATCCCGTAGGCCTTGAGGACCGAGCGGTGCATGTCCGAGAGGAGGCGGTGCTTGAGCTTGAGCTGCTCGGCCCAGGCCTTGTGCGACCAGACCGAGTCCACCGAGATCGCGGCGACCTCGCCGTACTTGCCGAAGCGCGAGAGGTCCTGCGAGAAGCAGACGTTCTCGTTGGTGCAGGTCGGGCTCCAGTCGAGCGGGTAGAAGAAGAGGATGACGGGCTTCTTCCCGAGATGGTCGGCGAGGCGGAAGTCCTGGTCGTTCTGGTCCTTGAGGGTGAAGTCCGGAGCGGGCGTCCCGACGGCGATGGGGGTCGTCTCCTTCGAGGCGGCGGTGACGGTCATGGTTTTCCTCCCGATGCGGCTGCCGGCGCGGCTTCGCGCGCTCGGCGGTTGTGGTTCTGCAGGCTGACCTGCGCGGCGACCTGCCGCGCGAGGGAACGGAAAGCGGCGGCGGCGGCGCTCTCCGGATGCGAGAGCACGACGGGGACTCCCCTCTCCCCGCCTTCGCACACGAGGGGGTCCAGCGGGATGCTCCCGAGGTCGGGGATGCGGAAGTCCTCGGAGAGGCCCTTCCCTCCGCCCGCGCCGAAGAGGCGGGACGCCTTCCCGCAGTGCGGGCAGGCGAAGACGCTCATGTTCTCGACGACGCCGAGGACGGGCACCTCGAGCTTGCGGAACATCGCGACCGCCTTGCGCACGTCCGAGACCGCGATCGACTGCGGGGTCGTTACGACGAGGGCGCCGACGATGGGGGCGGACTGGCAGAGCGAGAGCTGGACGTCGCCGGTGCCGGGAGGGAGGTCCACGAGAAGGTAGTCGAGCTCGCCCCAGAGGACCTCGGCGAGGAACTGCCGGACGGCCCCGTGGAGCATCGGGCCGCGCCAGATGACCGGGGTGTCGTCGTCCATGAGGAAGCCCATGGACATGAGCCGGACCCCGTGGTTCTCGAGGGGAAGGATGCGGTTCTCGGCGTCGACCTTCGGCCGGCGTCCCCCCAGTCCGAGCATCTGCGGCTGGTTCGGGCCGTAGACGTCGGCGTCGAGCAGGCCGACGCGGGCGCCCTCGCGGGCCAGCGCGGCCGCGAGGTTGACGCTGACGCTGGACTTCCCCACCCCGCCCTTGCCGCTGCCCACGGCCACGACGTTGCGCACGCCGGGCGGCAGGACCGACTCGAGCCGGGCGTCCTTCTGGACCTCGGCGTCCATGCGGACGCGCACCTCGCGCACGCCGGGAACGCGCAGCACCGCGGCGCGCGCCTCCTCCTCCATGCGGCCCTTGAGCGGGCAGGCGGGGGTCGTGAGAACGAGGTCGAAGGAGACGGTCCCCTCCTCGATGCGGACGGCGCGGATCATCCCGAGGGAGACGAGGTCTCGTCCGAGTTCGGGGTCCTTGCAGGTCCTCAGCGCGTCGAGGACGTCTTTCTCGGTGGGCTTCATCGGAGCTCTCGCGCCATCCTACAAAATGGAGAGCGCAAGGGGAGCCTACCAATCCTGACTTAAATAGTCAAGTAGTCCGTCCTCGCCGCGCGCGGCGAGGCGGGCGGCTCAGAAGCGGTAGGTGAAAGCGAAGCGGTGGGCCTGGCCGAGCACGCCGTAGGGGGCCCAGGCGTAGTCGAAGCCCCCCCCGGCCAGGCGGGCGCCGAAGCCGAAGGAGAAGCCGGTGATGCCGTCGAGGTCCGACATCATCGTGCGGCCCGACCAGCCGGCGCGCACGAAGGCCGTGGCGTCGGTGAAGGGCCAGGAGGTCTCGCTGCCCACGTTCGCGTAAGGGCGGCCGTCGCTCGGACCGACGGCGTCCACGGCGAGCAGCCAGTTGCGCATGAGCCGCAGGGACTGGCCGAAGCGGAGCACGGTCGGCAGCTGCTCGGTCTTCTCGCGATAGCGCAGGCGCCCTCCGAAGTTGCTTCCCGAGAAGGCGGCGACGTAGGGCCACTGGTCGCCGAGCAGGGTGTGCCAGCGCAGGCCGGCGTCGGCGGCGCCCGAGCGCGCGGAGCGCGTGATCCGGGAGTCGATGAACTTGATCGCGATGCCGGCGTCGAGGTGTTCGCTCAGGGACGCTCCCCAGCCGGCCATGACCGCCAGGTCGTAGGGTTTGACCGACCCGCCGGTCGCGGTGCCCGAGTTGTCCATCTCCGGGATGTCTCCGGCGCTGAGGTAGAGCGCTCCGAGGGCGAGCGTCCCCAGCCCGCTGGGCCGGAACTCGCGCCGGCGCGGGGCGGCGGCGGGACTCAGCGGACAGGCGAAGACGGCCAGGTCCGCGTAGAGGGACTGATAGAGGAAGGCGTGCGAGAGCAGGACCTCGCGCTTCTCGAGCGCGGCCAGTCCGGCCGGGTTCCAGTAGAGGGCCGAGGCGTCCTCCGCCGCCGCGCCGACGGCCTCTCCCATGCCCGCCGAGCGCGCGTCCGCGCCGAGCTTGAGGAACTGCCCCGTCGCCGTGCCCGCCGAGCTCGAATCGAAGGCGGCCCGCGCCTCCGGGACCGGGGCGAGCGCGAGGAGGACGGCGAGGAGGAGGACTCTCATCGTTCGATGACGAGCTTGAGGACGGTCGACGACCCGCCTTGCGAGGACTTCACGTAGGCGAAGTAGACGCCGCTGGCGCACTCGCGGCCCGCTCGGTTGCGTCCGTCCCACACCACGGTGCCCACGTTCGCGGCGGAGAAGGGGACGTCGGCCACGAACTCGGCGGCGAGATTGAAGATCTTGATGGCTCCCTCGGTGGGGAGGTTGTCGAAGATGATGCCGCTCTTGCCGAGGAAGGAGGCCGAGTCGAAGCGGCCGGCGCTGCCCGGCTGCCAGGGGATGGGGTAGACGCGGACCTGGTCCGTGTTCGGGCGGATGCCGCTGGGGCCGAAGACCGCGAAGACGGAGAAGTGGGGGGTCTGCCCGAGGACGCGTCTGTTGGCGAGGTCCACCGAGGTGGGCAGCGCGGTCCAGCGCACGACCGTCTCATCGAGCGTGTACATCCTCAGACCGGCGGCCGGGATGGGCGGGATCGTGTTGTCGATGAGGCCGTTCCCGTCGTCGTCCGTATAGGGGAGGGAGACGGTGACGGTCGACGCGAAGTTCCCGGTGAGCGGGAGCCCCCCCACGCTCGCGACCAGTTCGACGAGCGTCCCGGGGATGAGCGCCTGCCCGGTCGGCGGGGCGGAGAGGGCCGAGAGCACGGTCGCCGCGGAGGCCTGGATGGGCGCCGCGGACGGGTCGGCGGAGGCGTAGATGTCCGCGGGACCGCCGAAGGTGTCGGGCGGGATGATGAGATGCGTCGAGGCGTTGGGCCAGGGAAGGGAGAGTTCCGAGGACCTGCTCGCAGTCCATGAGGCGGCGACTTCCGACGCGGTCATGGCGCGTCCGGCGAGATTGACCTCGTCGATGAGGCCGTTGAAGGGGCTGTCGTAACCGGCGGCGAGCGGCTGGCGGGCGCCGATCGAGACGAGGTGGGCGTCGTTGTAGCGCGCCGCGGGGATTCCGACGCTGTTGACGGCGGAGAGGGTGCCGTCGACGTAGATGCGCAGCGTGCGCGCCGCCGCGTCGTAGACGCCGGCCAGGTGCGTCCACTGTCCGACCCGGATGGACTGCGTCGAGCTGACCTGATAGAGCCCGAGTCCGGCGTCGCGCAGGAAGAAGCGCCACTTCCCGGCGGTGATGACGAGCGCGAAGGACTCCTTCGTCCCCTCTCCTTTGGCGACGAGGCCGGCGTCGGCGACCTGATTGACGTTCTCGGGGTTCACCCATGCCTGCACCGTCAGCGAGCCGGTCCCGGCCAGGTTCGCCGCGTGCGGCACGCGGCAGTAGGTGTTGGGGATCCCGCTGAAGCGGACGGCCTTCCCGAGCCCGGTCTGCCCCGTCGTGTAGGTCGGCGTCGAACAGGCGACGAAGGTGCAGGTCAGCTGCCCGTCGTTGGCCAGGCCCGAGGCGTCGACCGCCTTCGTGCCTCCGCCCTCGTCGAAGTGCCAGGTCCCTAGGGCTCCGGCGATGGGGGCGTAGGGCGTCTGGGGCGTCGACGCGGAGGAGACGATGATCGAGGCGGCGGTCTGCTGGGTGACGACCGCCGTCGGCGCCGTCGCCACGCCGTTGCCGTTGACGGCGCGGGCGCGCAGGGCGTAGTTGGTCGCGGGGAGCAGGCCGCTGAGGGTCAGGTTGGTCGCCGACACCGAGTAGGTGGAGACGCGGCCGGAGAAGCCCGCATCGGTCGTCAGGAAGACCTCGTAGAGGGTCGCGGCGGGCGGGTTCCCGCTGCCGGACCAACTCACGGAGATCGTGTTGGAGGTGACCGCCGTGATGCTCAGCGGGCCCGGCGCGGCGGCCAGCGTGTAGATGCGCGCCTCGGCGCCGTCCGGCCCGACGCCGGAGGCGTTGCGCACCCGCAGGGTCGCGCCGTACTCCGTGTTCTGCGAGAGGCCTCCCTGGTCGAAGAGCGTCCCGGCGGTCGTGGTGAGGGTCCCCAATCCGGTCCCGACCAGCGTGTAGTCGAGCGCGCTCGGGGAGGCGGTCCAGCTCCAGCGGATGGAGGTGAGCCCCTGCGCCAGGCCGACGAGACCGTTCTGGATCCCGAAGGTCGGGACCGTCGTGCTCGCGAAGGCGGTGAAGACCTCCCCGAGGGTGTTCCCGTCGGAGGCGTTTCCGTTGAAGGCGCGCACGCGCAGGTAGTACGTCGTCTGCGGGGAGAGGGAGACCACGGCCTTCGAGAGCCCGGTGTAGTTGGCCGTCGTCGGGACCGGGCTCGAACGGAGGGTGGCGAAGTTGTTGAGCGAGTCGCTGAGCTCCCAGCGCGTGTAGCCGGGGTTGCCGTTGTCCCCCCACGTGACGACGAGGCTGCCGGTCGAGACGAAGGACGCCCCGAAGGCCGCCGGCGGGTTGGCCCAGGTGTAGACGCTCGTCGGCGCGGAGAGGGAGCTCTCCCCGTACATCGTGACCGCGCTGATGCGCCGGCAGTTCAGCGAGTTCGGCCCGTAGCCGGCCTCCGGGTAGCTGAGGCCTCCGAGGCCCGAGGCGATGGGAACGCCGCTCAGGCACGAGTAGAATCGGTAGGTCCCTCCCGTGCAGAGACCCGGAGAGGCGGACCAGTTCCAGGTGATGCCGGTCGCGGAGGTCGGCGTCCCCGAGAAGCCCCCCGGCTGCGAGGGCGGCGCCGTCTGCACGTTGATGACGCGGTCCTGCTGGATGGTGTTCCCCGAGCGGTCCTGGAAGGTGAAGCGGATGTAGTTGTTCCCGGAGCGCAGGGGCACCGCCGCGGCGGTATAGGTGTGCTTCGCGACCGAGCCGTTGGAGCCGGCGGGCGAGTAGTCTCCGCCCGCGATATAGCGCGTCGTGAAGGGACCGTTCGAGCTCGTGGAGGAGTACTTGAACTGCCCGGCATAGTAGTCGTTGGCGACGCCCTCGGCCCCGAGCGCGGCGGTGAGGACGCGTACCTCGTCGATATATCCGTAGAAGGTGTATCCCCCGCCCGTCGGGCGGTGGCCCACGTAGAGGTCCCCGTCCACCCGCAGCGGCAGCATCTCCGGGATGACGGTCTCCCCCACCTTCACGTCGTTGACGTAGACGCGCAGGATCTTGTTCATGCCCGAGTTGCCGAGGGTCATGGTGACGAGGTTCCAGGCGTTCTGCGTCATGACCGCGTAGCTCGTCGAGGAGAGGTGGTTCACGCCGTCGCTGCTGATGGCGTTGGCGTAGATGTTCCCGGCGGTGCCGACGCTGTGCCAGAGGAGGACGCCGACGTTCGTGCCGTCGTTGAACTCGAGGATGGGGCGCTGGGTGAGATCCTGCGGGTAGACCCACGCCTGGAGCGTGAGTTGGTCGGTGGCGCTGGCCAGCGTCGCGGACCGGAGGGCGCGCACGTACTCGGGATTCACGTTGGGCCAGGCGCCCGCCTGGGAGAAGTTCGCCTGCGAGGCGACGTAGGTGACGCCGGCGGTCTTCTCGGTGCTCTGCGGGGCGCTCCGGTCGTCGGCGATGCTGTTGTCGAAGTGCATCATCAGGACGGTGGGCGTCAGCGCGGAGGCGCCGGCCAGGTGCGGCTGGGCGCCCACGCGCAGGCCCCCTCCCGTGTCCTGGACGTCGATCTGGAAGCTCGGCGTCCCCGTCGAGGTGAGGCTGGACAGGGAGTAGGTCCCGTTGCAGCTCGTGAGCTGGAAGTTGGAGAGGGCCGGGAGCGCGTCGTCGGCGGCGGCGGCGGGAGCGGCGGCGGCGAGCCGCAGCAGCGCGAGCAGGAGCGCGGGCAGGAAACTCCTCACGACCCGAGTATAGCAGGCGGGACGGGGGTGCGGGTTACGGCTATGTTAACTTCTTAGAGACGTCTTTGGCGGGAGGGAGGCGGCGCAGGAACGCCAGCGCGTCCTCGCGCGTGCGCACGCGTCCCTCGGCCTGGGCTTCCTCGAGCAGGGCGAGGGCTTCGCCGACCCGAGGACTCGGCGGGATGCCCAGTGTCTTCATGACCTCCTTGCCGTCGAGGAGACGCTCGGGCCGCGCGGTCGCGGGCGCGAGGAACCAGCGGCTCATCAGCCAGGAGACGAGCTGGAGGTGGCGCAGGGTCTTGGCGGTGTCGGCGTCGAGGGCGCGCGGCGGGCGGAAGCCGTGCGGGTCCTCCGCCGCCCAGCGCAGGACGCGGCGCAGGGCCGCGGGCGGGAGGTAGCTGGCGTGGTCGGCCCAGCAGAGCAGGAGCTGCGGCACCCCGAGCGGCCCGAGGTCGCGGAAGAAGCGGTAGACCGCCTTGTCGCTGACGACGTCCGCCGCGGCCAGGTTGCCGGGGCGCAGATGGTGCTCGGCGAGCAGGGCGGCGACGCGGACCTCTTCGCGCGAGCAGCGCAGGCGGCGCAGGATCTCGGCGGCCATCCGTCCGCCGAGCAGGTCGTGTCCGAAGAAGCGGAGGCGGCCGTCGATGCGGCGGGCGGTCGCGGGCTTGGCGACGTCGTGGAGCAGCGCGGCGAGCTTGAGGAAGGCCGGGTCCCCCGCGGGTGCGCCGAGCCCTCGGAGATGTTCGCGCACGCGCGCGCCGAGCGCGCCGAAGACGGCCTCGAGGTCGGAGAGGACGAAGTCCATGCGCGCGACCACTTCGAGGGCGTGCTTGAGGACGCCGCCGGCCCCGTAGTAGACCTTCGCGCAGGTCCGGGAGGATTCGAGCTCGGGCAGCAGCGCCGTGAGGAGGCGGACCTCGTCCATGGCCTTGAGCCAGGGAGCGCTGTCGGGGACCGCGAGCAGGGTCAGCAGCTCCGCGCGCGCGCGTTCGGACGCCGAGCGCCGCAGGAGCCCCCGCTCACGGCGGACGGCCGAGAGAGTCGCCGGCTCGACGCGGAGGCCGCACTGCGCCGCGATGCGGAAGACGCGGAGCATGCGCAGCGGGTCGTCGCGGAAGACCTTCGTCGTCGTCCGGCGCAGGCGCCGCCGTCGGAGGTCGGCGAGGCCGCCGTGCGGGTCGAGGAGCGGGGCTCCGGCCGCGAGCGGGAGCTCGAGCGCAAGGGCGTTGAGGGTGAAGTCGCGCCGCCCGAGGTCCGAGAGGATGTCCTTCCCTTGGAGTTCGGCGACGTCGACGTGGGGGCCTCCGCCCCGCGGGACGACGCGGTAGACGCCGTTCTCGGCGTCCAGGACCACGCAGGAGGCTTTCGTCTGCCGCGCCAGGCGCTGCGCGAGGAGGTGCGCTCCGACGGCGGCCGCGTCGAGGTCGAGGACCGGGCGTCCGAGGAGGGCGTCGCGCAGTGCCCCTCCGACGAGCCAGACGCCTCTCGCCGGGGCGGCTGCGCGGGAGCACTCCTCGAGCGCGGCGAGCAGGGGGTGCGCGCGCAGGGCCTTCGCGGCCGTCGCGGGGAGACGCGTCGCGCGGGGCTTCACGAGACCCTCCGGTCGAGCTCGCGGCGCCGGAGCTCGCGCTTGAGGACCTTCTGCAGGGAGTTCTTCGGCATCTCGCCGAGAACCTCGATGTCGCGGGGACGCTTGTACGGGTCGAGGCGCTGGCGGCAGTGTTGGAGCAGGTCGGACTTCGTCGCCTTCGACCCCGGCCGGAGCACGACGAAGGCCTTGATCGTCTCGTCGCCCACGTCGTCGGGGATCCCCACGACCGCGGCTTCCTGGACGCCGGGGTGCTCGAGGATCGCCGCCTCGACCTGGGCCGAGAAGACCTTCAGCCCCTTGATGATGATCATGTCTTTGATGCGGTCGCGGATGTGGAGGAAGCCGTCCGCGTCGACGATCCCCACGTCGCCGGTGCGCAGCCAGCCGTCCTCCGAGAGTACGGCGCGGGTGTCCTCCGGGCGGTTCAGATAGCCCTTCATGATGTTGTGGCCGCGGACGCAGATCTCCCCCTCTTCGCCCGGCGGGAGCTCGCAGCCCTGCCCGTCGACGATGCGGAGGCTCACCCCGTCGATGGGCGGGCCCGCGCTGCCGCGGCGGCTGCGGCCGGGCCGGTTGACGCTCACGATCGGGGAGGTCTCGGTGAGTCCGTAGCCCTCGAGGATCTCGTGGCCGACCGCGCGGAGGAAGTCCCGCGAGACGCGCTCGGGCAGCGGGGCCGCTCCGGCGACGCAGAAGCGGACCTTGCGGAACACGTACCAGCGCAGGACCCAGCGCTTGAGGCCGGTCGCCTGCTTGGCCAGCACCGCGTAGAGCTGCGGCACGGCGAAGAAGCAGGTCACCCCGTGGCGCGCCATGCGCATGAGCCAGGGCTTCGGCGGCGTGATCGAGGTGACGACGACGACCTTCGCTCCGATGCGCAGCGGGAGGACGATGCAGGCGGTCCAGGCGAAGGTGTGGAACATCGGGAGGAGGCACAGGAAGACGTCGTTCTCGCTGAGATCGAAGAACAGGATCGAGGAATCGGCGTTGGCGACCATGTTCGCGTGCGTGAGCATCACGCCCTTGGGCTCGCCGGTGGTCCCGGAGGTATAGAGCACCGCGGCGACGTCGTCGGGGGCGGCGGCGTCCTCGGCGTCCTCCCCCGCCCCGCACTTCGGACACTGGGGCGTACGCGCGTCGGCGAGGGCGGCCCAGAAGTCCCGCGTCCCTTCGCAGGGGCCTTCGGTCATCCAGACGGTCTCCAGGGCGGCCAGACCTACGCGCGCGGCGTTCACCTCGCGCAGGAAGGCGCGCTGGGTCACGATGGCGCGGGCGCCGCAGTCGGAGAGCATGTAGCGCAGCTCCGAGGACTTCTGCACCATGAAGTTGATGGGCACGGCCACGGCGCCCAGGCGCAGGAGGCCGAAGTACGCGACGACGAAGCCCAGTCCGTTGCGGTGGAGGATGGCGACCCGGTCGCCGCGGGCGATCCCGCTGGCGCGGAAGGCCTCCGCCGCGCGGAGCACGAGGCAGCGCAGCTCGTCGTAGGCGACCGCGTGCTCGGAGCCGGCGACGTCGCGTTTCCGGCAGCAGGGCGAGACGTGCTCGTGGGCCGGCCCCTCTTCGACGAGCAGCGCGATCCGCGCCGGCCAGCGCAGAGAGGCCTCGTCGAGCAGGGCGTTGAGCGTCATCGGCTCGGGAGGGTTCCTCTGCCGGGAACAGCTCGGGTCTAATCCGGCGGCGGTCACGTCGAGACCGCCGCCTAGATGACGGTCGTGACGAGGGTCTCGGTGGAGAGGACCCCGGGGATGGAGCGGATGTCGTTGACGACGATGCTCGAAAGGCTCGGCATGTCGTCGGTCTCCATGTCGAGAACGAGGTCCCAGCGCCCGAAGACGGCGGAGACGTGGGAGACCCCTTTGGTCTGCTTGATCTTCTGCAGGACCGATTGCTCGCGGCCGGCGGTCAGACGGACGAGGACGAGACCTGTCACCATGGGAGGAAACCTCGCTCGAAGAACGATGTCGTCGACGGGGAAAGTATACTAAAATCACGCCCGGCCCCCATGCGCCTGGTCCTGCAGCGCGTCCTCGAGGCGTCCGTGGAGCTCCCCGGAGGGGAGCGCCGCGGCGTGGGCCCCGGCCTCCTGGTACTGGCCGGCGTCGGGCCGCGCGACGACGAGGCCTCCGCCGTCCGCATGGCCGAGAAGACGGCCAACCTGCGGATCTTCTCCGACGAGCGCGGGAAGTTCGACCGCTCCCTCCTCGACGTGCGCGGGGAGGCGCTCGTCATCAGCCAGTTCACCCTCTTCGGCGACTGCCGGCGCGGACGCCGTCCCGACTTCACCGGCGCCATGGAGCCCTTGCGCGCCGAGGCGCTCTATCGCGCCTACGCGGCCGCCCTCGCCGGACTCGGCGTCGCGGTGAAGACCGGCGAGTTCGGGGCGCACATGAAGGTCGCGCTCGTCAACGACGGACCCGTCACGATATGGATCGATTCCGACCAGGCCTGAACCTCCTCGGCCTGGTGCTCGCGGTCTACGCGGCTTTCTTCATCGGCTACCGCCTCTCCCGCTCCTGGGGCGCCGTCCGCCTGGACGCGGTGCGCCCCGCTTACCACCACGACGAGTTCGTCGAGCCCCGCCTGCGCACGCGCGACCCGGCGCTTCGCGCGCGCTGGCGCGCGCACGCGCCGCGCGTGCGCGTCCTCAAGGACGGCCGGCCCGTGACGACGGTCGGGGGGCTCCTCGAGCTTCCCCTGAGCTGGGACGCCTCGCGGGCCGCCTGGATCGGGCGCTGGCCCTGCCCTTGGAACGCCCCGGCCGGGCGCTACGCGCTCGAGCTCTCCGAGCCTCTCGAGGCGACCAAGGCGCTGCGCACCGGCGGCTTCGAGATCCTCCGCCGCGTCCCGCGCCCCATGCCCCGGCGGATGGCCGTCGCGACCTGGGAGAGCGCGCGGCCCCTGGCCTCCCTCAAGGTGAAGGCGCCCGACGGGACGCTCAAGGACTGGCGCGGCCTGCTCGATTGGGCGCAGTTCATGGGGGCGGACGCCTTCTGGATGCTCGGCGGTCAGACCCCCGGCCAGGGCCGGGGCGAGACCTGGGTCGCGCACAACCTCCCGCTCATCCCGGAGGTGGCGCGCGAGTGTCACCGGCGCGGGCTCAAGTTCGGCGTCTGGGCGATGTTCTCCCTGACGATGTCGTCCGAGAACCGCGTCCCCGGCTACGAGTACGCGCTCGAGATCGAGGACGGCCGCCCGAAGACGACCCGCGCGATCTCCATCCGTGACGAGCGGCGCGCGAAGGACGTGGCCCGGCTCCTGCGCGGCTTCGCCGCCATCCCCGAGGTGGATTTCGTCGGGCTCGACTACATCCGCAACGCGCTGGGCGGCTACGAGCTCGTCGACGACTTCATGGCCGAGATGCCCGAGGTCCCCCGCCCCGCGAACTGGGAGCGCATGAGCCGCGAGGAGCGCATGGCCGACTTCGCGAAGCGCAAGATCGCCCGCAAGGACATGCGGCTCGTCGACTCCTGGCAGTGGTGGCGGGCTCATCGCACCGCGCAGGCCATCCGCCTCATCCGGCGCGGCCTGCGCTCGGACAAGCCGCTGTGGGCCTTCACGCTCACCTGGGACCGCGGCCGGCATCACGGGCAGGACCCGGTGATGTTCACCGACGCGGGCGCGGACGCCTGCGCTCTCATGATGTACGAGGCGGACCGGACGCAGTACGCTCAGATCCTCAAGGACTGGCACGCCTACGCGCGCGTCGGCGAGGTCCGCCTCATCGTCGGGAACATCGTCGACTGGGGCCTGCATCAGCGCGCGAAGGACGGCCCCGGGGAGTTCCGACGGCGCCTGGACGCGGCCGTCGGCGGGATCTACGCCGACGGCGCCGCGGAGGGCCTGTTCGTCCACGACCTCGAGCGCGCGCTCAACGGACGGCTCGGCGCGTGGAGCACGCGCGACTGGCTCGATGCCGCCCGCGCGGCGGTCCTCCGGATGAAGGCGCTCCCCGCTTCCGGGGAGAAGGCGCGCGGATGAGGCTCCTCCTCGGAGCGCTCTTCCTGCTCGCCGCGCCCTGCGCGGCCCAGCAGTCGGTGGATTTCGGCACCGCCTTCGGCCCCGACGCGTTCGGCGCTCGCGGAGGGGTCGAGCGCGCCACCGCCGCGCCGGTCGGACTCGCGCTCGCGCTGAGCTACGACGCGACGACTTGGCTGCGCGTCGGGATCTCGACGACCTCTCCGTCCGGCGACCTCGAACCCCTCGTCGCGCGAGGCTTCTACCGGCTCGAACTCTGCCAGCTCGTGCGCCTGGCCGAGGGCGGGGGCAAGACCCTCTCCTATCTGGCTGGTCGGCGCGAGAAGGGCGCCGCCCTGCGCGCTCTGGCCGGGGAGCTGGCCCTCGATTTCGACAAATCCTATGATGCGGCACGGGAGGACGACCGGCGCGTGCTCGAGCGTCTGCGCTCGCTCCAGTCGGTCGAACCCCTGCCGCCGCCCGGAGGACGCCCATGAGGACCCTGTTCGCGCTGTCCGTTCTCGTCGCGCTCGCCGCCTGTTCCGTGAAGAAGGATGAGTCGCGCGCCGGTCCCCCTCCCGGCGTCCCGCAGCCGCAGGCCCTCATCGCCCCCGTGCCGCTCTCCGCGCAGAAGATGTCTCTGCTGGCGAAGGCCAACATCGTCCTGCCCGATCGGGCGCTGCTCGTCGCCGACGTCGTGGACACGCCCGAAGCGCGGGAGACCGGCCTCATGTTCCGCGAGAAGCTCGCCCCCGACTACGGCATGCTCTTCGTCTTCCCGAAGGCGGAGCGCCTCGAGTTCTGGATGAAGAACACCTACGTCGACCTCGACATGGTCTGGCTCGACGCCGCGCGGAGGGTCGCGGTCGTGCACCGCGACGTGCCGCGCTCGGCGAAGGACACGCCGGAAGAGAAGATCGCGCGCCGCGGAGGCGAGGGCCTCTACGTGCTCGAGCTCCCCGCCGGCGCCGCGATGCGCCACAAGATCAAGGTCGGCGACGTCCTCGACTTCAAGGTCCCGGCAGCGGTGCGTTGACGGCCCTCCTCCCGCACCGTCCTTCCGGCGGCTCGGGCGCCGTCGGAAGGGCGGCGCGCTGATCGGGCCATGGACGTCCTCTGCGGACGGCTGCGCTCCGCGGAGCACTGGGCCGCGGCCCGCGAGCTCTGCGGCGCGCTCGCGCGCGAGGGCCGCGGCGTCGGAGACGGCGAGAAGGACTTCTTCGCGGAGTTCTGGGTCGACCCCTACCGGCTCCTGCGTCCCGGCTGGACGTTCGCGGCGCTCGTCGACGGCCGCTTCGCCGGCTACCTCACCGGCTGTCCCGACACCCCGCGCTTCCGCCGCGAGCGGCGCTTGCGCCAGCGCCTCCCCCTCGTACTCGGCGCGCTCTCCGGCCGCTGGGGCCGCTCCGCCGCCGTGCGCTCCTTCCTGCGCCGCTCCTTCGCGCTGGAAGTCGACCCGGGGGAGCTGCCGCCCTCGGAGCGGGAGCGCATCGAGGCGCGCTATCCCGCGCACCTGCATATGAACGTGTCCCCGGCCTTCCAGCGCCGGGGCGTCGGGCGGGTCCTGCTGGGGAGGCTCTTCGAGGAGCTCGGGAGCGCCGGCGTACCGGGCGCGCACCTGATCTGCGGGGCGGGCGCGGAGGGGTTCTATGCGCGCGCGGGCTTCGAGACGCTGACCCGATGGGAGCCCGTGCCGGGCGTGACCCTGCGCGCGATGGGTCGTCCTACCTGAAGAAGTCGCGCACCATCCGTGTCAGGCCCTCGGTGGCCTTCTCCGGGATCTCCTCGCCTTCCCAGCTGATCGAGAAGTGGGCGTTCCTCTGCGTGGGCTTCACGTAGTCCTCGTACATCGGCAGCACCGTGGTCAGGATCTGGTGCTTGGAGCCCTGGATGTCGCGGCCGCGCTCCTCGATGTCGCGCTGCAGGCGGCGCAGGACGGCGGTGGCGAGGCCGGTGGAGACGAAGATGCGGTAGTGATAGAGCGGCAGGAAGTCGGCGGGGTAGAGCGCGTAGAGGCCCTCGACGATGAGCAGACGGGTGGGCTCGCAGCGGTGCGTGCGCTCTTCGCGCGCGGAGGTCTTGAAGTCGTAGATCGGCTGCTCGATCGCCTCTCCGGCGCAGAGCTGCTTGAGCTGGCGGAGAGCGAGCTTGAAATCGAGCGCGTCGGGGTGGTCGAAGTTGTAGGCCTTCTTCTCCTCGAGACTCAGGTTCTCGAGCGGCTTGTAGTAGTTGTCGAGCGAGAAGATCTGTCCGGAGATGCCGGCCTTGCGGCTCTCCTCGAGGACCCGGCGAGCGAAGGTCGTCTTTCCCGAGCCCGAGCCTCCGGCGACGGCGACGACGAAGCGCTTGCCAACGGCGGATGTCATGGCGTGCCTCCCGGCGCGGGATAGACGAAGAGGAATTCGGCGCTCCCGCAGCGCGAGCAGTTCCCGGAGGGCTTGCCGGCCTCGTCGAGCACGGCGTAGGAGGCCCCGGCCGCCTCCATCCACTCGAGGTTCTGGAAACTCTCGGGCATGGGCCGGCCGCAGGAAGCGCAGACCGGCACGGTGCGGTGCAGAAGGGCCGTCATCGTCCGGCGCTCCTGGACGTCGCGGCTGCCGAGGATCTCGGCGATGAGGCGGCGCATGACGTCCTTCCCCCCCTTCACCGCGGCGCGCTTATGCGTCTCGCAGAGGGAATAGAACTCGGATGCCTTGAGGACGTCGAGCGCCTCGGCGAGCGGATAGCGCTCTCCGCCGACTTCGACGGTGCGCGGGGGCGCCCATGGCCAGCGCAGATAGAGGACGCGGCAGCCGGCTCCGGCGGCAAGGAGGGCTCCGACGGCCCACCACCAGCGCGGGGAGTGGAAGAGCGCCGCGAGCAGCGCGCAGAGGAAAGGGACGCCGAAGGCGAGGAGTCGCTCGATCATGGGGTCCGCACCCGCAGCAGGACCTCGAGCGCCCGGTCCTCGAGCTCCTTGAAGCGCTCGTTGACGTCGGTGCTCCGCTTCCATTCGGCCTCGGACTCTCGCTGGAGCGCGGTCCAGCCGGCGGTGCGGCGCAGGCCCTCCGCGTCGTTGGCCATGAGCGCGAAGGCGAAGGGGCGCCCTCCGGCGTCGACGCCGTAGCCGGAGACCGAATGGACGTAGTCGATCATGCCGCTCTTCCCCGCGATCCGCAGGACGGAGGAGGAGCCGACGAGCCGCCGGCGCAGGGTCCCCGACCAGCCGGCGATGGGGAGCGAGCTCTCGAGGGCGCCGTCGAGGTCGCGGCGGGCGCGCATGTAGGTGAGCAGACGGGTGAGCTGGGCGGGGCTGACGCGCGCCGCCCGGGAGAGGCCGGAGCCGTTGGGGACGACGAAGCTTCCTTCCTTCCAGCCGGCCTTGCGCACGAGGAAGCGCGAGAGAGCCGCGAGGCCGTCCTCGCGCGTGCGGCCGCCGGTCTTCGCTGCGAGCGCGAGCACGAGATGCTCGGCCATCTGGTTGTCGCTCTCGAGGTTCATCGCGCGCAGGAGTTCCCGCAGGGGGCGGCTCGGCCGCGACAGCAGGGGCCGCGCGCCGCGCGGCGTCGTCCCGCGGGCGACGCTGCGGACCTCGACGCCGGAGGAGCGGGCGACCCGGGCGAAGACCCGCCCGAAGTGCTCGCTGGCGCGGCGCACCGGCAGGGTGAAGCGGCCGGGCTCGAGCGGCGGATAGAGGGTGATGACGTGCAGGCCGCGGCCCTCGTCGAAGGAGACGGAGTACTGCGGCTTGTAATGGGGTTCGAAGGAGAGCGGCCGCGAGGCGATTTCGACCGCGAAGCCCTCGGGGTCGGGGGCCACGAGCGCCGCGAGGCCTTTTCCGGGCCGCTCGGCGAGCTGCAGGGTGACGCGGCTGTGATCGACGGCGAGCGCGCCGTAGGACGTGTTCGACCAGGCGGAGTCGAGGAAGTCGGGGTCGATGCGGTCGTAGACCGGGAAGTCGGAATCGTCGAGGACGACGTCGCCTCCGAACTCCTTGAGCGCGTCCTTCCCGCGCAGGTCGCGCAGGCGCGCGAGCATCGCCTTGAAATCGGCGGCCTCGATGCTCGGGTCGGCGTGGCCCTCGACGTAGAGCTTCCCGCCCTCGAGCTTGAGCTCGGTGCGGAAGCGGAAGTCGGGGCCGAGGAGGTCGAGCGCCGCCGCGGAGAGCGGGAGCTTCATGTTCGAGGCCGGGATCATCGGGCGCTCGGGCTCGAGCTCCCAGAGGGCCTCTCCCTTCGGCAGGCTCACGGCGCTCGCGGCGAAGTCTCCGGGAGCCAGCCCGTACGCGGCGACGAGCTTGTCGAGCTCCGCGCGGGCGGCTTCCGGGGTCAGTTCCGGGGCCGTCTCGTCGGCGACGAGATGCCAGGGCCCGGACGAGGACGGAGCGCGGCGGACGGAGGAGGTCGGGGCGGAGCAGGCGGCCAGGGCGAGGAGGAGCGGAAGGATGCGCAGGCGGGGGCTCATCACTGACGGGAAGGATAGCAAAACGGCCGCTTCCCCGTCAGGTCAGGGGGAGCGGAGGAGGGCCTTGGCGCGCTCGACGCCGGAGGGACTCAGGCGGTAGCGCTTGCGCGCCTGCTTCGTCTTCCCCCCCTTGCGCAGCGAGACGACGAGGGCGCGCTCCATGAGGGAGGAGAGCGTCTTGGTCACGTTTGGGAGCCCTTCTCCGTGCCCCTTGAGGGCGCGGTTGACGGAGAAGGCGTCGAAGTCGGTCTCTCCCCGCACGACTTGATGCCAGAAGCCCGCCAGGAGGGCCCGCTCGGCGCTGCCCGATGTGCCCGCCGCCGCGAGGAGGGCTCCCGGGTCCGGGAAATCGAGGCTCTCTCTGCGGAGGTCCCCGCCGCGGGCGGCTCCTTCCAAGCGGGTCAGCCCGTGTGCTTCCGCCGCCCAGCGCAGGACCCGGCTCACGCCGTCCCGGTCGAGCTCCTTGAGCGCCTCCGTCACGGCGGCCAGGGCCCGGGCCTGCTCCGTCGGAGTCGTGTCCCGGCGCTTGCTCTCTTTGAGAGGGCTGCAAGCGCCGGGCCAGATGGGTCTTGTCTCCTTGGAATGAGTCATATTCGAGGAATATTATGGCTCATAAACGGCTCATGTTGAAGCAATAAATCGGAACGCCGGACGACAGCAGAACCGGATCCCAGACGGGATGCGGGGAATGAGGTTTAAATCTTGAGTGGGTGCAGCTGCGCGCGAGCCGTGGCGATCAAAAAGAGGGCGTATTGGTTGATGGCACCCCCCCCGGCGCCAGAGGGCGGGGTGGTTACCCCACGCATCCGCCGCGCGCCTGCAGTCGTACCCATGATCGGCGGGCGTTGACATAGGCATGGTGTCGTGCAAATGCCGCCAGGAAGTCGCCGCCCTCTCCCTCCGAAGTCGATAAACGAGAAGCCGCCCGCTTCGGAAAGCGGGCGGCTTCTCGTTTGTTAGACGGCGAGGGGTGGCCCAAGGAAGGCCCCGTCGCCGAGGAGCGCAATTGCCGTCGTCGTCTGAGCACCGCAGGCGACGGGAGGTCGCCTTGGGACAGGCCCCCTCGCCGTTTAGAGCGGGATGTTCCCCCGGTTCGGGAGTTCTCCCGGCTTCCTTTTATCGGCCAGGAATTGGAAGGCGCGGATGACCGTGTAGCGGATCTGCGTCGGCTCGATGACTTCGTCGACCGACCCGGTCGAGGCCGTCTGGTAGGGCGCTGCGAAGCGCTCCTCGTACTCTTTGGAGAGCTTGAGGCGCAGCCCGTCCTTGTCCTCCGCCGCGGAGATGTCGCGCGAGTAGAGGATCTCGATGGCCCCGCGCGGGCCCATGACCGCGATCTCGGCGCAGGGCAGCGCGTAGTTGAAGTCGCCGCGCATGAGCTTGGAGCTCATCGCGATGTAGGCGCCGCCGTAGGCCTTGCGCAGGACGACGGTCACCTTCGGCACCGTCGCTTCGGCGTAGGCGTGCAGCAGCTTCGCGCCGTGGCGGATGATGCCGGCGTGCTCCTGCTCGACGCCCGGCCAGTAGCCGGGGACGTCGACGAGGGTCAGGATGGGGATGTTGAAAGCGTTGAGGAAGCGGATGAAGCGCGCGGCCTTGTCGGAGGAGTCGATGTCGAGCGCGCCGGCCTTGTGGGCCGGGTTGTTCGCGATGACGCCGACGACCTCCCCCCCGAGGCGGATGAAGCCCACGACGATGTTCTTGGCGAACTCCGCGTGGATCTCGTAGAACTTGTGCTCGTCGGCGATCTGCCAGACGACGTGGTGCACGCGGTAGGGCTTGCGCGGGTCCACTTCGCAGAGGGCCTCGAGGACGGGCGTCGTGCGCCGGATGGGGTCCGGGCTGGGGACGTGCGGCGGCTTCTCGAAGCGGCTCTGCGGGAGGTAGCTGACGAGCTCCTTGATCTGGCGGAAGCAGTCCTGCTCGGAGGCGGCGACCACGTGGCAGACGCCGGACTTCGAGGAGTGCGGCTTCGAGCCGCCGAGGTCGTCGAAGGTCACGACCTCCCCGGTCGCCGCCTTCACGACGTCGGGACCGGTCACGAACATGTGGCTGATGCCGTCGACCATGAACACGAAGTCCGTCAGGGCCGGGGAGTAGACGGCCCCGCCCGCGCACGGCCCGAGGATGACGGAGATCTGCGGGATGACGCCCGAGCACTTCACGTTCCGATAGAAGATCTCTCCGTAGCCGTCGAGCGAGTCCACGCCTTCCTGGATGCGCGCCCCGCCCGAGTCGAGCAGGCCGATGAGCGGCACGCGGTTCTCGTAGGCGAGGTCCATGACGCGGCAGATCTTCTTGGCCTGCTCGAGCCCGAGCGAGCCCCCGAGCACCGTGAAGTCCTGGGAGAAGACCGCGACCTCGCGGCCGTTGATGCGGCCGAAGCCGGTGATGGCGCCGTCGCCGGGGATGTCCTTCTCGCGCAGTCCGAAGTCGTTGCAGCGGGTCTTCACGAGGAGCCCGATCTCCTGGAAGCTCCCCTCGTCGAGGAGGTAGTGGATGCGCTCGCGGGCGGTGAGCTTGCCTTTCTTCTTCTGGGCTTCGATGCGCTTGGGGTCGCCGCCGGCGCGGGCCTTCTCGACGAGCTCGCGCATGCGTCCCACGTTCGTGGGGACCATGCGGTGCTTCTTCGGGGCCTTCTGGACCGGGGTCGGGGGAGTGCTCTCGGGGGCGTTCATGGTCGGCCTTCCGTGCTCGTGTAGGCGATGCTCAGGGTCTCCTCGCCGCGGAGGAGGGTCTCGAATCGGATCTCGGGGCTGCCGAGCGCTTCCCAGCGGGCCCGCGCGCGATTGTGCAATTCGAGCCGCAGGTCGTCGAGGCGCGGGCAGTTCTCCTTTCGCATCGCCCCGGACGCGCTCTGGGAAGCGGACGGGGGCTCCACTCGGCTCGCCCCTGCGGCGCCCCGCGAAGCGGGGGCAGGGTCCGACGCAGGGGCCAGCTGCAGATCAGGAACGAAGCGCACGTCCCAGAGGTCCACCGAGAGGCCGAGGGTCAGGAGCTTGAGCACGGCCTCCTTCAGCGTCCACAGGCGCGTCTGCGCCTGCGGGGTGTCGAGCGCGGGGCGCTCGCTGGGGTGCGCGAAGATGGTGAGGAACGACTGCGGGCGTTCGGCGACGCGCTCGACGTCCACGCCGACGCGGCCGTTGGCGGGAGCGGCCGCGGCGACGGCCCCGCCCGGTCCGTGGGAGATGGACAGGAACGGGGCGCCGGCTTCGGGGTCGCCGGGCAGCGCCGCGTAGGGCGAGCCGTCGCGGCGGTTGAGGATGGCCACCTCGCAGAGGCGGTCGGAGCGCCCCTTCTCGGCGAGAAGCGCGCAGACCAAGCGCTTGGCCGCGAGGCGGCCGGAGAGCCAGTCCTTGCGGCGCTTGGGCACCTTGAACGCCGCGAGCTGCGCGAGCTCCGCGGCGCCGAGCTGCTCCGAGAGGTCTTCTCCCCCCTCGTAGCGCTCGGCCCAGCGCGCGGCTTCCTCAGGGCTCAGGCGCAGGAGGCGGCAGGGTCCGACGCGTTCGGTGAGGCTCATGCCTGGGCGATCATCCGATAGTCGGCGAGGCGCACCCAGACGCGGTGCTGTCCGTCGAAGACGGCCGCATCGTAGATGCGCTTGTCGCCCTCTTCTCCCCGGTAGACCGCGTGCACGTAGAGCTCCTCGGGGGGAGCCCCGTGGTCGAAGACCTGCACGAGCCCCACGGTGTCCGGCAGGGTCAGCTTCTTCGTGAAGTGCAGGTCGCGGAAGCCGCAGGTCTGGAACGCCGCCTCGATGAGGAGCGGGTTCCAGACGAACGTGCGGCCGTCCTTCTCCCAGAGCGCCTTCTCGGGCTTTCGGTAGAGCGCGAGGAGCTGCTTCTCGCCGAGCTCGTACATCCCGGCGAGCACCTGGAAGCTCGGGCCGTGGAAGTTGAGCGTGTAGATCGTCTCCTTGCCCGCGACGAGCTCCTTGCCCGTCGGGATCGCCGGCTTCTTCAGGCCCTTCCAGCCGTCGCCCCCCGCGGTGGAGATGCGCGCCTGGAAGTGGCTGCGCGGCGCGCCGAGCTTCACGCCCGCCGCGTTGAAGAAGTCCGACTCGATGGCGAGCGCGCTTTCGCGGCCCTCGCGCTTCGCGTCGACGCGCACGGTCGCGGGCTTGCCGCGCAGAAGCTTGATGGGGAGCGCGAAGCGCACCTCCGCCAGCGCCTTGGGCGGCGCGCCGGTCATCCGGGCGACGGACTCCGCGAAGAGTTCGATGCCCATGACGCCGGGGATGTAGGGCACCCCGCTGATCGAGTGGTCGTGAAGCCAGGGGTCGCCCTCCAGCGAGAAGGTCTTCGTCAGGCGCACGTGGCCGGGTCCTTCGGCGAGCACGCGGTCGAAGAGGTGGACCGGCTTCTCGTCGACCTTCGCTTTCTGGACCTTGGGAGCCACGGCCTCGAGGGCCGGGGTCAGGAAGGCCTCCGGCGGCAGCGGACCCTGGATCATGATGCCGTCGGCGTCCAGCTTTCCGAGAGACCCGCTGAGGACGACCTCGGTCTCGCGGCCGAGCGCGAACTCGTCGAGCAGAAGACCGAGGCCGATCTTGGGCGGCATGAAGTCCACGCCCATCGACTCGAGGAACTGCTGAACGCCGCCGCGGGTGGCCATGCCGACCTCGGCGAAGGCCGTCAGGTCGAAGGCCACGGCCGAGCGGCCGGTCGCGTTCATGTGCGCGGCGAGCTTCACGAGGAAGTCGTTGGCCGTCGCGTAGTCCGCCTGCCCGAGGTTCCCGAAGCGGGCCACGATGGAGGAGAAGAACACCCAGCGCTGGCCCGGGGAGTGCGGCAGGGCCTTCATGAGGTTGAAGGCGCCGTGGGCTTTGGGCCGCACGACGCGGTCGTAGTTCTCGACCTTCTTGTCGGCGATGAGCTTGGACTCCTCGAGGCCGGCGGTGTGGAACACGTAGTCCACCTGCCCGAAATCCTTGATCGCGCCTTTCACCGCCCGCGCGGTCTCGGCCGGGTCGGTGAGGTCGGCGGCGTGGTAGCTCACCCTGCAGCCCATGCGGATGAGCTCCTCGATGCCGTGGTGCAGCTTGATCGTGTTGAGGATGCGGCGGAACTCGCGTTCCAGCATGGCCGGCGTCGCGCGGCGGCTCTTGTCCGCCTTCATGTCCTCCCACATCTTCGCCTTCATCGCCTTGAGCTCGTCCTCGCTCATGCGGGCCCAGACCGTCGCCTCCTTGGGCAGCGGGAAGAGGTCCACGAGGGCGATGCGCGGCTTCCAGCGCCGGGCGATGTCCTTGGCGAGCTCGGCGGCGAGTGCGCCGCCGCCTCCGGTGATGAGGAAGACCGAGCGCTGGGTGACGCGGCGCGTGGTCGGTTCGCGTCGGCCGACGCGGAAGAGGCGCAGCGCCTGGCGCACGCCGTCCTTGTAGCCGATCTCGCGGCGCGGGTCCTCGGACCCGACCTCTCCGAGGGCGAGCGCGAGCATGTCGGCGGGCTGCGCCTTCTCGTCGAAGTCCACGGCGCGCACCGCGGCTTTGTCGAACTCGCGGCAGAGGGCCTTCGCCAGCCCGGTCATCGCGCCGGCCATGGGCTGGAAGCCCTTCTCGGACTTCACGCCGTGGGCGCCGCCCATGCGGGTGAGCACGAGGATCCAGGCCTTCGCGCCGGCCTCGACGAGGTCCGCGCGCAGGTTCTGCGCCGTCAGGAACAGCGCCCGGGCGGTGCGGCGGTAGGTCTTGTCGAAGGCCGACGGGGTCATCTCGTCGAACCCGGCCGGCAGCTCGAGGGCGGTGAGGTCGAGGATCGCGCCGGCTTTGCGGTCCTTCAGGGTCTTGCGCAGCTCGGCCGTCGCCTCGGCCGCGTCGGCCCAGTCGGCGGTCTTCACGACGACCGGGGCTCCGCCCGCCGCCTCGAGGGCGGCCGCGTAGGGCTCGGCCGTCTTCGGCTCGAGGACGAGGACGACGATCGCGCGTTCCTTGTCGAGCGTCGGGGCGCTCCCCTTCGCGGGCTTGGGGAAGGCGTTCACGCGCCACGGCGCGAACTTCGCGTCGCGGTAGGGGTCTTCGTCCAGTTCGGCGATCGCTGGGGCGATCGCCGAGGGGGCCTCGACGGGAGCTGGATTCGCGGTCATGGGGGCTTCGACCGCGGCAGCAGCTTGTGTCGACGCCGCCGGAGCCTCGCCGGAGGACGAGGATCCGGCCTGCACGAAGCGCACGACGTGGCGCAGCGTGGGATAGTCCTTGAGCGAGAGGTTCTCCTTGCGCGGGATGCCGTACTTCTCGCGGATGAGGCCGAAGAGCTCGGCCTGCTTGACGGTGTCGATGCCGAGGTCGGCCTCCATGTCGAGGTTGAGCTCGAGCATCTCGAGCGGGTAGCCGGTCTTCTCGCTGACGAGCGTGACAACGGCGCGCAGAACGTCCTCTTCGCGCGCCGTTGTCACGGGGGTTGCCGGGAGTTGCTGCGCGGATTGCGGAGCGACTGCCGGGGTCTCGCCGGAGGACGAGCCCCCGGCACTTTCGACGACGAAGCGCACGACGTGGCTGAGCGTCGGATAATCCTTGAGCGAGAGGTTCTCCTTGCGCGGGATGCCGTACTTCTCGCGGATGAGGCCGAAGAGCTCGGCCTGCTTGACGGTGTCGATGCCGAGGTCGGCCTCCATGTCGAGGTTGAGCTCGAGCATCTCGAGCGGGTAGCCGGTCTTGTCGCTGACAAGGGCGACGACCGCCTTGACGACGTTTTGCTCACCGTCCGCTGCGGTCGTCGCCGTGGGCGTAGGAATCGTCTGTACAGCGGACGGGGCAGCGATGGACGCGGCGGGAGCGGACGGCTGCGTCCCCGCGCTCGCGACGGTCCGAGAAGACCCCGCCGGAATCCCGCCGGAGGACGGGAGTCCGGCGCTGTCGACGACGAAGCGCGCGACGTGGCGCAGCGTCGGATAATCCTTCAGCGAGAGGTTCTCCTTGCGCGGGATGCCGTACTTCTCGCGGATGATCCCGAGGAGCTCGGCCTGCTTGACGGTGTCGATGCCGAGGTCGGCCTCCATGTCGAGGTCGGCTTCGAGCATCTCGGCCGGGTAGCCGGTCTTCTCGCTGACGATCGCCACGACGTCCGAGAGGACGGCGGCCTCGTTCCCGGCGGCGATGCGCGGGGCGGGCGCCGCGGTCGGAGCCGGTGCGGCGGCGCGCTGGCCCCTCTCCTCTCGCGCCGTCCCTTCGGCGCTCGGGCCCGCCGAAGGGAGCTCCGGCTTGAAGGAAACGGCCTCCGACTGAGGCGCGGGCGCGGCGCTGTGAGAGGCTCCTCCGGTGCTCTCGAGGACGAAGCGCACGACGTGGTTGAGCGTCGGATAGTCCTTGAGGGAGAGGTTCTCCTTGCGCGGGATGCCGTACCTCTCGCGGATGACGCCGATGAGCTCGGCCTGCTTGACGGTGTCGATGCCGAGGTCGGCCTCCATGTCGAGGTCGGGCTCGAGCATCTCCGCCGGGTAGCCGGTCTTCTCGCTCACGATCGCGAGGACGGTGCGCCGGATGTCCTCCTCTCGCACCGCACCTGCGGCGCTAAGGCCCGCCGCAGGTGTCGACGGGCGAATGGCAGCCGCCGGCGTCGGGGAGGGAGTCTGCCGGGCAACAGGCTGCGGCAGGGAGATGGGAGTCGGATGGACCGCGGGCCCGGGGGCTGGAATGTTTGTCGCGCGCGCGGCGGCGGCGTTCTCCTTCACGCGCAGGGTGTTCTGGACGACCTCGAGCTCCGGCGCGTCCTGCCCGGACATCGCCTTGAGCCAGGCCTTGTGCCGGGCCGGGTCGGCGATGCGGGCCTCGCCCTTGCGCAGCACGCGGCGCGAGAGGGTCATCGCGATCTGCGAGCCGAAGCCGGCGGCGAGCCGGATCGCGTACTCGAGGTCGTAGTCCCCCCCGCGGCTGAGGTTGATGCCGGCGAGGTCGGGGTCCGCTTCCTTGTAGTTGGCGATGGGCGGCACGACGCCGGTGACGAGCGCGCGGATCGCGGTCGGGTCTTCGGGAGAGGCGCCCATGGAGTGGCCGGTGAAGCCCTTGGTGTTGGTCACGACGATCTTCGCCGCGTCGGCGCCGAAGGTGCGCTGGAGGGCGGCGACCTCGGCCGAGGCGGAGCCGCCGCGGGCCGGGGTGTAGGTCTCGTGCGACATGAAGAGCGCCTTGGCGGCGATCGCGCGGCGGTCCACGCCGAAGCGCTTCTCGGCCTTGGCGACGAGGCGGCCCATGACGTCGGCGACGTGGTTGGGCTCCAGACGCGTGGCGTGGAAGGCGCTGTTCTCGTACTGCGTGGAGAGGATCTCGACGAGCGGACGCATGCCGCGCTCGGCGGCGAGCGCGCCGCGCTCGAGGAGCATGCCGGCCGCGCCCATGCCGACGATCATCCCGTGACGGCGGCGGTCGAAGGGCAGGGCGGCCTCGCTGACGACCGCGCTCGTCGTCGCGGCGCCGGCGGCGACGAAGCCGGAGAGCATCCATTCGCGCAGATCCGTTCCCGAGGGGTCGTCGCCCGCGATGATGAGGACGCGCTCGGCGCGTCCCAGGCGAAGCCAGTCCTCGGCGACGCCCACGGCCTCGGTCGTCGAGGCGCAGGCGGCGTTGAGGTGCATGCCCGGCCCGCGCGCGCCGATCCACTGCATGAGCTGGGAGTGGGCCAGCGGCATGACGCGCAGCAGGAAGTCGCGGCTGAACTCGTAGGGGGCGGCGCTCCCGTGCTTCTCGTAGTAGGGTTGGAAGCTCTCGGTCTGCCAGCGGCGCAGGGCTTCCTTCTCGGAGGGATCGGAGACCTTCTCGACGAGGGCGTCGAAGAGTTCGGAGAGCTCGCGCAGCGGCTTGCCGCGGTACTTGTCGGCCAGGTAGCGCGCGACCTCGGAGGCCATCGCGTCGAGGTTCGTGTAGGCGGAGGCGAAGATGACGCCGGTGCCCGCGCGCAGCGGCTCGGGCAGGGCCCACCCGGAGGGCAGCAGCGTCCCCAGCGAGGTCTTCTTGTAGGTGCGCACGAGCGGGAGGCCCGCGTCGCGCAGCGCGAGGACCCCCGCGGCGACGGCGAGGCGCGAGGCGCTGTCCATCGCGTGCACGAGCGCGTCCTTGAAGCCGAACTCCTTGGCGAGGTCGAACTCGCCGGCGACGCCCGCCAGCCGCACGACCTCGGCGGCCGACTGGATGCGCTCGAGGCGGTGGTTGCCGTCGTCGGACTTGATGAGGCGCAGGATGTTCTTGTCGATCTGACGCTCGGCCTCGGATTCCGGCAGGCGGCTGATGAGGTTCTGGCCGCGCAGCAGGGAGTCGATGCCGTCCTCGCGGAAGACGCGCTCCCACTGCCCGGGGGTCCCGGCGGCGACGCCGCTGACGACGACGGGGCCGGTGTAGAAGCCCCATTTCTCGTCCTGTGCGGCGGTGCGCTGGTCGCTCTCCGCTCGCACCGTCCCTGCGGCGTTCGTGCCGGCTGCACCGGCACCTGCGGCCGACGCAGGGAGAGAGGAGCACGGCGTGCCCGCCGCCCAGGCCTTGTAGGCCGGCGTATATAGGGAGCGGGGCGAGGCCGGGTCGGCCCCGTCGATCTTCAGTTCCACGCCGACGGACTCCAGGCGGGCGAGCAGGTCGTTGAACTCCTGGACGCCGCCGCGCTTGGGGTGGTTCGAGGCGAAGACGTGGGCGTCGGGCTTGTCCTCGAGCGTCGTCTGCACGAACGCGGTCAGGGCGCGCTTGGGGCCGAGTTCGACGAAGACGCGCACGCCCTCGTCGTACATCCTCTTCGTCTGCCGGATGAACTCGACCGGCGAGGTCATGTGCTCGACCATCATGCGCTTGATCTCGGAGACGTCCTTCGGGAAGAACTCGGCGGTGAGGTTCGAGAGGATCGGGATGCGCGGTGCGCGGATCTCGACCTTGTCGAGGAAGACGGCGTAGGGCTCGCGCGCCGGGTAGACGATCTTGGAGTGGAAGGCGTGGGAGACCTCGATGGCCTGCGCCTGGGCTCCGAGGGCGGTGAGACGGCGGATGGCCTCGTCGATGGCGGCGCTGTCGCCGGAGAGCACGGTCTGGATCGGGCAGTTCTTGTTGGCGGCGATGATGTAGCCCGGGATGTCCCGGATGACCGGCGCGATCTTCTCCTCCGGCCAGGAGACGGAGGCCATCTTCCCGTTGTCGTCGACGTGCAGGTGCGCCATCTCCTTGGCGCGCATGCTCACGGCGAAGAGCGCGTCCTTGAACTCCATGACGCCGGCGGCGACGTGCGCGGCGTACTCCCCGAGGCTGTGGCCGTAGACGATGTCGGCCTCGACCCCGTACTGGCGCAGCAGGCGCAGCAGCGCGATGTCGGCCGTCAGGACGACGGGCTGGGTGATCTCGGTCTGCTTGATGCGGACCGTCTTGGCCTCGACCTGTGCGGGCGTCTCCCCCTCCTTCGTCCAGAGGATCTCGGTGAGGGGGCCGGTGCGCTCGGCCATGATGCGGTCGGCCTCGGCGAAGGTGTCGGCGACGACCTGATACTTCGCCGCCATGTCGCGGAGCATGTCCACGTACTGCAGGCCTTGGCCCGGGAACATGAAGCCGATCTTCGGGCGCTTCGCGGGACGGCGTTCGGGGTGGATGGCCTTGGGGCGGAAGACCGGCGGGGTCTTCTCCCACACGTCGGCCTTTGCGTTGAGGACGAGGTCGATCTTCTCGACGAGCTTCTCGGGAGATTCGGCCGCGATGCTCACGACGAACTCGCCGGAGCGGCGCGCGGCGTTCCACTCGCCGGCCAGGCGCGTGAGCGGTCCCTGGGCGGGGACGCGCGCGCGCAGCTCGCGCAGGGACTCCAGCACGGCGGCCTTGCTCGCGCCGCCGATGAAGAAGGCCTCTCCCCCGAGGGCGTTGGGCAGGGTTCCCGTGCTCAGGAGAGACGGATCGACGCGCGGTCCGGGCTCGGCGGCCGCGGCGGACGCCGCGGAGGTCCAGGAGACCGTCTGCGGGGTCGCCTCTTCGAGAGCGAGGTGGAAGTTCGTCCCGCCGAAGCCGAAGGCGGAGACGTTCGCGCGGCGGGGCTTGCCCGCGGAGGACCAGGGCCGTGGCTCGGTCACGACGAAGAACGGGCAGGACGCCCAGTCCACGCCGGGGTTGGGGTTCTTGAAGTTGATGCTCGGCGGCAGGGTCTTCTCGTGGACGGCGAGCGCGGCCTTGATGAGCGCCGCGATGCCGGCGGCGGCCTTGAGGTGCCCGATCTGCGATTTGACCGAACCGATGCCGATGGAGCCGGGCCGTGCGCCTTTGAAGGATTCGGAGGCGGTCTGCAGTTCGACCTGGTCGCCGACCTTCGTCGAGGTCCCGTGCGCTTCGAGGAGCCCGACGTCCTCGGGGAGGTAGTCCAGCTGCGCGAAGGTGCGTTCGATGGCGAGCCGCTGGCCTTTGGGGTTGGGGGCGGTGATGCCCTTGCCGCGTCCGTCGGAGGCGGCTCCGATCGCTCGGATGAGCGCGTAGATGCGGTCGCCGTCGCGCACCGCGTCGGAGACGCGCTTGAGCACGAGGACGCCCGCCCCCTCGCCCATGACGAAGCCGTTGGCGCCGGCGTCGAAGGGGCGCGAGCCGTCGGCCGAGAGCGCGCCGATCTTGGAGAACTTCACGAAGGAGGGCGGGGCCATCATCTGGTCGATGCCGCCGGTGACCACCATGTCGAACTGGCGCAGGCGCAGGCCGTTGACGGCCTGGGCGACGGCCGCGAGCGAGGCCGCGCAGGCGGCGTCCACGGTGAAGTTCGGCCCGTTGAGATTGAAGGTGTTGGCCACGCGCCCGGCGATGACGTTGGAGAGCTCTCCCGGCATCGTGTCTTCGTTGATGGTGCTGAGACCGGACTTGATCGCGGCCTCGATCTCGTCGGCGACGGCCTCGCGCGCCGGCGCGTCGAGGTGGGAGAGCGACTTGGACTCGAGCACGCGGCGGCGCACGCCGACGGCGTAGACGCGCTGGTCGGTCTCGTCCTTCTTGGGCCCGCCCATCGCGTTGCCGAAGATGACCGCGGTGCGCTCGGAGTCGAAGGGCTTCTTGTCGTAGCCGGAGTCTCGCAGGGCCTCGGCGGTCGCGGCGACAGCGAACTGCTGGACGGTGTCCATCTGTTTGGCGACCGGGGGCGGGATCCGAAGCGGCAGCGGGTCGAACTTGAAGTCGCGGACGAAGCCGCCGATCTTCGAATAGGTCTTGTCGGGCGCGGAGTGGTCCGCGCTGTAGTAGAGACGCGAGTCCCAGCGGTCGGCCGTGACCTCGCTGATGCAGTCGGCCTTCGCGAGGATGTTCCGCCAGTAGGTCGGGATGTCGGGTGATTTCGGGAAGATCCCCCCGAGTCCGATGATGGCGATGGGTTCAGGCGTCTCGTTTCGGTTCATGATTTGTCGGGTTTCCTGGTCCGGGGAGAGCGGACAATAGTGGACCGGCGGTTGGGGATGCTCGGCATCTTGAAAGATGGTAGCACAGAGCCCGATTCCATGTCAACATTTTTGAGTGCCAGACTTTAAATAGTGATAGCTATTCAAAAGACATGATATACCTATTGATATCGCCGCAACAGGAGAAGTGTGCCAGACTTTATGTATTTAAAGATTTCCATTCCCTTTGAGTCTTCTGGCGGTCCGCGACCGTCCGACGCGCTTCATTCTCCTCCTCCGCCGTGTGTCGGCGAGAGTATATGGTACGCAGTATTGACAGGAGTCGAAAAATTGCTATAACTTCCCCCGACATGAGCGCGCTTCTCACCGATGTATGGGCGTTGTCGTATGTCGCAGGCCTGCTTCTGGGCCTCGTCGCGTTCGTCTTCGTCTTCAAGCATTACCGCGCCGCCGCCGAGGACGAGGCGCCGCTCGACGAACCCCTCAGCACTCCGGCGCCGGAGAAAGCTTCGCCGAGCGAGCCGGTCCCCGTCGTCTCGCTGAAGGACGCTTTGCAGAAGCTCCCGGCCGTCGAGACGAAGGCCGCCCCTGCGCCGACGCCTCTGTCCGAGACGACGCTGGGAAAGATGGAGATCAAGAGCTCGACCGGCTCCGTGAGTCCCGCGGTCGTCTACCTGCAGAACCTCAAGACGCAGATGGAGCATTTCGAGAAGGAGATCCAGGCGCTCCAGGGCGAGCTCACCGGCTTCGTGCAGCGCCATGACAACCAGTTCGACGCGCTGCTTTCCCGCCTCGGGGACCTCCAGCAGGACCTTCATCAGCAGGTGAGCGCGCACGTCGACGCCGCGGCGATGCAGCCTGTTCCCGCCCCGACCTCTCGGCAGAGCTCGGGGCCGGTCCCGAGCGTCGTCGAGGGACCGAAGCCGCAGTCCGTTCCGAAGCCTGCTCCGAAGCCGGTCGCGAAGCCGCAGCCCGCGCCCGTCGTGAAGTCGGAGCTCCCTTCGGCGGGCCAGAGCGCCGAAGGTCCGTCGCGGAAGGAAGACGAACAGCGCGACGGACACGCCGCACCCCCGAGCGCGTCAGGGACGGCGCGAGAGGAGAAGGGCCAGCGCGCCGCCGCGCCGAAGCCGGAGCCCTCCGCACCCGTCGTGAAGGCGGAGCTCGCGCCGGCGCCCCAGGCGAACGCTCCGGTCCCGGCCGAGGAGACTCTTCCCGGACGCCGCGGCGAGCCGGTGCGCATCCCGCTCCCGGCGGGCGCCAAGTCCGTGCCGGTGGAATCGATACCCCTCCCCGCGCAAGAGAAGAAAGCCGAGGAGACGGAAGCTCCCAGGCCCGCGCCGGCTCCGACCGAGCCTTCCCCCGTTCCCGCCGACTTGCGCGCCGACGAGACTCTGGTCCTCAAGCCGAGCGGCGAGATGGAGCCGAAGAAGCGAGGCCCGGTCTGGCCCGTCTAGCTCGTATTCTCCCCCTCGTCGCGCTGTTCTTCGCCGCCCCCGCGCGGGCGAAGCTTTTCCCCGACGGCCCCTTCTCCGGGAAAGCGGCGGGCACGACGGGCGCGGCGTTCCTTCGGCTGCCGGCGGGGGCGCGCGCGCTGGCTCTCGGCGGCTCGGGGGTCGCCGCGGTCCGCGATTCCGAATCCATGTTCTGGAACCCGGCCGGGCTCGCCGTGCTCGAGGAGCACGGACTCTCCGACGTCAGCGCGGCCTACAACATGCTGCTCGAGACGTCCTACGCGGGCTCAATCGCCTACGGGCGCCCCCTGGGGGGAGGACGCGGCGCCCTCGGAGCCTCCCTGGTCTACTTCTCCCAGTCGGCCCTGCAGGGCTACGACGCGAAGGGCGATCCGACCTCCTCCTTCACGCCGAGCGACCTCGCGTTCGGGCTGGGCTACGGCCGCGTCGTCGGGCCGGTGAGGGCGGGCGCGGGGCTCAAGTTCATCCGCTCCGAGCTCGCCGGCGCGAGCGGGACCACCTTCGCCGTGGACCTCGGCGTCCAGGCCGAGCGCGTCACCGAGATGGGGGAGGGGCCGCTCGACGTCGGGGCCTCGCTCGTCAACCTCGGCCCGCCGCTCAAGCTCGGCGGCGCCTCCGATCCCCTCCCCTTCAAGGTCCAGCTGGGGACGCTGTGGCACATCAACCCGCGCCTCAACGGCATGCTCGACGGGCACCTGCCCGTCGACGACGACCCGTACGCCAGCTTCGGTCTCGAATTCCGCCAGGTTTTCGCGGAGGACTTCCGCGCGTCCCTGCGCGGGGGCTACAACGTCCGCAACGAGCGCGGCGTCGACGGCCTTGCGGGGATGTCGGCCGGGTTCGGAGTGGAACTGCTGCGCGGCCGCATCGACTACGCCTGGGTCCCTTTCGGGGACCTGGGGATGACGCACCGCATCACCCTCGGATTCAAGTTCTGATCTATTAGCGTCTCTTTTCCCTATTTCCTCTCCCCACGGGAGAGGGTCGGGAGAGGGGCGATCTCTGCGGCGTTCTCTCCCCACGGGCGTCCGCATTCCGTGTAGCGGACCTGGCGCTATCAGCGCCGGGGCGCCAGCGAGGGTCGGGAGAGGGGCGATCCTTGTTGGGGTACCCCCCTCACCCTGCCCTCCCCCCTGGGGGGAGGCAGTGAGGAAAGGTCGTTCCTCAAAACTTCGAGAACACCCTCATAGAAGAGGCCGCATCACGCGCAGCATCTGCGCGTGGATGCGGCCGTTGCTGGCGAGGGTCTGCCGGCCGAAGGACTCCGGTTCGTTCCAGGGGAGACCGTCGAAGGCGGTGACCTTCCCCCCGGCCTCCTGCACGAGCAGCGCGCCGGCCGCCACGTCCCAGGGGTTCAGGGAGAACTCCCAGTAGCCGTCCACCCTTCCCGCCGCCGTCCAGGCGAGGTCGAGCGCGGCCGATCCCGAGCGGCGCACGTCGTGGCAGCGCTTCATGAACGCGCTGTAGAACCGCAGGAGATAGTCGGCGCGCCGGGCCCGGTCGTAGGCGAAGCCGGTGAGCAGGAGAGAGTCCTCGACGCGCCCCGCGGCGCTCACGCGCAGCGGGCGTCCGTTGAGCGTCGCCCCGCGGCCGAGCTCGGCGAAGAAGAGCTCCCCGCGGCTCGGGTCGTAGACCCCTCCCATGAACGGGCGGCCCCGGCGGAGGAGTCCGATGGAGACGCAGAAGGCGGGGAAGCCGTGGGCGTAGTTCGTGGTGCCGTCGAGCGGGTCGATGACCCAGGTGAAATCGGACGCGGTCGTGCGCGGGGCGCGCTCCTCGGTCAGGAAGGAGTGGTCCGGGAAGCGGGCGAGCACGATGTCGAGGACGCGCTGCTCGCTCGCGTGGTCGGCCTCGGTGACGAGGTTCGCGCGGCCCTTGTAGCGGATGTGCACCTTCCCGAAGCGCGCGCGCAGGACGGCGCCCCCCGCACGAAGCGCCTCATGGAGCGTGCGGCGCAGGAGCGCACGGGGGACGGCTTCCCGGCGGGCGACGGCGCCGGCGAGTTCCTCGGCGCCTCGCCGCCCGGCCTCGGCCGCGGGCTCGATTCCGCGCCGGCGCAGGGCGGCCGACGTCGTCGGGCCGATGGAGGCCGCGCGCGCGGCGGCGAGGAAGCCCCGAGCGGCCGGCGCGCCCAGCGCGGAGAAGAAGGCCTCGACCGCCGAGGGCGAGGCGAAAACGGTCCAATCGGGGGTCTCCCCGCGCCGCGTCAGCGCGCGCAGGGCCCGGAGTCCTTCCGGGTCCGGGACCGTGCGGTAGGCCGGGGCGACGACGAGCCGGGCGCCGGCCCGGCGCAGCGCGCGCGGAAGCTCTTCTCGTCCCTCGAGCGCCCGCGGCAGGAGGATCCTCGCGCCGCGGACCTTCCCCATCCGGCGGGCGAGCGCACGCGCCTCATGCCTCTCGGGGACGGCGGCGGCGTTCCAACCCCGCTCCCGGAGGGCGGCGGCGGTGGCCGGGCCCACGGCGTAGAGGCGCCGGGGCGGCCGGGGCCGCAGGCCGAGGGTGCGGGCGCGGCCGAAGAAGGCCGAGACGGCGCTGGCGCTCGCGAAGACGACGGCGTCGAAGTCCGGGAGCTCCCGCAGGGCTCGGTCGAGCGCGGACCAGCTCGGCGGCGGGACGGTCCGGATCAGCGGCGCGTGCACGACTCGCGCGCCTTTGCGCGCGAGCGCGCGCGTGAGTCCTTCGGCGCGGGCCTTCGGGCGGGTCAAGAGGACGGTCTTTCCCCTGAGAGGGAGCATCCCTCCCATTCTAGTCTTTTCCCCCCTATTTTGGTATCATGAAAAGACCAAATTAAATGACTTTAGGCTGGTTTCGCAAGAAGGACGGCAAGGCCGCAGCGTCGTCCAACTCCTCCCCGAGCCCGTCCCCCGCTCCCGCAGCCCTAAACAGCAGCGTGCGCATCGGACAGCTTTTGACCGAAGATCTCATCCTCCGCCTGCCGGCCGGCAAGACCAAGGAGCAGCTCATCAAGGTCCTCATCGAGCGCCTTTGCCGCATCCGCAAGCTGGGCGACCCCGGCCGCTTTTACGCCAAGGTCATCGAGCGCGAGCAGGGCATGAGCACGACCCTCGACACGGGGATGGCGATCCCGCACGCCCGCATGGACGGGCTGGACTCCATCGTCGCCGTCCTGGGGCTGCTCCCGCAGGGCCTGCCCGACCCGAAGCAGCCCGATTACATCATCCGGGCGATGTGCATCTTCTTCTCCCCGAACCGGCAGGAGGTCTTCACCCAGCACCTCCACCTCCTGCGCGGCGTCTCCGCGCTCTTCCAGCCCGCCCTCCTCGACGAGGTCTCCGCCCTGGAGTCCCCCGCCGAGGTCCTCCGGGTCCTCGCCTCCCGAGAGCAGTAAGGGCTTCATGATCCTCCGCATCACCAAGCACGGCGAGCCCGTCCTCAAGGGCCGCGCCGAACCCGCGGACTATGAGCTCCTTCGCAAGGACCTCCCGGCCCTGCTCCGGGACATGTGGGCGACCATGTACGCGGCCAGGGGCGTCGGCCTCGCCGCGCCGCAGGTCGGGCTGCCGCTGCGGCTCGCGGTCATCGACGTGAAGACCGCCGAGGGCAAGCCGGACCGGCTCGTCCTCATCAATCCCGAGGTCGTCGCGCGGGAAGGCGCGGTCGTCGAGGAGGAGGGCTGCCTCTCCGTCCCCGGCGTCTATGCGCGGGTCCGCCGCCACTCGCGCGTGCGCGTGCGCGCCTTCGACGAGAAGGGCCGCGTCTGGGAGCGCACCGGGACCGGTCTGCTCGCACGCGCCTTCGAGCACGAGGTCGACCATCTCGACGGCAAGCTCTTTCTCGACCGCCTGGACCTCGTGCAGCGCCTGAAGGTCGCCGGGCTCCTCCGGGACCTGAAGAAGAACTGGAAATGAGGCTGCTCTTCCTCGGTTCGCCGCAGGAGGCCGTTCCCTTCCTCGAGGCCTGCGCCCGCGCGCATGAGGTCGTCGCGGTGCTCACCCAGCCCGACCGCCCCTCCGGGCGCGGCCTGCGCCCGACCCCCCCGCCCGTCAAGGACGCCGCGCTGCGCCTGGGCCTGCGCGTCCTCCAGCCGGCGCGGCCCTCCGAAGCCGCCGACGAACTGAAGGCGCTCGGGGCGGACATGGCGGTCGTCGTCGCCTACGGGCGGATCCTTTCCGCGAAGACCCTCGCGGCGACGCGGCACGGCTTCCTCAACGTACACTTCTCCCTGCTCCCGCGCTGGCGCGGCGCCGCGCCGGTCGCCTGGGCGCTCATGGAGGGCGACGCCCGCACGGGGGTCACCCTGTTCTGGATCGACGAGGGGCTCGACACCGGCCCCGTCCAGCGCATGGCCGAGGAGGACGTGCGGCCGGAGGACGACGCGCGGACCCTGATGTCCCGGCTCGTGTCGCTCGGGGTGCGGGAGCTCGAGGGGGCCCTCGCGGACGTCGCGCTCGGCCGCGTCCGGCGCGAGCCGCAGACGGGGGCGCAGACCCGCGCGCCCAAGCTCGGCCCCGAGCACGCGCGCCTCGATTTCTCCCTCGACGCGTCCGTCTTCCACAACCGCGTGAGGGCCCTCGCCGGAGGCCCGCGGCCGTTCCTGCGGCTGGCGACCCCGCGCGGTCCGCTGCGCGCCGCCGTCCTGAGCACCTTCCCGGGCGAGGCGGAGGTCGGCGGCGACCCCGGCTCGGTCGCGCGCGTTGAACGCGCGCGAGGGGTTTTAGTAGAATGCCGCCTCGGCAGCGTCTGGCTCCGCGAAGTCCAACCCGAAGGGAAGAAGCCGATGTCCGCGGCGGATTTCCTCAACGGTTTGCGCACGGGGCCGGGCGACCGACTGGAGATCATCCCCTGAAGGATTTCAAGCCGACGGTCGTCGAACTCGTCCTCGCCGCTCTCGCGGTGCTCGTCGTCTCCGTCTTCGCGCTGCGATGGGGCCTCGAAGGGGCCGTGCACAACCGCAAGGTCCAGGTCGTCCCCGACCTGCGCGGGAAGTCGCTGGCCGGGGCGATGAGCATGCTCGCCCCGCTCGACCTTCCGCTGCTCAAGGAAAGCGAGGAGTTCAACGGCGCCGTCCCCATCGGCTCCATCCTGCGTCAGCGCCCGCCGGCCGGCACGAAGGTGCGCGAGGGCAAGACGGTCCGCGTCGTCGTCAGTCAGGGAGGAGAGACCGTCTTCACCCCCTCCCTCATCGGGCTCCCGCTGCGCAACGCCGAGATGCTCCTTCGCCAGGGCCAGCTCGCCCTTGGAGAGATGACGGAGTCGTACTCGCTGCGCTTCGAGAAGGGGCTCGTGCTCTCCCAGGACCCCAAGGCCGAGTCGAGCGTCGAGAAGAACACGCTCGTCAACGTCGTGGTCTCCGCCGGGCAGCCGCCCGAGAGCATCGTGCTCATGCCCGACTTCCTGCGCAAGAACTCCGCGGAAGCGGAGCCCTGGGCCTCCAGGCACGGCGTCGCGCTCGAGCTCGTCAAAGACTCGAACTCGCTCTTCCCCTACGGCACGGTGCTCGACCAGCAGCCGCAGCCCGACGCGGTCGTCTCCGAGTCCGCGCGGGTGCGCCTGACCATCAGCTCCCGCCCCGGAGCGCGCACGGAGGCGCGCTCCTCGGATTTCGTCTATCAGGTGCCGCAGGGCTCCTCCGAGAGCCTCGTGCGCATCGTCCTCGTCGACCAGCACGGCGAGCGCGAGCTCTTCAACGGCCTGCGCGCGCCGGGCTCCCGCGTCGAGCTTCCCCTGCCCTCCGCCGGGCGCGCCCGCGTCAAGATCTTCCTCAACGGCATCCTCGTCGAGGAGCGCGACCTTTGAAGGCGCGGCGCCCCCTTCCCGACGGCCAGGTGCGCGTCGTCCCCTCGCTGCTCGCCGCCGACCCCGGCGCGCTGCGCGCCTCGCTCTCGCGCGTCGCCTCGGCCGGCTGGTGCTCGCTCGACGTCATGGACGGCCGCTTCGTGCCGAACCTGAGCTACGGCCCCGACGTCCTGCGCGCCCTCGACGGCTGCGGCGCGCGCATCGACGCGCATCTCATGGTCGAGGACCCCGAGACCTACGGCCCCGTCTTCGCGAAGGCCGGGGCCGACTGGGTCGTCTTCCACGCCGAGACCTGCCCGAAGCCGGTCCCCCTTCTCCGCCGCCTGCGCCGCATGGGCGTCGGCGCGGGCCTCGCGCTCAAGCCCCGCACCCCCGCCTCCGCCGTCCTGCCCTGGCTCGACGAGCTCGACCTCGTCCTGGTCATGACGGTCGAGCCGGGCTTCGGCGGACAGTCGTTCATGGAGCGCATGCTGCCCAAGATCCGCGCCCTGCGCTCCGCCATCGATCGGTCCGGACGGAAGGTCTGGCTGCAGACCGACGGGGGCATCGGGCCGAAGACCGCCCCGCTCGCCGCCGGCGCCGGCTCCGACAGCCTGGTCTCCGGGACCGGCGTGTTCGGCGCGGCGGACCCGCTCGCGGCGCTGCGCACCATGCGCCGGGCGGCGCAGGAAGCTTTTAATCGGCGGGGATAGAATTCCCCGCGCGAAACAGGAGGACGCACCATGGCCGTGAGCATCAGGCTGCAGAGGATCGGGAAGCCGCACCAGAGCTACTACCGTCTGGTCGCCATCGAGAAGACGCGCGGACCGCACGGGAAGCCGCTCGAAGTGCTCGGTTCCTATAACCCCCGCGGCGAGAAGATGAAGGACAAGCTGCAGGTCAAGACGGAGCGCGTGGACCATTGGAAGAAGAACGGCGCTCAGCCCACCGAGACCGTCGCGTCCCTGCTGAAGGCGTACGCGAAGCAGGAGAAGGCCGGGGCGAAGGCATGAAGGAGCTCGCGCTCTACATCGCGAAGCAGATCGTCGACCAGCCGGACAAGGTCGAGGTCACGGCGAGCGAAGAGGGCGGCGTGACGCGCCTGATGCTTCGCGTGGCCGAGGAAGACAAGGGCAAGATCATCGGCAAGCAGGGCAAGGTCATCAAAGCCATCCGCGCGGTCGTCGGCGTCGCCGCCGCGAAGGCCGAGAAGTCCGTCGTCGTCGACGTGGAGTAGCCGTGGTCCGAGCGCGCGCTCGGGCCCCGGGGCCTTTGCGCATCGACTTCGTCACGCTCTTCCCCCGGATGTTCGAGGGGCCGCTCTCCGAGAGCATCCTCCGGCGGGCGGCCGAGCGCGGCCTCGTCGAGTTCGCCTTCACCGATCCTCGGGAGTTCTCCGAGGACCGCCACCATACGGTCGACGACCGGCCCTACGGCGGCGGCGCGGGGATGGTGATGATGGCCGAGCCGCTCTACCGCGCGTTGAAGAAGGTCCGCAAGAGGGGTTCCAAGGTCGTCCTGCTCTCGGCGCAGGGCGCGCGCTACGACCAGCGTACGGCCGAGCGCCTCTCCCGGGAGAAGCACCTCGTCCTGGTCTGCGGGCACTATGAAGGGGTCGACGAGCGCATCCTCGAGCATGTGGACCTCGAGCTCTCGGTCGGGGACTACGTTCTCACGGGAGGCGAGATCCCCGCGATGGTCGTCGCGGATTCGGTGACCCGCCTCATCCCCGGGGTCCTGAAGAAGCCGGACGCTTCGGCACGCGAGTCTTTCTCGACGGGGCTCCTCGATTACCCTCAGTACACCCGCCCGAGCGTCTGGCGGGGCCGGAAGGTCCCCGAGATCCTCCTCGGAGGCGACCACGCGAAGATCGAGGCGTGGCGGCTCGAGGCGGCGCTCGCGGCGACGAAGAGGAAGCGTCCGGACCTCCTGGCCGCCGCGGGGGTTGGCAAACGCCGCCGGAAAAGCTAGAATAAATCGTTCATCTCATCGTGTGAGGACGTGACATGGCATCTATCAAGATCCCCCAGCCGGAAAAACGACAGCTCCCCGCGTTCCGCGCGGGCGACACGCTCAAGGTGCACCTGAAGGTCACCGAAGGCGACAGCGAGCGCACCCAGGTCTTCGAGGGCACGGTCATCAAGCGCCGCGGCGTCGGCGTGGGCGAGACCTTCACCGTGCGCAAGATCTCCTTCGGCGTGGGCGTCGAGCGAACCTTCCCCGTCTACTCCCCGCGCGTGCAGAAGATCGAGGTCGTCCGCACCGGCAAGGCCCGGCGCGCGCGCCTCTTCTACCTCCGCGGGCTCGCCGGCAAGGCCGCCCGCCTGAGCGAGGATAACCGCGAGATCGAGGTCATGGCGGACGAGCCCGCCGCGGCCGCTCCCGCGGCCGAGAAGCCGGCCCCGGCCGCCAAGACCGAGGCCCCCAAGGCCTGATCCGTATCCCCCACACCGTGGGCCAGAGCCCGCTCGGAACCTTCGACAAGGAACTCCGCAGCGGGCTCGGCTTTTCCGCCCTGCTCGGAGTCGACGAGGCCGGGCGCGGCCCTCTCGCCGGGCCCGTGGTCGCCGCCGCCGTTCTTCTGCCGCCCGGGCTCGAGGGGTTCGAGGGCGTGCGCGACTCCAAGACCCTCACCCCCCGCCGCCGCGACGAGCTCTTCTCCGTGATCCGCGCGCGCGCCGCCGCGGTCGGCGTCGGCTGGGCGCTGCGCGAGGAGATCGACCGGCTCAACGTGCTCAACGCGACTCTGCTCGCCATGCGCCGCGCGGTCGAGCGCGCGCGCCCCGGCCCCGGGACCCTCGTCGTCGTCGACGGCAACCGCCGGGTCCCGGGCCTACGCCGGCCGCAGAGGGTCGTCGTCGACGGCGACGCTCTTTCGCTCTGCGTCGCCGCGGCGAGCGTCGTCGCGAAGGTCGTCCGGGACCGCTGGATGCGGGTGCTCGACCGGCGTCATCCCGGCTACGGCTTCCTCCGGCACAAGGGCTACGGGACGCCGGCGCACCTTTCGGCCCTGCGCCGGCTCGGCCCCTCGCCGGAGCATCGGCGCAGCTTCTCCCCTGTTGCGGAGGTCCTCGCATGAACGGCCGGAAATCCCTCGGAGCCCGCGGCGAGGAGCTCGCGGTCGAACACCTGAAGGCGAAGGGGCTGCGCATCCTGCAGCGCGGCTACCGTTCCCCCTTCGGCGAGGCCGACATCGTCGCTCGCGACGGCGAGGACGTCGTCTTCGTCGAGGTGAAGACGCGCGCCGGCGCGTCGCATGGCCCGGCCGAGGAGGCCGTAGGACCGGCCAAGCAGGAGCGTCTGGGACGCATCGCGCAGGCCTGGCTCGAAGAACGCGGGCTCGCGGACGCGCGCGTGCGCTTCGACGTGGTCGCTGTGCAGGACGGCGAGGTGCGCCATCATCGCGACGCCTTCCGTGCGGAGGGCTGGACGCGATGAAGTGTCCGGCCTGCGGTTTCGAGACGCCCGACGCTCAGGGCTGGTGCGACTTCTGCAAGGAACCGTTCCGGCGGACGCAGAAGGACGCTCCTGCGTCCGCCGAACCTGCTCACGCCGCGCCGCCCGCTCCCGTCGTCCCGGCGCCCGCGCCGGCGAAGTCTCCGGCGATCGTCCCTTCGGCTCCGGCCGCGGTTCCGGCAAGCCCTGCGGGTTCCGCTTCGACGGAACCCGCACCGAAGCTGACGCCCGAGCAGGCCTTCGAGCTCCTGCGGCTCGACCCCGGGGAGCGCATCCCCCCCGTCTCGCCCGCCTTGCGCTACGCGGCGTACGGCTTCCTGCTCGTCTGCCTGCTCTGGGCGGCCGCGATGACGATGATCCTGATGAACCGGGCCCAGCGCATGCAGACGGCGCCTCCTCCGGCCGAGGCGTCCGCGGAGGTGCCCGTCCCTGCGTCGGACGTAGGTGCCGGCGAAGCCGGCACGAACGCCGCAGGGACGACGCGAGAGGCGGACGGCTCGCGCGTCGACCCCGCGATGACGCGCTGACCGGGGCTCTCCCGGTCGGATCCTAAGACGGCTTCTTTCGGGAGGAGCGGCCCGCGCTCTTGCGTGCGGCCGAGCCTTCGCGCGTGAGGCGCGCGATCTCGTCTTCGGCGTTGCGGTGGGCGGTGATGTCGATGACGTAGCCGTGGAAGCGTGCGATGCCTCCTCCGTCGTCGCGCTTCACGACGGAGAACTGCCGCACCCAGCGATAGATCCCGTCGGCGTGGCGCAGACGGTATTCCTGCTCGTAGGACGGGAGTCCGTCGGCGCAGAAGCGTGCGACCTCGTCCTTCACGCGCGGCAGGTCCTCGGGGTGCACGAGGTCCATGTAGCGGATCCTCCCGCTGAGGAGGTCTCCGACCTCGTAGCCGAGCGCCTCCCGGACGTTCGGCGAGGCGTACTCGACCGGCCAGCCGTTCTCCGCTCCCCAAGCGAGGACGACGGTCGGCCCGCCGGTGAAGAGCTCCCGCTCCGCGAGGAGCGCCTCCGCGACGAGCTTGTGGACGGTGATGTCCCGGATGAGGGTGACGACGCCTGCGCGGCCGTCGGGCAGGACGAGCGGGGTCTTCTTCGTCTCGGTGTGGATGCGCCGGCTGCCGAGGACGTTCAGCTCCTCGGTGATGAGCGTCTCCTTCCCCTCCAGCACCCGGCGGTACTCCTCGCGCACGCATGGGCCGAGGAAGGGGAACGCCTCCTCCAGGGTCATCCCGACGATGTCGGCGGTGAGCCCCAGCTCGGCGTTGAGCTGGCGGAAGGCCTTGTTCATGACGAGGATGCGGAAGTCGGCGTCCATCACGTGGAGGGGGTCGGGGAGCGTGTCGATGAGGACCTGAAAGTCCGGGTGTTCGAAGAGCGGCTGCATGAAGGGAGTCTAGCATAGCCGGACTCCGTGGTATCATAGGCGCGGAGCCATGATCCTCGTCTCGGACCTCGGAGGCACCCACGCGCGCCTCGCCCTCTTCGAAGGAGGGCTCCTGCGCGCCGACAAGACCTATCCGACCCGTTCTCATTCGGACTTCGGAGCGGTCGTGCGCCTGTTCCTGCGCGAGCACCCCGCGAGCGTCGAGTCCGCCTGCTTCGGCGTGCCGGGTCCCGTCTGCGGCGAGCGCGTCGTCCTTCCCAACCTCCCATGGGTCATCGAGCGCGCCGAGCTCGTCGAGGCCGCCGGGACCGGACGCGTGCGTCTGGCCAACGACCTGGAGTGCGCCGCGCGCGGTCTCCCCCTCCTGAGTTTGGAGAAGACCGCCGCGCTCCGTCCCGCGTCCGGCCCGGAGCGCGGGATCCGCGCCGTGGTCGCGGCGGGCACCGGTCTCGGGGAGGCCGTCCTCGTCCCCGCCGGCGCCGGCTGGCGGGCGCTGGCCAGCGAGGGCGGGCACACGGACTTCGGGCCGCTCGATGAACTCCAGGCGGAGTTCCTCCGCTGGATGTGGAGGGAGCATCCGCGCCCGACCTACGAGCTCGTGCTCTCCGGCCCCGGGCTGACCCGCATCGCCCGCTTCCTGCGCGAGCGCGGCGGCGAGGCCGCGGATCCCGCCCTCGACGCCCATGACGCCGGCTCCGCCGTCATCGAGCTGGGGATGAGCGGGCGCAGCGCGCTCTGCCGGCATGCGCTGGAGCTCTTCGCGGCCGTCTACGTCGCCGAGGCGGCGAACGTCGCCGTGCAGTACCTCGCGTCGGGCGGGGTCTTCCTGTGGGGCGGCATCGCCCCGCGCATCCTCCCCCTGCTCCGGAAGGTCGTCGACGACGGAGCATTCACGGCCAAGGTGAAGATGCGGGGCTTCCTCGAAGGGGTGCCGCTGCGCGTCGTCCTCGACGAACGGCTGGGGCTGCTCGGCGCCGCGGCGCTCGCCTCCGAGCAGGAGTAGCCCTTCCTCAGGGAGCGCGGACCTCGGCGAGGTTGATCCCGAGGACGCGCCAGGACGAGCCCTTGAGGCGGGCGAAGTACTCCGGCGCCGGAACGTCCTCGACGGCCTTCCCGAACGCGGCGTGCCGTACGACCTTCCCTTGCGGGCCGTCCATGATGAAGAACTGGTGAGTGACGAGCGTGGGCTTGTCCGGCCGGCCCTCGCGTACGAGGCTCGCCACGGTCCCCGACGGGATGGCGGGCAGGAGCTCTTCGAGGACCTCGACCGGCAGATAGGGCAGCGCGGTCTTCTCGTCGGGCATCTCCTCTCCGCGCGCGCGCAGGCGGCTCAGTCGCGCGCGATGCGCGGCCGGCGGCTCGGCGTCGAAACCCTTGAGGTCCTTCTCGGTCTTCCCGCGGTACCAGGCGCGCTTGGAGAGGACCTTGGTCGCGACGCGGACGCGTTCGCCCGCGACGGCTCCCGTGACGTCCGCGAGGAAGCCGGCGGCCCTCAGGTTGGGCAGCCAGTCCGTCTCGGGGAAGTGGTTGCGCGTCTCGTAGCTCACGATCCCGTCGCGGTAGCGGATGCGGCGGAGGAGGTCGAGGCCCTCCGCGTAGCTCCCGGCCAGCGCGAAGGCCATCGTCTCCTCGACGAAGGTCGTGCAGTCGAGCGCGGAGAAGCTGACGAGCGGGCCGCGGTCGAACTCCCCCTGCGGACCCTCTCCGAGCGGGCCGAGCACGTAGGGCGTGCCCAGGAAGCGCCGGCTGACGAGGGCCAGGCGGTCGGCGAGCTCCGCGGGCTTCGCGAGGTCGTCGTTCATGAGCGCCGCGACCTGCTCCGACGAGCCGAGCGCATGGAAGCTCACGGGGCGGCCGGCGTCGTCGGCGCCGAGCGCGGGCGCGGACAGGGCGAGCGTCAGAAGCGCGGCGGGAAGCGTTCTCATCGTCCCTCCTTCAGCAGTCGCAGCACGAGCAGGATGAAGCGTCCGGTGTCCCGCAGAGGGCGGATGCGGCTGCGCCGCCCCTCGAGGTAGACCGTGCGCACCGGCACGAAGGCCAGGCGCGCCCCGGCGCGCGCCGCGCGCACGAGGGCTTCGCTCTCGGCGGCGAACCCTCCGCTGCGGGGGCGGATGCGCGGCCAGAGCGCGAGGCGCACGAGCCGGTAGCCGCACTGGGTGTCGCCGAGCGGGCGGCCCGCGATGCGGGAGAGCAGCCAGCTCTGAAAACGGTTGGTCATGCGGCGCACGAAGGGCATGCGCTCATCGAAGCTCCGGCAGCCGACCACGAGGTCGGCGCCGTCCCGGAGCGCGGCGAGGAAGAGCGGGAGCTCGGCGGGGTCGTGCTGGCCGTCCGCGTCGAGGAAGACGACGGCCTCGCAGCCCTCGGAGGCGGCCCGCTCGGCGCCGCTCTCGATCGCGCGGCCTTTTCCGAGGTTGCGCTCGTGGCGGAGCACCTCCGCGCCCGCGGCGCGGGCGCGCGCGGCGGTCGCGTCGGTGGAGCCGTCGTCGACGACGCAGACGCTCAGGCCCGCGCGGCGGCAGCCGGCCACCACGGCGGGCAAGGCGGCTTCTTCGTTGTAGGCGGGGATGACGCAGGCCGTCTTCATTCGAAGTTGAACCACATCGCGAGGCCGAGCTGGCCGGTGATCGCGTCGAAGTCCCCGTGCGTGCTCTTCGGGCGCTTGTAGCCGTTCCAGCGGGTCTCGAAGAACATGCTGAGCCCGCGCATCACGAAGAACTCGAGCCCGCCGCCCGCGGAGAACGCGGGACCGGTCGTCTTCTCGGAGAGGGAGGGCGCCGTCGAGCGGAGCGGCGGCGTGGACTTGAGGCTGAAGCTGTTGAAGCCGATCCCCCCCAGCATGTACGGGGTCCAGCTCGTCTCGCGCAGGAGGTTGAGGCGCAGCACGGTCTGGAAGGCGATCGCGCTGGTCTGGTACGCGGTGCCGTCGGGGGCCGTCATCTTGCCGTACATGTTCATCCCGAGGTCGGCGCCGACGGCGATCCAGTCGCTCGTGTAGTAGCGGTACTGGAACCCGATCGCGGGCCCGCGCTTGGCCTTGCTCGAGAAGCCGCCGCTCTCCATCGGGTTGGCGACCCCGAGGGCCATCCCTCCCGAGTGCATCCCCTTGTCGAAGACCGGGAGGTAGGGCGGCGGAGCCTGCGCGTGCAGCGCGGCGGGCAGGAGCAGCGCCGCCAGGAGCGCGGCGGCTCTCACAGGTTGCGGATGCAGGCCTCGGCGATGTGCGCGGCGGAAAGCCCGTGCTTCTCGTAGAGCTCCTCGCTCAGGCCCGACTCGCCGAAAGAGCGCACGCCGAGGCGGACGACCGGGACCCCGCCGACGCGCGAGGCGGCCTCGCAGAGCGCTCCGCCGAGCCCGCCGTTCTCGTTGTGGTCCTCGACGCTCACCAGGCGCTGGCTGTCGGCGCAGGCCTTCGCGACGGCCTCGGCGTCGAAGGGCGCGAGGCTCGCGCAGTTGAGGACGCGCACGGCGAAGCCGCGGCTCTCGAGGCCGCGCGCCGCTTCCACCGCCTCTCCGACGGTCCCGCCGCTGGCGAAGACCGTCGCCTGCAGCTTCGGCGAGCGCTTCGCGGGCTCGAAGACGGCGTCGGCCCGGCCGGGCTGGAAGCGGTAGTCGGCCGCGTGCACGTCGGGCACTTTCTGCCGCGTCAGGCGCAGGTAGACCGGGCCGTCGTGGGCGAGCATCCACTCCACGGCCTGGCGCGTCTCGAGGTCGTCGGCCGGCTGGAGCACCGTCATCCCGGGCAGGGCGCGCATGGCGGCGATGTCCTCGAGGGCCATCTGCGAGGCCCCGTCGTCGCCGATGCCGATGCCGGCGTGCGTGCCGACGAGCTTGACGTTGGTCTTCATGTAGGCCACCGAGATGCGGATGCTCTCGAGGCGGCCGGTCAAAAAGCAGGCGAAGCTCGTGACCACCGGGACCTTCCCGCAGAGGGCGAGGCCGGCGGCGGCGCCGATCATGTTGCTCTCGGCGATGCCGAACTCGAAGTGCCGCTCCGGGAAGCGCTTCGCGAAGGGCAGCGACATCGTGGACTTCGCGAGGTCGGCGTCGAGGACGACGATGCGCGGGTCCTTCGCCCCGAGCTCGGCGAGCGCTTCGCCGAACGACTGACGCGTGGCCTTGGCGGTCATGACTTCCCTCCCTCGAGCTCCCGCAGGGCGCGGGCGGCTTCCTCCGCCGTGGGCGCCTTTCCGTGCCAGTCGATGCCGCCCTCCATGAAGGAGACCCCCTTGCCTTTCACGGTCTTCGCGAGCACCGCGACCGGGCGGCCCTTGCTGCCCGGCGCCTGGAGGGCCGGGAGCAGGGCTTTGAAATCGTGCCCGTCGACCTCGCGGGCCTCCCATCGGAAGGCGCGGAACTTCTCGGCCAGGGGTTCGATGTCCATGACCTCGCGGGTCGGCCCGTCGATCTGCCCGCCGTTCATGTCCACGACGGCCGTGAGGTTCTCGAGCGCGAACTTGGGCGCGGCCATGGCCGCCTCCCAGACCTGACCTTCCTGCATCTCTCCGTCGCCGAGCACGCAGAAGACCCGGCGCTCCGAGCGGTCCATGCGCGCGGCGAGCGCCATCCCCAGCGCGATGGAGAGCCCCTGTCCGAGGGAGCCGGTCGAGGCCTCGATGCCGGCCAGGCGCAGGCGGTCCGGATGTCCCTGCAGGGGGCTGCCGAGGACGCGGAGGGTGTCGAGCTGCTGGCGCGGGAAGTAGCCGCAGCGCGCCATGACGGCGTAGAGCGCGGGGCAGGCGTGGCCCTTCGAAAGGACGAGGCGGTCGCGCTCGGGCCAGAGCGGCTCGGCCGGCCGGTGGCGCAGGACCTTCAGGTAGAGGGCGGCCAGGATGTCGATGGCGGAGAGAGAGCCGCCGGGGTGCCCGGAGCCCGCCTTGGCGATCATGCGGATGATGTCGGAGCGCAGCTCGCGGGAGGCGCTCCGCAGTTCGACGTCGGCGTCGGATATCCGTGTCTCGGTCATGAGGGAATCCTACAAAATATCGCGAGCGCTCCGGCTGGCGCGCGCTCTCCGGGAATGGTGTATAATCAGCGAAACTCAACGCGAGGCATCCCGCCATGCAGAAGACCCGAAACGACTACCTTCGCCGCATCTCCGAGGCCGTCGAGTACCTCCGGCCGCGCCTGCCGCTGAAGCCCGAGGTCGGCATCATCCTCGGCAGCGGCCTCTCCGGCGCCGTGCCGAAGCTCGACAAGGAGACCGTCGTCTCCTACGCGGACATCCCGTGCTTCCCCGAACCCACCGTGAGCGGGCACGCCGGCCGCCTCGTCCTCGGTTCCGTCGGCGCGGCGAAGCCGCTCGGCGTCGCCGTGATGCAGGGCCGCTTCCACTACTACGAAGGGCATCCGATGGACGCCATCACCCTCCCCGTGCGCGTGCTGCGCGAGCTGGGGATCAAGAAGATCATCATCACGGCCGCCGTGGGCTCGCTGAAGCTCAAGATCCGCCCGGGCCACCTCGTCTTCCTCAACGACCACATCAATCTGATGGGCGCCAATCCTCTGCGGGGGTTCCACACCAGCGAGTTCGGGGAGATGTTCCCGGACCTCGCCAGCGCCTACCCGCCCTATCTGCGCAAGCAGGCGCTGAAGGTCTGCAAGCGCCTCGACATCCCCGCCTGGGAGGGCGTCTACACGGCCGTCGCGGGCCCCTCCTACGAGACTCCCGCCGAGATCCGCGCCTTCGCGAAGCTCGGCGGGGACATGGTCGGGATGTCCGTGGTCCCCGAGGTCATCACCGCGAAGCAGATGGGCGTCGAGATCCTCGCGTTCGGCTGGATCTCGAACATGGCCGCGGGCCTGACGAAGGAGAACCTGAGCCACCCCGACGTGCTCGCGCTCGGCAAGCGCATGGCGGTCGACATCCGCCGCTTCCTCGAGGCGATGCTCGCCGACGTCCACGCGTCCCGCTGAGGAGCCCCCCATGAGAATGATCGACCTCATCGCGAAGAAGCGCGACGGCGGGATCCACGCGCCCGAGGAGCTCGCCTTCATCGCGAAAGCCGCCGCCGACGGCCTCGCCCCCGATTACCAGCTCTCGGCCTGGCTCATGGCCGTGCGGCTCAACGGCATGAACCGCGAGGAGACCGTGGCTTTCACGCGCGCCATGGCCGCCTCCGGCAGCCGCGTGAACCTGCGCTCGATGCGCGCGGCCAAGGTGGACAAGCACTCGACCGGCGGCGTGGGAGACGGCATCTCCATCGCGCTGGCCCCCCTCCTGGCCGCCGCGGGCCTCGCGGTGCCCATGATGTCCGGCCGCGGGCTCGGGCACACGGGCGGTACGCTCGACAAGCTCGAGGCGATCAAGGGCTTCCAGGTGCGCATCCCCATCCCCCAGGTCGAGCGCATCATCAGGAAGATCGGCGTCTGCATGTTCGGCCAGAGCGGGGACCTCGCCCCCTCCGACCGCAAGCTCTACGCGCTGCGCGACGCGACGGCCACCGTCGAGTCCCGCCCGCTCATCGTCGCGAGCATCCTCTCGAAGAAGCTGGCCGAGGACCTCGACGGGCTCATCCTCGACGTGAAGTGCGGCTCGGGCGCCTTCTTCCGCGAGGCCAAGGACGCGATCGCGCTCGCCGAGGACCTCGTGCGCACGGCGCGCGGCTCGGGACTGCGCTGCGTCGCGCTGCTCACCGACATGGAGCAGCCGCTCGGCCTCGCCGTGGGCAACGCGGTCGAGGTCCGCCAGGCCGTGGAGATCCTCAGGGGCGACTTCCGCGCCGCCGACTACGCCGAGGTCCTCCTCGCGCTGGGCGGCTGGATGATGGTCCTCGGGCGCCGGGCGAAGGACGCCCGCGAGGGCGCCGGCCGCCTCGAGGCGCTCATCCGTTCCGGCGCGGCGCTCGAGCGCTTCAAGGAGATGGTGAAGGCCCAGCACGGCGATCCCCGCGTCGCCGACGATCCCGAGCGCTTCCTGCCCGTCGCGAAGCTGCGCAAGGACGTGAAGGCTCCCGCCGACGGCTGGATCACCCACCTCGACGCCCGGCTCGTGGGGCGGGCGGCCGTCGCCCTCGGCGCGGGCCGCGACCGGCAGGAGGACAAGATCGACTTCGGCGCCGGCTTCCTGCTCAAGCGGAAGGTCGGCGAACAGGTCCGCAAGGGCGAGACCGTCGCCGAGGTCTACGCCTCCGACGCCCGCCGTCTCCAGGAGGGGTGGACGATGTACGCCGACGCCCTCTCGGTCGGGCGCATGAAGCCGCGCGCGCGGCCGGCCATCCTGCGCGTGCTCGACTGAGGTCCCCCATGAGACAGCTCACGGTCTGCGAACATCCGGTCCTGCAGGACGCGCTCGCGCAGCTGCGCGACAGGAACACCCGCCCCAAGGACTTCCGCGACCTCATGGAGACCGCGGGCGCCATCCTCGGGCTCGAGGCCCTCAAGGGCGTCAAGACCGGGATCGAGCAGGTGCACACGCCGCTGAAGGCCATGCATGCGCGCCGGGTCGCCCAGCCGGTCTCCTTCGTGTTCATCCTGCGCGCGGGGCAGGGGCTCTACGGCGGACTTCACCGCCTCTACCCCCAGGCGCGCATCGGGCACATCGGCCTTTACCGCAACGAGGAGACGCTCAACCCCGTGCGCTACTACGTGCGGCTGCCCGTGGACCTGCCCCGCTCCCTCGTGCTCCTCTTCGACCCCATGCTGGCCACCGGCGGTTCGGCCGCCGAAGGCATACGCATCCTGAAGACGGACGGGGCCAAGGAGATCCGGCTCATCACGCTGCTGGCGGCCAAGACGGGCGTACGCCGCGTCCACCGCGAGCATCCCGACGTCCACATCTTCACGGCCGCCGTGGACCCGGTGCTCAACAAGCACGGCTACATCGTGCCCGGCCTGGGCGATGCGGGAGACCGGCTCTATACGCTCTAGAAGCCATCCAGAAACCCCGTTGCGCCTGCAAACGCGGCTTTCGGTCTCGATGCCCTGAATCGATGGAGAGGTGTTTCCTGAGGGAGATCCCGCCGGATCGGGCCGGGCAGTGGTTCCTTGCCGGGGTGCGAGGCCGGAGAGCCGCGCTCGGCGCGCTGCTCGCCCTTCTCCTCCTCGCCGTCCTCCCGTGCCTGCGCGCCGCCTCGAGCGACCGCGACTGGAAGCGCCGCGCGCAGGATGTGCGCGCCCAGCTGAGTCCTGACGAGGACCGCCGCTTCATGCTCGTCCTCAGGAGCGCGCCGCCCCAGCGCATCGTCCCCCCGCTGGTCCGGCTGACCGAGCGTATCCTCATGCTCCGCGAGCTGCGCGATAACTACAGGTCCTCCATGCCGCGCGCGCAGTATGAGCGTCAGCGGGAGGACGTCTGCAGGGACATCGACGGGATCCTCCGCGGGACCGACGAGGACCTTCTCCCGCGCCTGGTTTCGCCGATGATGGGGATGCTCGAGGACGCCGGCTACCCCATCCGCGAGCGACTGCCCCGACCGGGGTCGGGTCCCGAAGGCGAACCCGGGCCGGGTGTCGTCATGGACCTCAAGTCGTCTCCCGCGGCGGCGAATTTCGAACGCGCCGAGTACGCGCCCCGACCGCCGCGAGAACTCCTTTCGCAGCCCATCCTCTCCGCCGCGGCCGTCCCTCAGCCCTCCGTGGCCGTCGACCGCGAGCCGGAGCGCCGCCCCGGGAAGCCCGGGCCTCCCGGCGGCCTCCCCCTCCTGTTGGGCGTCCTCGCGCTCCCGTTCGTCGCTCTCTTCCTCCTGAGGAAGCGCCTCGCGGCCTGGGTCGTGCGGCAGGGCCTCGTCGAGGCCGGGACCCCGCCCCCCGGGACGCCGGCCGCCCCGGTCGCCCCGGCGCCCGCGCTCGACTCCTCGGCCGGGACCGGGACGCCGCCCCGCATACCGACCGGCTACCGCATCATCCGACGCATCGGCGCGGGCGGCATGGGCGAGGTCTACGAGGCCGAGGACCTCTCGCTCGAGCGGCGCGTGGCCGTCAAGCGCATGCGCGGGGAGATCTCGCAGGACCCGCGCGAGGTCCAGCGCTTCCTTGCGGAGGCGCGGACCGTCGCGAAGCTCAGGCACCCCGGCATCATCGAGATCTACGCCGTCGTCGAGCGCGAGGGCGAGGTCTATCTGGTCTTCGAGTACATCGACGGGATGACGCTCGAGCATGCGCTCGTGAAGCGCGAGCGTCTCACCCTCGCGCAGGTCCGCGCCTTCCTGCGCCAGGTCTGCGCGGCGCTCTCCTACGCGCACGAGCACGGCATCGTGCACCGCGACCTCAAGCCGGCGAACATCATGCTCACCCGCGAGAGCGTCGTGAAGGTCATGGACTTCGGGATCGCGCGCGTCGGGAAGGACGCCCTGCACCGGCTCTCGATGACGAACACCGTCGCCGGGACGCCGCCCTACATGGCGCCCGAGGCGGAGACGGGGGTCGTGCGGCGGGAGTCGGATCTCTTCTCTCTGGCGGTCTGCCTCTACGAGCTGCTGACCGGGGAGCGGCCTTACGCGGGCACGGGCGCGGGGATGCTCTTCAACAAGATGAACGCCCTCTACGAGCCGCCGACGCGCCGGGTCCCCGGGCTGCCGCCGGGGTTGGACGCCTTCTTCATCGCCGCCCTGAACCCCGACCCTGAGAAGCGTCCGCACACCGCGGCCGAGTTCCTCGCCGCTTTCGAGTCGGCGGCCGGCTTATAAGGGCGTTGCGGCGCCGATCCCCAGCGCGTAGATCTCCCCGTATTTCGCGTTCAGGTAGCGCAGGTAGGGCGCGGCCTCGATGTCCCGGCCGGCGGCCTTCTTCACGAGCTCGGGCGCGGTGAACTTCCGACCGTGGCGGTGGACGTTCTCCTTGAGCCAGCCGCGGAGCTTCGCGAAGTCCCCCCGCTCCATGTCGACGGGGATGGACGGGTGCGCCTTCAGCGCCGCCTCCCAGAGCTGCAGGGAGATGAGGTTCCCGAGCGCGTAGGTCGGGAAGTAGCCCAGCAGGCCCGCCGACCAGTGGACGTCCTGGAGCACGCCGCGCCGGTCGTCGGGCGGGACGACGCCGAGGTAGGCCTTCGTCTTCGCGTTCCAGGCCTCGGGCAGCTCGCGGACCTTCGTCTTTCCGCGCAGGAGCTCCTGCTCGAGCTCGAAGCGCACGAGCACGTGCAGGCCGTAGGTCAGCTCGTCGGACTCCGTGCGGATGAAGGAGGGCTCCGCGCGGTTGACGGCGCGGTAGAAGGTCTCCGGCTCGACGCCCGCGAAATGCGGGAAGAGCTCGCGCAGGCGCGGGTAGAAGCGCTTCCAGAAGGGCCGGCTGCGGCCGACGACGTTCTCCCAGAGCCGCGACTGGGACTCGTGGACGCCCATCGTCGCTCCCGAGCACAGCGGCGTGCGCTTGAGCTCCGGGGCGACGTTCTGCTCGTACATCCCGTGCCCGGCCTCGTGCAGGGTGCTGAAGAGCGCGCCGGCGAAGTCTCCCTCGTCGTAGCGCGTGGTGATGCGCACGTCGTCGGGAGAGAAGTTCGTGGTGAAGGGGTGCGTGGACGCGTCCTGGCGCCCGCGCGTGAAGTCGAAGCCCATGGCCCCGGCGATCTCCTCTCCGAAGAGGCGCTGCTTGGCGGTCTCGAAGCGCCCCTTCAGCGGGGCGGAGCTCACCGCGTCCCGCTTCTCCGTCACGGCCTTCACGAGCGGGACGAGACCGGCTTTCATGTCCGTGAAGAGGCGGTTGAGGTCGGAGGTCTTCATCCCGGGCTCGAACTCCCCGAGCCAGGCGTCGTAGGGGTCCTCGAAGGAGCCGAGCGCGTCGGCGTACCGGCGTTTGAGCTCGACCATCTTCTCGAGCGCGGGGGCGAACTTCGCGAAGTCGTTCTCCTTGCGCGCGGCGGCCCAGATCTCCTGGGCGAGGGAGGCGTGGCGGGCGGTCTCCTCGACGAGCGCGGCGGGGACGCGGCTCTTGCGGGCGTATTCGCGTTCGGTCCAGCGCACGAGGGAGGCTTCGTCGGAGTCGTAGTCGCGGGAGAGCGGGGTCTTCGCGAGGGCGGCGCTGAGGCGTCCGACCTCCGGATCGACGAAGCGCTCGTGGGCCAGGCGCGTGAGCGTGCCGGTCTGCTCGCCGCGCGCCTCGATGCCTCCGGGGGGCATGCAGACCTGCTGGTCCCATTCGAGCAGGGCCGAGGCCATCTGGAGGTCGACGACCTCCTGCAGGCGTTCCTTCAGAGTCCGGTACTTCGGGTCCATGGCGGCCTCCCGTGCGCGTCCGTCCGTCGGAGTGGTATCATAGCCGAAATGGAGGGCGCCCGCATGAAGGAGCTATCCGTCCGAACGACGAAGCGCGCGGAGTTCGTGGACATCACCGCCGAGGTCCGCGGCTGCCTGCGGGAATGCAAGGCGAAGTCGGGCCTCATGGTCGTCTTCGTCCCGCACACGACGGCCGGCGTCACGATAAACGAGAACGCGGACCCCGACGTCGTCTCCGACATGACGGGCTTCATGTCCTCGCTCGTTGCTCCCAGCGAGGACTTCCGCCACGGGGAAGGGAACTCCGATGCCCACATCAAGTCGTCTCTGTTCTCCCCCTCCCTCACCCTCATCGTGGAGGACGGAGAACTCAAGCTCGGCACCTGGCAGGGAGTGTTCTTCGCCGAGTTCGACGGCCCCCGCAGCCGCAAGGTCTGGCTGAAGTTCATCGCCGGCTGAAAAAGAAGAACCCCCTTTCGGGGGTTCCGCTCCGAGCACCGTCTAAGACGTTAAGCCGTCTTGGGCCCGCAGGTGTTGGGCCACTGGCACGGCTTCACAGCGGCCAGGGTGAAGGCCTGGCGCTTGGGTCCGCAGGTGTTCGGGAATAGGCAGGGCTTCACGGCGGCCGTCGTGGACGGCGCCGTCAGCGCCGGGCTCATCGAGAGGATCAGGAGAAGCTGAAGCATGTTTGGTCCGGAGGACCTATCCTCCGTATGGGTCCATTGTACCAGCGAGGGCCCAGAAAACGGGATGACCGCGGACAAACAAAACAATTGACCGCGGACATTGACCGCGGTCAATCTTTTCCGGGCTCCGGGAAGCTCTAGGAGTCCTGGCCGGCGAGGCTGCGGAGCTTCTCGAGGTCGATGACGGCGATGTCCTTGCCGTCGCGGCGGATGTAGCCCTTGGTCTCGAAGTCCTTGAGCAGGCGGACGGTGGTCTCGATGGTGAGTCCGGACATCTCGGCGATGTCCTTGCGCTTGAGCGCGGAGACCACGGGGTTCTTCGGCGGAGGGATGGGGATGTGCCGCACGAGCGTCCCCGCGAGGCGGGAGCGGGCGGGTTTGAAGGCGATGTCGCGGGCGCGGGCCTCTCCGCGGCGCACGTCCTTGGCCATCTCGTGGAGGATGGCGATGGCCGCCTGCGGGTGGTGGTCGAGGAAGCGGCGGACCGTCTCCTCGTCGACCATCGAGACCACCGACTCGGTCACGGACTCGGCGTTGTCGGCGTAGGGCCAGCCGGCGAACATCGAGATGTGGCCCAGCAGGTCCCCGGGGTGCTCGAAGCGGAGCAGGAGCTGCTGGCCGGTGCGGCTGGCTTTGTAGATCTTCACCTTGCCGGTGCAGACCACGTAGACGCCCGTCGGCTTCTCCCCCTCGTAGAAGATGGTCTCGCCGGGGCGGAAGCGGTTGGCGATGCGCATCTCCTTCCACTCCTTGCGCGAGGCCTTATCGATGAGGTCGTAGAGGCAGGTCTTGCGGAAAGGACAGAGTTCGCAGTTGGGGGCGTCCCGTTTGGAAAATCCCATGGCTACATTCTACCAAAAGAACGCGCTGAAACCCAAAAAACATAAAAGCCGAGCCCCCGTGCGGGAGAGCGCGGGGGCTCGGAGGGGTTCAGCGCTTGGCGGAGAGCTTCCCGGTGTGGGTCTTCAGGATCTCCCGGAACTTGGGGAGGTCCCGGATGGGCTCGAGCTCGTTGTCGGTGCGGGCGAGGAGCATGGTCTGTCGGAGCTCGGCGACGCTGGCCGCGTTCTCCAGCGAGCGGTTGAGCGCCGAGAGGGAGAGCGCGAGGCGGCCGGAGATCGCGTAGCAGAGCGAGAGCTGGTAGTAGGCCGCGGAGTTCTGGGGCAGCTCGGCGACCGCGTTCTCGAGCACCCGGATCGCTTCTCCCGCGAGGCCGAGCTGGCGGTAGGCGGAGCCGATCTTTTCGTAGACCACGGAGCGCTGCACGGCGTCGAGCGTGCCCTTGCGGGCGTCGGCGTCGAGGGCCTCCTGGTAGGAGTCGACGGCTTCGCGGAAGCGCTGGGCCCCGTACTGTCCGTTGGCGCGGTCGAGCGCGTCCTGCACGCGCGGATCGACGCGGGGAGCGTCGAGCGCGGCGGGGCGGTCCGCCGAGGTCGGGACGTCGCGCAGGGCGTCGCGGTACTCCACGGTCCCGGACAGGCGCCCGTGGGCCTCGTCCTCGCTGATGACCCCGGCCTGGACCTGGTCGTAGAGGTCGAGCACGGTGCGGTTCTGCGGGGCGGACATCATCGCGGAGAAGATCTCGTTGCCGCGCACGAGCTTCGCGAGCGCGGGGTAGGCTTTGAGCTTGAGGGCCCGCCGGGCGCTGAGCTCGAGGTTGGCCTGGGATCTGTCGAAGTCGCGCATGCTGTAGCGCAGCGCGGCGGCGTAGAGGTTCGGCATCGGGTTGCCGGGGGCGGCGGCCGTCGCCTTTTTGTAGGCGTCGAGCGCCTCCTCCGTGCGGCCCAGGGCCTGGAGGCAGAGCCCCATCCCGTGATGGAGGAGGTAGGGAGAGGAGACGCTCTCCAGGGAGGAATCGAGGGCGATGGCGGTCTGGTAGGCGTCCACGGCCGCCTGGGCGTCGTCCCGGTCGGCCTTCTCGGGCGTCCCGCGCTGGAAGGCCCGCTGGTAGTAGGCGCCGCCGAGCCGGTAGAACGCCTCGGCCGAGGAGGAGTCGGCGCGGGTGGCGTTCTCGAAGAGGGAGACGGCCTGGGTGAAGCGCTGAGCGCGGAGGGCGGCGACGCCTTCGGTGACGAGGCGGCGGCTCTCGCTCGAGTCGCGCACGGCGGGGCGCGAGCGGTGCGACCGGGCGGCGAGGGCCGGGGTCGCGGAGGCGAGGACGCTCAGGATGGTCAGGATGGCGAGGATGCGGTTCTTCATGGCTTTCCCTCTTACCAGAGTGTAGCGGTCCGGGGGAGGCGCTTGTAGGGTCGGAGGGCCCCCATGAACGTAGGCCCTTCGACCCAAAGGCGATTTCGCCGTTCATGGTCATCCTTGCCATCGGGTTTTGGAAACGCTAGAATCTCCGTCGAACGGTGGCCGTAGCTCAGCTGGTTAGAGCGCCAGGTTGTGGCCCTGGAGGTCGCGGGTTCAAATCCCGTCGGTCACCCCAATTTGAAAGCACCCCGCTCCCCTTTGTTTCGGGAGGCGGGGTGCTTTCAAATTGGGGTGCTTTATACCACCTCATCCCCCATCTGTCGGCGCCCGAGTCCGCTCGCCCAACTGGTAGTTGGGCAGGAGGGACTCGGGTGCCCGCGCTTCGGGGCGGAAAAGTCCTTTCGACGTTGCCCTCCGCGCGGCGCCTCACCAAGGGGGAGGGCTCTGCCCTCCCCCGTTTCGTCGGCGCCGTCGGCCAGCTCGACCGAGGTTCCGCTCGGTCGAGGGCCAGGACGGCTGAACCCCCACCCGAAGTGGAAAGTCGTTCTCGATGAATCCCGGCTATTTCTTGAGGGTCTTGGCGACGGCTTCGGAGAGGGCGGCCATCGTGTAGGGCTTGGGGGCGATCCCCGCGAAGCCGTACTTCTTGAAGTCCGAGAGCACGGCGTCCTCGGAGTAGCCGGTCGAGGCGATGACGCGGGCCTCGGGGTCGATGTCGAGGATGCGCCTCACCGCCTCCTCTCCCCCCACTCCGCCGGGGACGGTGAGGTCGAGGATGACGGCGTGGAAGGGCCGGCCCGCCTTGCGCGCCTCGGAGAAGCGAGCGACCGCCTCGGCGCCGTCCTTCGCGCAGACCGTCTCGTAGCCGCAGGTCGCGAGGATGCGGGCGGCGGTGGTCAGGATGACCTCCTCGTCGTCCATGATGAGGATCCGGCCGCTGCCGCGGCGGTACTGCTCCGTCGCGCGCTCCTGCAGCTTGCGCTCCGAGGCGGGGAGGAGGACGCGGAAGGTCGTGCCCTTCTGCGGGCGCGACTCCACCTCGATGTTCCCCTCGTGGCGGCGGATGACGGAGTAGGCGATGGCCAGCCCCAGGCCGCTGCCCTGCTGTTTGGTCGTGAAGTAGGGGTCGAAGATGTTGGGAAGGACCTCGGGCGGGATGCCCATCCCCGAGTCCTCGACGATGACGCGCACGTAGCGGCCCTCCCGCAGGAGCGCGTGCCCGCCGCCGATGGCGACGTTCTCGGCGCTCAGGCGCACGCGCCCGCCCTTCGGCATCGCGTCGCGGGCGTTGAGGAGGATGTTCTGCAGGGCCTGGGCGATCTGGCTCGGGTCGGCTTCGACGGGCCAGAGACCCTCGGGGAGGTCCGCCTCGAGCTGGACGTTCGTGCCGCGCAGGGCGAAGTTCGCGGTGTCGCGCAGGAGGTCGTCGATGCGCATCGCGTCGGTGATGGGCGCCCCGCCCTTCGAGAAGGTGAGGAGCTGGCGCGCCAGGTCCTTCGCGCGGTGGGCGGCGGTCTCGATGTCCGCGAGCGCCTCTCCCAGGATCCCTTCGCCGCCGGTCTTGGCGCGGGCGATGTTGACGTTCCCGATGACGGCGGTGAGCAGGTTGTTGAAGTCGTGGGCGATGCCGCCGGCGAAGACCGAGAGGGAGCGCAGGGTCTGCCCGCGCGCCAGGTCGTCCTCCATGCGGCGCAGGCCGGTGATGTCGTTGATGACGACGATGATGCGGCGCGTTCCGGAGGCCTCGGTGTAGAGCGTGCGCCGCGCGAGCAGGGAGCGCCGCCCGCCCTCCTCGCTCTTCGCCTCGAACTCGACGAGCTGCTCCTTGCCCGTGCGCAGGAGCTCCTCGTCGCTCTTGCGGGAGAGCCCGGCGACTTCCGCCGGCAGGGCGTCCGTATCGAGCTTCCCGACGAGCTCTTCGCGCGGGCGGCCCAGGAGCCGGCAGGCGGCGTCGTTGATGAGGACGATGCGGTGCTCGACGTCCTTGACGAAGATCGGGTTCGGGACCGCGTTGATGATGGTGTCGAGGTAGTCCTTGGCGCGGCGCGTCTGCTCGGCGCCCAGCTTCATCTCCGTGATGTCCCGGGAGACCCCCATGACGGCATAGGGCTTGCCGTCCTCGTCGAGGAGCGGGACGAGGATGGCGTCGAGCCAGACGCTGCGCTCGCCGATGCGCATCTCGCGCTGGCTGCGGAAGCTCTCGCCGGTGCGCAGGACCTGCTTGAGCGCCGCGGCCTGATGGGCGTTGGTCTCGGGCGGGAAAAGATCCGCGCGGCGGCCGCCGATGATCTGCTCGGGCGTCTTGCGCATGGAGCGCGCCGCCGCGGGGTTGACGAAGAGTACGCGGTCGTCGGCGTCGATGATGAAGATGAGCTCGGGCGTCGTGTCGGCCAGGACCTTGTAGAGGCGCTCGGCCGAAAGGGCGTCCTTCGCGGCGTGGCAGGGAGTCTTCTTGCGCGTGGTCATCCGTTCTTCCCCATGAGGAACCCGTGAAGCTTCGAGAAGGCGTCGCCGGCGAGGAAGGTCGCGACCAGCGAGAGGAAGGCCGCCATCGACAGCAGCGCGGCCCGCCGCCCGCGCAGGCCGAGGAAGCGCGCGCCGAGCACGCCGGCGTAGATCCCCCAGGTGACGAGCGTGAAGAGGACCTTCGCGTCATGGCGCCAGTCGTCCTTCATGTGCGTGGTCCAGAGGATGCCGAGCGCGATGCCCGCGCTCAGGACCGCGAAGCAGACGAGGATCAGCGCGTGCTGCAGGCGCTCGAGCTCCTCGAGGGCCGGGAGGCGGTAGCAGATCTCCGCGGGCCGGCGCGACTTGATCTGCCGCTCCTGCAGGAGCAGGGCGAGCCCGACGCCGAAGGCGTTCGCGAAGCCCGTGTAGGCGGCCATGAGCAGCGGCGGGTGCACGTTGAGCAGGGCGCTGCGCAGACCCTCGGGCAGCGGGCGGAAGGCCGGGTCCGCGCCGCAGAGCGCCCCGACGGCGGCCGTCAGCGTGAACGGGAGGATGAAGGCGCCGAGGATGTTGAGGCGCGCGATGCCTTCGACGGTCCAGAAGACGAGGGCGCTGACGAAGGCGAGGCAGGAGAGCGCCCCGTACCACGTGTGCAGCGGCAGGTAGCCCCAGTTCTCGGGCACGGACCAGAACGCGGCGGTGCGCAGGCCGAAGGAGACGGCGTGGAGGACGAGCGCGACGCCGAGCAGGCGCCACATCCAGAGCGGGAGCTCCTCGCGGCGCAGGAAGGCGTAGGCGAGCGCGAGCGCGGTCGAGGCCGCGTAGAGGGCGACGGCCGCGGCGAAGAGCCCCGTCTCCATCAGCGCAGGACCCCGAACACGATGAGGGCCGCGATGAGCACGCCCACGAGGCTCTCGCCCGCGATGAAGCCGGAGCTGATCGGGACGACGAGGTCGTCGGCGGTCTTGGGGTCGCGCTTCTCCATGCGCCAGGCGACGAGGGCGCCCAGGAACATCGCGATGGTGTTGTTGGCCGGCGTCGTGAAGGCGAGCCCGAGGCCCGCCGCCGACGGGATGTACGGCCGCGCCTTGGGGAAGGCCTTCTCGAGCAGGACGAGGACGATGCCCAGCACGCCGCCGACGACGAGCGCCCACTGCGCGGTCGGGTGCAGGGTGTGGAAGCCCTTGGCGAGGAGCTCGGCGACGCCCTTCCAGGTCTGAGCGCCGGGGGCCGGCCACTGCTCGGAGCCGAGGGCCTCGGCGTTCGGGATGAGGAGGCGGTAGGCCGGCACGACGAAACAGGAGCCGGCGACGACGCCGAAGAACTGCGCCCAGAACTGCTTGCGCGCGTCGGCCTTGAGGATCCAGCCGCTCTTGAGGTCGGTGAGCAGGTCGGCCGAGTGCAGGCCGATGCCGCCCGTGACGTTGGCGGTCATGAGGTTCGTCACCGCGTTGCCCGGGTCGAGCGCGCCGAAGGTGATCTGCGTGATCTTCCCCAGCGCCCCGGTCGGGGTCGTGTCCGTCTCGCCGGTGACGCGGCACGCGACGATGGCGATGAAGAAGGAGAGGAGGATGGAGATCGCGCCCATCCAGACCTTGATGCCGAAGATGAACCACTCCAGGTAGACGACGATCGGCGAGAGCACGGCCATCCCGACGATGAACCAGAGCATCGGGACCTCGGGGACTTCCCCCTCCTTCTGCGCCTCGTGGCGGCCGAGCAGCGAGGCGCCGACGCTCTTGACCGCGCGCAGCACGCTCTCCCACTGGAAGGCGAAGGAGAGGAGGCCGCTGGTGAGCATGATCGCCGAGCCGAACCAGACGCTCCAGGCCACGATGTGCTTGTAGCCGAGCTTGGGGTCGATGATCCCCCGGGTGTAGAGCATGGGCGCGAGGATCCCGAAGTTGATGAAGGCGCCGAGCAGCATGCTCCAGGCGGCGCGGAATCCCATGATGGCGCCCGCGCCGAGCATGATGAGCGAGCCCTCGAAGCTCAGCGTGAAGTCCGCGAGAGGGCGGCCGGCGAGGGTGAGCACGGGGATCTTGATCTTCTCGGGCAGGTTCAGCCAGTCGGCCTTCCACGGCGCTCGGACGTCGCGCAGGAAGGCGACGACGCCGCCGGCGACGCTGGCCCAGCCGAGCAGCTTGGCCTTGCCCTCGCCGCCCGAGCCCCCCTCGCCGTAGAGGGCCTTGAGGGTCTCCGCGGTGGCGATGCCGGTCGGGAAGCGCAGGCCCTCGAGGTTGATCATCTGCTGCTTCATGGGGATGGCCATCACGAGGCCCATCATCGCGATGCTCGCGATCCAGAAGAACATCTGCCAGGGGTCCATCGTCGTGCCGGTGATCATCATGAAGGCCGGGATGGCCGCGACGGTGCCGCCGCCGGTCATGTAGCCCGCGGCGCTCGCCGTGGACTTCATGATGTTGTTCTCCATCATCCCGAACGCCCGGCGCACGATGCGCAGCTTGAAGAGCGCGGAGAAGATCGCGAAGGCGAGGATGCTGGCCGTGATGGAGACCCCGAGGCTCCAGCCGGTCTTGAGGGCGACGTAGAGGTTGGAGAGCGACATGAGGCCGCCGAGCAGCATGCCGGCGACGATGGCGCGCACGGTGAGCTGGGGGACTCCGGCGTGCGGGTCCGCGGCGGCGTGGGTTGGGGTCATGGGGGGCTCCTCAACGGCGCTGGAGGGAGGTTATCATTTTTCCATCCCCCCCGTTCCCGCGCGCGCGAGGGTATTTGATATCATCAAGGCGTCGGTCCGGAGGGAGGCGACGATGGCCGCTGCTGCCGAAGGGGTCTGGGATTTCGCGCACGAGATGGGGAAGGCCGTCCATCTCATGGATCATCTCTGCGAGAGGGGCCGCGCACGCAGCGCCTACCTCGTCGACATCGGCGCCGTCGGCGAGGCCGCGCAGGCCCTTCTGCGCACCCGCAAGGTCCTCGCCGCGCGCTTCAAGGTCCGCCCCCAGCCCATCCCGACCGAGGCCGGCATCCGCCTGTGGGCGTCGCTCGGCGGCGCCGTCGCGCTGCTGACCACCGTGCTCTGCGACAACGAGCGCAAGGGCGGGCGCTGGACGCTCGCGGGCCGTCCCTTCGCCAAGGCCGAAGTCGAGGACCTCGTGCGCGCCGTCGCGGTCCTGCAGGCGAACCGGCACCGCCTCGAGGAGGGCTGGCGCGGCCGCGACATCGGAGCGATCCTCACCCAGTGTTTGAGCCGCTGCCCCGCCGAGAAGGGCTCCTGCCCCTGCAGACCTCGACCCCTGTCTCGACAGGACAGGGGTCGGTAGGCTTTGAAATCCGGCTTCGAGACGGGGAGCGGCTCTCTCGTCGGGAGAGCCGCTCAGGCCTTGGGCATCGAGGGGTCGACGCGTTCGGCCCAGGCCAGGATGCCGCCCGTCAGATTGAAGACCTTCGCGAAGCCCTTCTCCTTCAGGAAGCGCGCGGCCTTGGCCGAGCGTCCGCCCGAACGGCAGTGCACGATGATCTCGTCGGAGACCCGGAGCTCGCCGAAGCGCTGCGGGAGCTCTCCTAAGGGGATGAGCTTCGAGCCGGGCAGGCGGCAGCGCTCGTGCTCGTCGGGTTCGCGGACGTCGACGAGCGTGAAGCTCTGCCGGGCGTCGTACTTCGCTTTGAGCTCCTCGACGGTGATCGACGGCACGTCGCTGCTTCCGAAGAACATATGCGCTCCCTCCTGAACAGGCACGAGATCGACGCCCTTCTTCCCGGCGTCCCCGGCTGGCGGGTGGACCGCTCCGTGCGTCTCGAGCGTTCCTGGAGCTTCTCCGGCCTCGAGGCGGCGGCGGCCTTCCTGCGCCGACTCGACGGGCTCTCCCTTGGACGCGAGGACGTGACGCTCTCCGGCTCGTCGGTCCGCGTCCTTCTCGGGGCCTCCGGGGGGCTGCTGCGCGCCGACTTCGCGCTCGCGCGCAAGGTCTCCGCTGCCGCCCGGCCTCCCCGTTAGCCCGGGGAGTTCCCCTTCAGCATGTACGCGAGCCGTTCCTTCAGCTTGGGGATGCTCACCGGCTTGCTCATCCAGAAGGTCCCGCCCGCCTTGAGGCCCTCGTGGAAGGACGCGTCGTCGGTCATGCTCGTGATGAAGATCACCGGCACGTCCCGCGTCGCGGGCAGCGCGCGGATCCTCTTGCAGACCTCGAAGCCGCTCACTCCCGGCAGGTTGACGTCGAGGAGGACGAGGTCGGGCTTGTAGGACTCGGTGATCTCCGGGGTCCCCTCCCCGAAGGAGAGCGAGACGACCTCGTAGGAGTCGGCGAGCGCCTTCTCGTAGAGCTCGCGGACGGCGACGTCGTCTTCGACGACGAGCAGGACCGGCAGCCGCTTCCCTTCCATGTCTCCCCCGGGTCATGCGGCGCCGACCGGCGCCGCATGTTGTGCTAAGACAGTGTAATATACATGACAATAATAGTCAAGTATACAGAGCACGGAATCCGGCGGTCGTTCTCGCCGGATTCCATGCTAGTGTTCGCAGCCCTCTCCGTGCTCGTGATGATGGTACGGGGCCTGCCCGGAGCCGTGGTCGGTGACGTCGAGTACGTCGTCGAGGGAAGGGATGGCGTCGCGCAGGGCCCGCTCGATGCCCTGGCGCATCGTCATGCGCGAGTGCGCGCAGCCCTGGCAGCCGCCCAGCAGGCGGAGCTCGACGACGGCGCCGTGCACCCCGGCGAGCTCCACTCCCCCTCCGTGTCCGGCGAGGGCGGGATTGATCTCCTTGTCGAGCATGTCCTGGACCTTCGCGCGGATCTCCGCCTCGGAGGGCACGTTGCTCTTCGCGCCGGGCGCCAGCGCGGGCTTCCCGGAGGCTCGATGGGCCTGGAGCGCGGTCGCGACCGTGCGCGCGAAGGCGGGCCAGTCCTCGGCGTCCTCGCGCGCGACCGTGACGGCTCCGGCCGCGATCTTCAGCGCGCGCACGCCTTCGAGCGCGAAGAGGGCCTCGGCGAGGGGCGCTCCCGCGGCGGAGGCCTTGTCCTCGAAGTAGCAGGGAGGCGTCCCCTTCAGGGGCGGCTCGACGTCGAAGCGGCAGACGGTCCAGTCTCCGGCGAGCGTCGCGGTGATCTTCAGTTCTTTGGTCATGGGGGTCTCAGGCGTAGCGCGGCGTCAGAGGGTCGATCTCCTGCGACCAGGCGTCGATGCCCCCCCGCAGGGCCTTCACGTTCGTGAAGCCCTTCTGGGTGAGCACGCGCGCCGCGTCGAGGCCGGAAGAGCCGAAGTGGTCGCAGAGCACGATGTCGGAGTCCTTGGGCCAGCTCGCGAAGAGCTCGTCGACGAGCTTGCGCGTGGCCAGGCGGGCGTCGGGGATGTGCAGGACCTGATACTCGGGCGCGCTGCGCACGTCGAGGAGCGTGAACTTCTCCTTCGCCGCCAGCTTGCGCGCGAGCTCCTTGGGAGCGATGAGGAGCTTGTCGTCGGGGTCGTTCTTCTTCGCGTTCATGCGGAAAATGATAGCAATTCACGCGGAAACGCGGCGGCCCCCTCCCCCCCGGATGCTCGCGCATCCGTGAGGGACAGGGGCCGTTGGGGGTATAAGCCGTCTAATTCTTCTTAGACGCTGAAACGCTCAGCGAAAGGACCCGCTTGTTCCCGCGCGGGACGGCGACGCTCCACGAGCCGCCCACGAAGATAGGGATCATGGTCGCCTTGCCGTCCGACATGCGCTTGCCCCACGAGCGGAGGAGGCTCGCGGCGGGTCGGTCGACGGGCTTCGTCTCCCTGTCAGGCCCTTTGACGACGGTTTCTTTTGCCATAGGGTACACCTCTGCCGATAGCTTAACGCGGGAGCTCTCCCCCCGCATGAAGCGAAGGGCCCCAGCGTCGGGGGCCGAAAGGCCCCAGACGCAATTGGGCCCAAAGACCTAGTAAGCTGAGGTCGAACAAGATGGGTCCATAGACCCTCCGGCCGGGGGCCCCGGGCCCCCTGGACAAAAGAGGAGCGCGCGATATACTATCTTCTCGGAGCGTCTATGACACGAAACCTCTTCCTCCTGCTCGTCTTCGCCGCCGCCCCCGCCCTCGTCCGGGCGCAGGGCAACGTCAAGGTCGACGCGGGCGCCGTGAACCTCTCCGGAGCTACCGGGGTCGTCGGCAGCGGCGTCGGGACCGTCGGAACCGGGACCTCCCTGCCGACCGGCGGGAACATCCAGATCCATACGGGCCCGGCGCTCCCCTCGGTCTCGGGGGGCAACCCGAGCGTCCGGACGCACCCGGGCGGAGCCAACGCCTCGGTCAGCGTCGCCCAGCCGGCCGCGTCCTTCACGGCGCCGGCCGCGGTGCAGCAGCAGAACACGCAGCGCTCCGTCTCCCCGGCCTCGGCGCAGACGCCGTCCCTCACCCCCAAGTCGGTCGTCGGCGACTCCTCGGCGCTCCCGAAAGGGACGCCCGGAGCGGAGAACGCCGCTTTCCTCAAGCCCGAGATCCCCGGCGGGCCGGGAGGCTCGGGCGTCGGCGGCGCGGTGCAGGAGCTTCAGAAGGCCCGCGAGCGCGAGCGCAAGGGCGCCCAGGGGCAGGTGGACGGGGCGCTGAACACGATGTTCGACTCCTCGAAGACCCGCGCGGCCGGCCGCGAGACCGCCGCCCAGAACGCCGCCTCCAAGAACAGCTCCGCGGCCGAGGTCCTGCCCGACCCGCGGATCATGGGTCCCGAGAAGGCCCTCGAGAAGGTGCGCTCGCTGGCCGCCGGCGCCTCGCCGGCCGACGCCCCGCGGCTCTATGAGCACGCGGTCTCCATCGCCAAGGACATGCCCGCCGCGCGCTCCGGTGCGACGGTCAAGAAGATCATCTCCGACGCCTCCGTCCGCGCCCCCAAGGCCGTGCCCGAACTCGCCGGCGACGCCCTTCGCTCGGCGGCCGAGAACCGTCGCGCGGAGACGGAGCGCTACACGAAGGCGCTCAACGGCTGGAACGGGCTCCTCAGCACGCCGCAGGAGCAGTACATCTCCAATCTCCCCGAGTTCCAGGCCGCCGTCGAGGCCGTCCGCGCCCAGGCCGAGGCGGCGAAGGGGCGCAAGCTCCCGACGCCCAAGGTCGCGGCCTCCATCGTCAAGGGCAGCGAGCGCCCGCGCCTCCTCCTGAAGGTGAAGCTCGACGCCGAGCTCGCCTCCGACGTCCCGACGGTCCCGCAGGCGCTGGCCCTCTCCATGGCCCTGCCCGAGCTCCGGACGGTCGCCGCCTGGGAACTCCCCGCGGCGGGCGCCGAGCTCCGCGACTCCTTCGGCCTCGCCCCGCGCGGCAGCCCGGCCGCGTTCTATCGTGCCGCCCGCGCGGAGGGGCGCTCCGTGTTCGCCTCCTTCTGGCTCGCCTCCCGCCGCTGGCTCTCCGCGCGCTCTCTCGCGCTGAGCGAGCGCCTGCGCCTCGCCGTCCTGCGCCTGCTGCAGCGCTTCGGCTTCGTGCAGGGCACGCCCGCGCCGGCCTTCGACGTCGACGTCTCCGACGCCGCGCTCGCGCCGCTGCGCGCGCAGCCGGCCCGCGAGCTCCGCGACGCGGACGGCTCGCGGCTGCAGTCCGACGGCCTGCGGCTCGGCTACCGCATCCACCCGACCGACCAGGGCTCGCTACGAAGTAAGTGATGCACTTCGGGGGCCCGATATTGAGACGATTTCTAGGCGCGACGAGGGAGCATAGCTTAAGCTATGTGACCGAGGAGCAACGCCGAAATCGTCCGATAGCGGGCCTCCCCAAAGGGCCGGGGCGCTTTTGGGCTGCGCCTTCGTCGTTCGTCGCTCACATAGCTTAAGCTATGCTCGCTCCTCACTCCTCGGCTCGCTCCAAAATCGCCTCCGGCGAAGTGTATCACTTACTTCGTAGCGAGCCCTAAGTGAGACCGCGCGGAGCCCTCGTCGGCGCGCTCCTCCTCGTCCTCTTCGCCGCCCCCCTTCCGCGCGCCCAGCCCGTCTGGGAAGTGCGCCGAGGTCCCGCCGTCCCCGAGGCCGCCCGCTGGTTCGCGGAGCGCGACCGCCTCCTCGATTCCCTCGACGCGCTCTTCTGGGAGCTGCGCGACGGCTCCCTCGCTCCGGACGCCGTCCGCGCCCGGGGCGCGGCGGACGCGCTTCTCTCCGCCGCGCGCGAGTACTCGAAGCTCGCCGGCGACGATGAGGCGCTCAAGGCCGCCGACGCGTCCGCCAAGAGGCTCCTGTCGCTCGTCGAGAGTCCCGGCCGTCTGAACGCCGAGGCGCGCGCCGCGCTCTACGGACTGAAGGGCTCCTCGGTGCACCGTTTCGCGCGCCTCATGCTCCAGCGCGCGCTCGAGCTCCCCGGCCCCAAGGGCGCGGTCCCGGCGAACCTCCTCGCGACGGTCCGTCTCGGGTCCATGAGCGTCGAGCTCCCCGCGCTCGACGTCGAAGGGCTCTCGCCGGAGGACGCGGTCCGCGCCCTGCGGCCTCTCATGCCGTCGTTCCTCCGCTGGAAGCCCGCGGGCGGAGCGGTCGTGCTCTCCCGCGAGCGCTGCTGGCTGCGCGTTCCCGGCGGAGAGCTCTACCTTCACCGCGCGGCGGCGGCCGCCGGCGGGACCGTGCGCGTCATCTTCCGCGAGGAGGACGGCTCGCCCGACGCCCAGGCCTCCTTCTACCTCCTCTCCCGCGCGCTGCTCGACGCGGGCTTCGCCGTGAGCGTCGAGAACGGAGACCTCCTCGCCGTCATCGACGGGACCCGCTCCCGGCTCGGCGCCGGAGAGCTTGAGGAGCGCTTCGCCTTCGCGGCGCGCGCCCTCGCCGAGTCCCGCGCGCTGGGTCCGCGCCTGGGCGCCTGGCTGCGCGGCACGACGACGAAGGAGGAGAACGCCGTCCGCCTCGACGCGCTCTCCCGCATCCTCGTCGCCGAAGGCGGCTTCGGGGCCTTCCCCGAGTGGGCCGACACCGCGGTCGGCACCGCGCCCGCCTCCGGGCTCGAGTTCGACGGACCCGACTTCCCCCGCGCCGTCGCGCGCTACCGCGCGCGCGAGGGCGACCGACGCTCCCTGCGCGAGCGGCTCGGCCGCACGCTCTCCGTGCTGGGGCTCCCGTCCTTCCCCGAAGAGCCGGTCGGGCGCCGGACCCTTTCCCTTCATTATGACGGTCCCATCGAAGCGGCTCTCGCGCGCGGCGAGCTCCGTCTGGAGAACGGCCGCCCGGTCCGTGTCGCCGGCTACGACCTCCTCTCCCGGCTCGCACGCGAGGGGCGGCCGCTATCCGCGGCGGCCGCCGCGCGGCTGCAGCCGCTCGCCGGAGGCCTTCGCTTCGTAGGACGGACCGATGGGCGGGCGGTACTCTCCGGTCAGCCGGGCCTCGACGAAGACCGCGCGGTCCTCGTGGCGCTCGGGCTCGGAGCCGGCGGACGCGTCGAGCGCGGCCTCTTCGAGCTGGTCGCGCGCGGGGCCAAGCGCCAGTCTCTCGACGCCGAGAAGGCCCTCGCGCTCCTCTCCGCCGCCGGCGAGCTGCGGCCCGCGCCGAAGTCCCCTCTCCCCCCCGCCGAGGCCGCCGCGCTCACCTCTTCGAGAGGAGCCTCCCTCGACGCGACCCTCCTGCATCCCGGCCCCGCCGTCGAGGCCGAGCTCACCTTCAGCCGGGGCCGCGCGCTCGAGGGCGGAAGGATCTACGCCGCGCCCTACGCCTCGGGCGCCGACGAGAGCGCGCTCTTCCGCGCCAAGGCCCTGCTCGTCACCCACGGCGGGACGCAGTCGGCCCTGCTCGCCGCGGCCGCCGGGCTCCCCGCGCTCGAGCTGCACCGCGCCGAGTGGAGCGGCGCCGGTCTGAGCGTGGAGGTCGGAGGACGCACGGTGCTCCTGCGCGAGGGCGCGCGGGTGCGCGTCGACCCCGCCGCCGGCGTCGTCCTCTTCGTCGAACCGGCCGCCGCGCTCGTGCCCGAGAAGCTCAAGACCCTCCCGCGCATCGAGAGCCTCGCGCGGTGAGCGTCTCGGATTTTCAGACGCCCGAGCATCGGCGTCCGAAAATCCGAGAGTTCAGCCCTCCGGGAAAAGCGGCCCCGTCAGGAGCATTCAAACAGGCGAGGGCCGATTTCCCCGGACTGACCGACGCGCACCTCCATCTCCAGCACGAAGCCTTCGCGGCGGACCTCCAAGGGGTCCTCGGCCGGGCGGATGCCGCCGGCGTCGAGCGGCTCGCGAGCTGCGGCACGCGGCCCGCGGACTGGCCCCGTCTGCTCGAACTCGCTCGCGCGCATCCCCGCGTCGTGATCCCGTCCTTCGGCGTGCACCCCTGGTTCGCCGCCGAGGCGCGCGAGGGCTGGCTTTCGGAGCTCGAGAGATTCCTCGACGCCGTCCCTTCGGGGGTGGGCGAGGCCGGGCTCGACCGCACTCCGCGGGGCGCCCCCGTCGAGGTCCAGGAGCGCGTCTTCCGCGCCCAGCTCGCTCTCGCGCGTCGGCGCGGTCTTCCGCTCTCCGTGAACTGCGTGCGCGCTCTCGGCCGGCTCCTCGAGCTTCTGAACGCCGAGCCGCCGCCCCCCTTCCTTCTGCACGCCTACGCGGGCTCGGCGGAGGCCGTCGAACCGCTCGCGCGCCTCGGCGCGTACTTCTCCTTCGCGCCGTTCAATCTCGCGGGCGCGCGCGCGATTCGTGCTCCTCTCGCGCCGTCCTCCGGGGTGGCGGCCGGGGCCCCGGAGGGCGCTCGAACGCGCGCCCGCGAGGCGCTTCTGGCGGTTCCGCCGGACCGGCTTCTCTTCGAGAGCGACGCGCCCGACGCGCCGCGCCCTCCGTGCTCGGAGCCCTCCCTCCTCCCATCCCTGCTCGCCGACGCCGCGCGCCTGCGCGGCATGGACGCGCGCGAGCTCGCCGCGCTCTGTCGCGAGAACGCCCGACGCCTTTTCGGACGCTGAAAGCACGGAACGAATCTCCCCTCCCGAGCGTATTCCTGAACTTATGCGACTTATTGGCGGGCGGTCGCGGGAATCCGTTCGGGAGAGAGGGGACCTGATGGGGACGTGCGAGGGCTATTTAAACGGAGGGAGCCGGGTTCGGCGGCCCCCGGCGCAGGCGCGCGAGGATGCGCGCGAGGGCTTCCCGTTCATCCAGTGTCGGGAAGTGGGTCCACCACAGCAGCAGCGGGAAGAGGGCCAGCACCGCGACGCGCGCGGCGAGCCATGCGGGGCCTGTGAGCAGGACCGCTCCGGCGTAGACGCAGGAGAGCGTCGCCGCCGCGGCTCCCGCGAGGTGGAGGGCGCGTCCGCCCTCGTAGGGGACGGGGTAGATGGAGCGGCCGACGAGGTAGAGTGCGGCGGCCATCACGCTCTGCGCGAGCAAGGCCGACCACGCGGCGCCCATGAGCTTCCAGTAAGGGATGAGGGCGAAGTTGGCGAGCACGTTCACGGTCGCTCCCAGCAGGGTGACCCAGGGCAGAAGGCCGGTGCGCTTGCTCAGCGTGACCGCCACCATGAAGTTGATGTAGATCCCGTAGACGAAGTAGGCGCTGAGCACGAGCGGCACGACGACGAGCCCGCTCCAGTAGGACGGATGGAAGAGGGCTTTTCCGTGGATCTGGAAGCGCACGAGGTCCGGGATGAAGAAGGACATCGCCAGCACGAGCCAGAAGCCGCCGGCGAGGTAGTAGGTCAGGATGCGCCCGAAGAGGGCGCCGGAGCCGGGCTCCTTCGCCTTCTGCAGGAAGAACGGGCGCCAGGCCTGGTCGAACATGGTGACGACGAGCGCCATGAACACCCCGAGCCGGAAGTTGGCCTGATAGAGGCCGACGGTGGCCTTGTCGGTCAGGCGCAGCATGATGGGGCGGTCGATGACCTGCACGGCCACGGCCGGCAGGCCCGAGGCGACGAGCGGCAGGCCGAAGCGCACGAGGTCCTTCCAGAGAGGCAGGGCGAAGACGGGACGGACGAGCTCGGCGAGCAGCGGGCCGAGCAGGACGAGCGTGGCGCCCGAGGCGATGAGGTTCGCGAGGAACACCCCGTCGACCCCGAGGTGGAGCCGGCGCAGGAAGAACACGTTGAGGACGAGGGTGAGCACGATGTTGAAGGAGCGCACGCCCGCGAAGACCCAGGCCTTGTGGCGCAGGCGCAGCTCCGCGAAGGGCAAGGTCGAGAGCGCGTCGAGCGCGAGGATGCCGGCGCCGAAGCGCACGAGTTCCGGATGGTCGCCGATGCGGCCCCACTCGGCCAGCGGGGCCGCGAAGGCGAAGACCGCGGCCGAGAGGGCGAGCGAGCTGGCGAGCACCGACCAGAAAGCGGTCGAGAACTTCTCCTCGGGTGAGCGGCCGTCCTCGTCGACGGCGTGGCGCATGTAGGCCTGGTCCATGCCGTACTGGTAGACGATGTTGAAGAAGGCGATGTAGGCGAAGGCGGCGGACGCCGTGCCGAGGTCTTCCTTCGTCAGGGTGTAGGTGTAGAAGGGCGTCAGCAGGAAGTTGAGCAGGCGCGCGACGACCGTGGAGAGTCCGTAGACGAGGGTCTCGCGCCCGAGCGTGCGGATGTCCTTGAGCATCGCGCTCAGTGTACTAAATCGATAATATAGCCGCAGAATGAGCCGCAAGAAGAGGCGCGAGCAGTCCCAGGAGCCGTCCCCGGCGGCGGAGCTGCCGGCGTGGCTCAAGCGTCCGGAGCTCGGGCTCTTCCTCCTCGCGCTCGCCCTGCGCCTCCTCCACCTGTGGCTCTACCGCGGGGACTTCTGGGCGTGGACGCCGCTGCTCGACGACAACATCTTCGTCTCCTGGCGCGACCTCATCGCCCGCGAGGGCTTCCTCGCGCGCTCGCTCGGCGTCTTCAACCTCAATCCCGGCTATCCCTACTTCCTCGCCGCCCTGGGCCGCCTCTTCGGGCACGGCCTGCTCGCCCCGGTCCTGCTCCAGCATCTCCTCGGAGCCCTCGTCCCCCCGCTCCTCTACCGGGTGGGCCGCGAACTCTTCGACGAGCGCGTCGGCCTCGTCGCCGGCCTCCTCGCGGCTCTCTACGGTCCCGCGGTCTTCTACGAGTCGCGCCTGCTCGGCGAGAGCTTCATCTATCTCCTCAACGCCGGATTCCTCTTCCTCCTCTGCCGCGGCGCGGCCGAGGCCCCCGAGTTCCGCTCCACCCTCGCGGGGATCCTCCTCGGGCTTTCGGCGGTCTTCCGGCCGACCGCCCTCGCGCTCGCCCCCCTCGCCGCGCTCTGGATCCTTTCGACGACCCGCGTACGCGGGAGCGCGCGGTCCTGGCTCTGCGTCGCCCTCTTCGCCCTCGGCGTCTGGCTGCCGATGCTCCCCGTGCAGCTGCGCAACCGCGCGGTGGACCCGGCCTCCGGCTGGGGGCTCACGACCGCGAGCGGCGGCGTCAACCTCTTCCTCGGAAACAACCCCGAGGCCGACGGCCTGAACAAGGCTCCCTCCTTCGTGCGCTACGGGCCGGGGCAGCAGTACCAGGACTTCAAGGAGGAGGCCGAGCGACGGGCGGGCCGGACGCTCTCCGCGCGCGAAGTCTCCGCGTTCTGGACGGGGCGCGTGCGCGAGTGGTTCCGGGTCCGTCCCGACCTGGCCTGGGGACTCGTCCTGCGCAAGGCGGAGCTCTTCTGGAACCACCGCGAGCCGCCCGACAACTTCTTCCCCTCGCTCTTCGAGCGCTTCACGAAGCTGGGGCCGGTCCCCCTCGTCGGCTGGGGCCTCGTCGCGCCGCTCGGCCTCTGGGGCCTGCTGGCCTCGGTCGGCTGGCTCTCCGGCCGCTGGCTCCTGCACGGCTACGCGCTCGCCTACTTCGGGCTCGTCACCGGCTTCTACGTGCTCTCGCGCTACCGCTTCCCCGCCGCCGCGGCCCTCATCCCGCTGGCGGCCTTCGGCCTCGTGCGCCTGCGCGACCTGTGCGTCCAGCGGCGGCTCGCGCGCGCCTTCGGCATGACGCTGCTCCTGGTCCCCTGCGTGCTGCTCTCGCGCCTGCCGCTCATCGGCGAGGAGGACGCCGCCTCCGCCCACTACAGCATGGGCGTCATCTACGCGAACCAGGGCTGGAAGGAGAAGGCCGTCGAGGAGTACCGCGCCTCGCTCGCGGCCGACCCGGGCTTCTCTTCTTCGTGGCTGAACCTCGGGCTTCTGCTCCATGAGCTCGGGCGCGGCCCGGAGGCCGCCGCGGCGCTCGAGAGCGCGGCGCGCACCGAGACGGATCCCGCGCGCCGCGCGCGCATCGCCTCGGCCGCCGCCGGCCTGCGGGGGCGTGAACCCCGGGACGCGGGATTCACGGGGGATCGGGGAAGAGCGGAAGCTCCTTCAGGAAAAAGGCCGTAGCCGAAGCATCTGCTGAAATCCCGATGTCTGCGCATGGATGCGCAGACGTCGGGATTTCAGATTAGAGGGAGAATTCGAAGGCGACGACGCTCGCGCGCTTGCCCTTCACGGCGAGCTGTCGCCGCTCGCAGTTCGGGAAGAGGGCCTTCCCGCGCTCGTGGAGCTCCGAGCAGACGAGAAGGCGGCCCGGCGTGCAGTTGGACTCCAGGCGCTGCGCGAGGTTCACCGCGTCCCCGATGAAGGTGTACTCGCGGCGCAGCTCCGAGCCGACGTTCGCGCGGACGGCGCGCCCGGCGTTGATCCCGATGCGCACGCCGAAGGGGCTCCCCTTCTCCTGCAGGTCTCGCGTGAGCTCCAGCAGCTCGCGCCCCGTCTCGAGCGCCTGCGCGGGGTCGCGGAAGGCCGCGAAGATGCAGTCGCCGATGTACTTGTCCACGTCGCCGCCCCGCCGGTAGATGGCCTCCGTGGCGGGCTTGAAGATGGCGTTGAGCGCGGCGACGACCTCCTTGGGCGTGTGCTCCTCGCTGTAGGAGGTGAACCCCTTCACGTCCATGAAGAGGAAGCAGCCGACGAACTCGGAGTCGGGGAGCTCGTAGCTCCCCTGCGCGGCCTGGTCGCCCACTCCCCGGAACACCTCGTGCGGCGTGTAGCGGTGGATGACCTCGTTCTGGCGGCGCAGGCGCTCCCCGTCCAGATAGGACTTCCGGCTGAGGTTGGCGAGGAAGCGCTCGGTGTCGTCGAGAGTCCCCTCGCTCTTGGACAGCAGGCCTTTGAGCCGCGCGAGCTCGACGCGCTCGCGCGTGCGCTCGGAGAGCGGCCGCGGAGACGGCGTGCACGCCCGGCTTCCGCGCCGGTCCTTGAGGGCCATGAGGCAGACGGTGGTGGTGTGGTACTGCGAGCCCCCCAGCGGGGCGGCGGGGTCGACGACGTCCGCGTAGCGGCTGAGGCAGGGGCAGAACTCCCCTCCCGAGTAGAAGCCGAAGACGGGGACGTCGCGGCCGAAGACCTCGCGCACGGCCTCGAGCTCGTTGTCCACGCGGCTGTTGAGGATCGCGCTGCGCGAGCAGCAGCTCACGACGAAGACGAGGTCCGGCGTTTCGCCGCCCAGGCCGTCCAGGCACGACTGCGCGGCCGAGCGGGCGCCTTCGAGCAGCCCGCCGCGGCTGGCCAGGATGAGCCGGGCCGTGCGTCCTTCGAGGTTCTCGGCGGGGAAGTAGGAGATGCAGCCCTTCTTGAAGTCGCAGGCGACCGGAAGCTTGATGCGCGAGCGGCCGTCGGCGCCGGTCAGCAGCGAGAAGCCGTAGCGCTGCACGAGCAGCTCGAAGAAGGCGTCGGAGTGCCCGCGGCCGAGGAACTGGCGGTAGTAGTCGAAGACGGGCAGGCCGTCCACCTCGTAGACGGCCGCCCCGTCGCAGCGGGTGAGCGTCACGACGGGCCCGACGGGCTGCCAGCCGTGGGCGTAGCCGAAGGAGACCCCGAAGTCCTTCTTCGGGAGGTCGAGCAGGGCCAGGCGCGCGGTCCGGGTCGTCAGGCGCGCGCCGGAGTACTGGTAGTTCGTCCAGAAGTCGGGGTGGCTCATCCCGAGGTCGTAGTTCCCGCAGGAGAGGCCGCCGAAGAGCGGGAGCGGACCGAGCCCGTCGACGATGCCGGAGAGCATGTCGTGCTCCCAGCCGCTGGTGATCCCCGAGAAGACCAGCCCGAGCGGGAGCCGCCCCTTCCCCGCGGGTCCACCCGCTCCTACGGCGAGGGCGAGGCCGGTCGCGCGCAGGTCCGCTCCGGCGTCGACGCTGGAGAGCGTCGTGTTCGCTCCCTCCGTCGAGAGGAGGAGGACGGCGAGCGAGCCCGTGCTGACGCCCGCGTTGGTGATCTCCGCGTAGCTGGAGCCTCCGGCGAGGATGGAGGGGTCGAGCTCGCGGCAGAGGGCGCGGTGGAGCTGGACCTGGTCGAGATGGGTGGAGCCGAAGGCCAGCGCGAGGTCCGGGCGCGGCACGGTCCGGCGCGCCTGGCGCACGGCGTCCTTCGCCGCGCGGGCGGGGTCCTTGCCGAGGCCGAGTCCGATGCCGATGCGCATGAGGTCGTCCGGGGTCGATTACGCGTCCCGGGAATGGTATTCTACCCTTATTGGTCCGCCCATGAAGCACCGACGAGAAGAAACCCCCAGGTCCGCAGGAGACCGCATGCCCGCCACGCTTTCGAACCACGTCCGTCCCGCCCGGCGCACCGAAGGCATCACCTACGCCGTCCGCGACATCGTCGCCCTCGCCCACGAGGTCGCGAAGACCGGCAAGGAGATGCTCTACCTCAACATCGGCGACCCCAACCAGTTCGATTTCGAGACCCCGGCGCCCCTCATCGAGGCCGTGCACAAGGCGATGCTCGAGAACAAGTGCAGCTACTCCCCCTCCTCGGGCATCCCCTCCGCGGTCGAGGCCGTCCGGGAGGAAGCGGGCCGCAACGGCATCAAGAACATCCTCGACGTCTTCATCACGAGCGGCGGCAGCGAGGCCATCGAGGTCTGCCTCACCGCGCTCGTCGACCGCGGCGAGAACGTGCTCATCCCCTACCCCGGCTACCCGCTCTACGAGGCCGTGCTCGCGAAGCTCGAGGCGAAGGCCGTCCCCTATCTGCTCGACGAGGCGAACGGCTGGCAGCCCGACCTTGAGGACATGCGCCGGCGCATCGACGCGAAGACCCGCGCCATCGTGCTCATCAACCCCAACAACCCGACCGGCGCCGTCTACACCGAGAAGACCCTGCGCGGGATCCTCGCGCTCGCGCGCGAGAAGGACCTGCTCGTCTTCGCCGACGAGATCTACGACAAGCTCATCCTCGACGACAAGAAGCACATCTCCATCGCCTCGCTCGACTCCGAGGCCCCGGTCGTCACCTTCAACGGGCTCTCGAAGGGCTACCTCGCCCCGGGCTGGCGCATCGGCTGGGGCGTCATCAGCGGCGAGGCCGCGCGCCTGAAGGACTACGTCGCCGCGGTCAACAAGCTCCTGCGCGCGCGCCTGTGCGCGAACCACCCCATGCAGCACGCGATCGCCCCCGCCCTCAAGGGCCGCCAGGAGCACCTGCGCCCGGCCCTCGAGAAGCTCCGCCGCCGCCGCGACCTCACCTGCCAGATGCTCAACGCCGAGGGGATCTCCTGCGTGCGGCCCGAGGCGGCCTTCTACGCCTTCCCGAAGATCGACATCGCCGGGCCCGACGAGGAGTTCGTGAAGGACCTCGTGAAGGCCACGGGCGTCGTCACGGTGCACGGCAGCGGCTTCGGCGAGAAGCCCGGCACGCGGCACCTGCGCGTCGTCTACCTCCCCCCCGAGGAGACCCTGCGCAAGGCGTACGCGAGCATGCTGCAGTTCCTGCGCGACCGCCGCCGGCGCTGAGCGTGCTTCGCCTCGGGCTCTGCTGCCTCTTCCTCAGGGAGCCCATCCGCTGCCGCACGACGACGGCCAAGGCCCTGCGCCCGCTGCGCCGTAAGGAGCGGCTCGCGCGCGTTTCGGCGCTCTGCCTGAACAACGTCGCAAGTCTCAAGGCGTCGGTGGAGGCGGTCACCCGTCTGGGGATCGGGGCCTTTCGCATCCAGAGCGGACTCTTCCCGCGGGCCACTCACCCCGAGGTCGGCTATCGGCTGGAGGAACTCCCCGACCGCCGGCGCATCCTCGCGCTGGCCGCGGAGGTCCGCGCGCTCGCGAAGGCTCAGGGGATCCGCCTGAGCTTCCATCCCGACCAGTTCGTGGTCCTTTCCTCCGCGCGCCCGGAGGTCGTGGACTCCTCTTTGCGGGAGCTCGAGTTCCAGGGTCTGCAGGCGGAGCTCTTCGGGGCGGAGGTCATCAACATCCATGGGGGCGGGGCCGAGGGCGGCAAGGCCGCCGCGCTCGCGCGCTTCAAGACTTCGTTCCGTCGGCTTTCGCTTCGCGTTCGGAGGCGGCTGAGTCTCGAGAACGATGACCGCGTCTACACACCGAGAGACCTGCTGCCCCTCTGCCGTGAGCTCGGGGTCCCGCTCGTCTACGACGCTCATCATCACCGCTGCCTGCCCGACGGCCTGAGCGTGTCGGCGGCGACCCGGGCCGCGGCGGCGACCTGGAAGCGGCTCGGCCGCGCGCGCGGTTCGTGCTCCTCTCGCGCCGTCCTCCGGGGTGGCGACCGGGTCCCCGGAGGGCGCGAGCCCTACTTCCACATCTCCTCGCCGCGCGCGGGCTGGCGCGGGGGCGACCCCCGGCCGCACGCCGACTACATCGATCCGCGCGACTTTCCGAAGTGCTGGCTGCGCGGACGCGTCACGGTGGACGTCGAAGCGAAGGCCAAGGAACTCGCGATCCTGCGCCTGCGCGGCGACCTCGGGCTTTAAGGTCCCAGGAGCCGGAAGCTGACTCCGTCGTAGGACGAGCCGGCGCTCGTGCGCGTCGTGAAGGGCATGAGACGCTCGAGTTCGGCCGCGGCCTTCGCGGGCGGGAGCCCGCGCGAGAGGATGAGGTCGAGGTACATGAAGTCGGCGACGGCGCTCGCCGCCCAGTCGACGGTCTGCGCGAAGCCCGAGATCGGGAAGCGTGGGCCGGAGGCGAGTCTCCGCTGGAGCTCGGCGGGGACCTTCCCCTTCATCACCTCGCAGGCGCCGAAGTGGACGAGCTCGATGTTCGTCCCGACGCGCAGCGGCTCGGTCAGCGCGTCGGCGTCGGCGGGACCGGAGTCCGTGTGGAGGCCTTCTTCGCTGCCGTGGGCTGAGAAGTAGAGCACGACGGGCTCGGCCAGCAGGGAGGCCTCGCGCACCCACTTCGCCAGGCTGGCTTTGTCGGTGTAGAAGCGATGGCGGACCTGGACGGCGGGCGTGCGCGTGAAGAAGACCTTGAGCATGTCGCCGTAGGAGTACTCCCGTTCGGAGAGGTCCGACTCCCAGCGGGACTCGAGCACCACCAGCCAGCGGCGGCCGGCCGCCGGTTCGACGCGCGTGCCGTTCCAGTCCGACCACTTCGCGGCGCCGTCCGCGCGCCAGCGTCCGCGAAGGGCGCTCCCGTCCTCGGAGAGGCGGAACTCCCCCTCTCCCTTCTTCTGGTCGCTGTAGCGGAAGCGCAGGGCCCCGTCCCGCACGCGTCCTTCCAGCGACCCTCCGGAGAAAGAGTAGTAGCCCAGGACGCGCTCGCCCGAGCGGCTCAGGCGCAGGCGCCCGAAGTCGGTCTGCCAGAGGCCTTCGAATCCCACGGCGTCGCCGGCTCGGACGCGGCGCCGGCCCTTCCAGGGGTTCCACGCGGAACCGCCGCGGGGGAGCCGTTCCCCCTCGAAGGACTCCCCGTCGGCGGAGAGCCGGAAGCGGCCCTGGCCGGAGGCGTCGGGCTCCTGATAGGCGAAGATGAGCTCGTCGGCGGCGCGGCGGCCTTCGATGGCGCAGGCGGCTCCTCCCATCGTGTAGCTCCCGCGCACGCTCGCGCTGGACTCGTGCAGGGTCATGTCGCCGTAGCTCGTGCTCCACTCGCCCTCGAAGCTCCGGGGAGCGGCGGCGGCGGGATCGGCGAGCGCGAGGACCGCCGCGGCGAGGAGGAAGCGGAGGGGCTTGTTCATGACGGCATTGTAGAAAGAAAAACCCCCGCCCGGACCGCGGGCGGGGGTCTTCTCTCCCGGGCTCAATACCGGTAGTTGTCGGCCTTGAAAGGCCCTTCGACCGGGATGCCGAGGTAGGAGGCCTGCTTCTCGGTGAGCTTCGTGAGCTTCGCTCCGAGCTTGCCGAGGTGGAGGCGGGCGACCTTCTCGTCGAGCAGCTTGGGCAGCACGTAGACCTGGTTCTGGTACTTGCCCTTGCCGCGGGTCCCCCAGAGCTCGATCTGCGCGAGCACCTGGTTCGTGAAGGAGTTGCTCATCACGAAGCTCGGGTGGCCCGAGGCGCAGCCGAGGTTCACGAGCCGGCCCTCGGCGAGCAGGGTGACGCGCTTGCCGCCGGGCCACTCGTACTGGTCCACCTGCGGCTTCACGGTGAGCTTCTTGAGCTTCTTGTCGTTCTCGAGACCCGCGACGTCGATCTCGATGTCGAAGTGGCCGATGTTGCAGACGATGGCCTGGTGCTTCATCGCGTCGAGGTGCTTGCGGGTGATGATGTCGCAGCAGCCGGTCGTCGTGACGAAGATGTCGGCCGTCGGGGCCGCCTCGTCCATCGTGACGACCTGGTAGCCTTCCATGCAGGCCTGCAGAGCGTTGATGGGGTCGATCTCGGTGACGAGCACGCGCGCGCCCATGCCGCGCAGGGCCTGGCAGCAGCCCTTGCCCACGTCGCCGTAGCCGGCGACCACGCAGGTCTTGCCCGCGATCATGACGTCGGTGGCGCGCTTGATGCCGTCGATGAGCGACTCGCGGCAGCCGTAGAGGTTGTCGAACTTCGACTTCGTGCAGGAGTCGTTGACGTTGATGGCCGGGCACTTCAGGTTGCCCTTGGCGGCGCGCTGGTAGAGGCGGTGCACGCCGGTCGTGGTCTCCTCGGTGATCCCGTGGATGTCCTTGAGCAGTTCGGGGCGCTTGTCGTGCACGAGGTTCGTGAGGTCCCCGCCGTCGTCGAGGATCATGTTGAGGTAGGAGCCGTCGGGCCAGCGCAGGGTCTGCTCGAGGCACCAGTCGTACTCCTCGTTGGTCTCCCCTTTCCAGGCGAAGACGGGGATGCCGCGCTTCGCCATGGCGGCCGCCGCGTGGTCCTGGGTCGAGAAGATGTTGCAGGAGGACCAGCGGACGGAGCCGCCGAGCTCGGTCAGCGTCTCCATGAGCACGGCCGTCTCGATGGTCATGTGGAGGGAGCCGCCGATGCGCGCGCCGGCGAGGGGCTTCTTGCCCTTGAACTCCTCGCGCAGGGCCATCAGGCCCGGCATCTCGTGGCGGGCGATCTCGATCTCCTTCTCTCCGAACTCGGCGAGCGAGATGTCCTTGACCTTGTAATCCATGGTAGCGGTGCTCATTTCCTCCTCCGTGATATGCGTCTGAAAGGGGATTATAGCGGATTTCCCGTCGGAGGACTAGGGCGTCTTCGGCGGGTCGCCGATGAGCTCGCGCACCGCGGCGAGGAGGGCGGAGAAAGCGGCCGGTTTGTGAAGCAGGCGGACGCGCGGGTCCTCGAGCGGGACGGCCGCGCGGATCTCTTCGGCGCGCAGGCCCGTCAGGAAGATCACGGGCAGGTCCTTGGGCAGCTCGGCGCTCCCGCGCAGCGCGCGGTAGGCATCGAGGCCGGTCCCGTAGCCGGGCATCATGATGTCGGTCACGATGAGGGCCGGCCGCAGCGCTTCGGCCTGCAGCACGGCCTGGCGGGCGTCGGCGCAGGAGCTCACGCGCCAGCCCTGCGCCTCGAGGCGGTCGACCAGGGCCTCGAGGAGCTGCGTGTTGTCGTCGACGACGAGGATGAGGGGGCGCACGGGGGTCCCGGGAGTGTAGCAACTCCCGCTCCGGAGAGCTATAATGCGGGCCATGCCCAAAGTCACAAAATCGAAGAAGGGTCCCAAGGGGCTGCGCGTCATGCTCGCGGACGACGAGACGCTCTTCCGCGACGTGATCAAGGACATGCTCTCCCAGGAGAAGGGCTTCTTCGTCGTGGGCGAAGCGAGCGACGGCGCCGAGGCGGTCAAGGTCGCCACCGAGCTCAAGCCCGACGTCATCCTCATGGACATCGGCATGGGAGGAGGGATGAGCGGCATCCAGGCGACGGCCGCCATCACCCAGAAGCTCCCCGGCATCCGCGTGCTCATGCTCTCGGCCTACAACGACGACCTCCACGTCATGGAGTCGGTCCAGGCCGGAGCCTTCGGCTATCTTTCGAAGAAGCTCCCCCCCGCCGAGCTCGTCAAGGCGCTCAAGGCCTTCGCCGACGCCGGTACGATGCTGCCGCCGCCCGTCATGGAGAAGGCGGTCGCCCGGCTCCAGCGGATGCAGTCGGTGATGACCCCGCTCGGCTCGGCGACGCCCACCCAGATGCGCGTGCTCGCCCTGCTCGGGATGGGCAAGAGCAACAAGGAGATCGCCGAGGAGCTGGGCTGCAACGTCAAGACGGTCAAGAACCACCTCAACGTCCTCTTCCAGAAGTTCGACGTCAAGAACCGCACCGAAGCGGTCGTGAAGGCCATCAAGGCCGGCCTCATCGCCGGCCGCGAAGGTTCCCGGTAGGGATGCCTCCCCGCCGCAAGCCCCGGCAGCGCGAAGACGGCCTCGCCGCGCGCGACCGCGAGCTCGTCGCCGAGGCTCGGCGCCTCGTGCGCGCGCGCTTCCGCCAGAACTACCACCATCTCGCCTGCGCGCTGCGCACGCGCGCCGGGCGGGTCTTCTCAGGGGTACACCTCGAGGCCTACGTCGGGCGCGTGGCCGTCTGCGCCGAGGCGGTCGCGCTCGGCGTCGCGGCCAGCGCGGCGGGCGACACCGACGTGGACGTCATCGTCACCGTGGACCGCAACGGCACGGTCGTCTCTCCCTGCGGACTCTGCCGCGAGATGCTCACCGACTTCGCCCCCGACGCCCGGGTGGTCGTCCCCGGGAACGGGACGCTCGACCTCCTGCCCGTCTCCGACCTCCTTCCCCGCAAGTACCGCCGCTTCCATAAGGACTGAAGTCGCTTCCAGGTCCCATTGACAGGGGGCGGCCGTGGGCTTACACTTTATCGTCTTGAACTATCCAGACGGTTGGGAGATGGGCGGCCGGGCGATCCGTGAGGCGCTGCATGCACAACGGCCTCAACCCCTGCTGGAGCGCTGGGCCTACGAGGACCTGCGCGGCTTCGTGCGCCGCGGCGAGGACTGGGCCGAGCTCATGCGCCGCGCCTCCCCCTGGCGCACCCGCGTCCAGCTCGACCGCCTCGACGCCTCGCCCCGCCGGGAGAACGAGAGCTTCCGCTTCGCCGTGCTCGGCGATGCGGAGCCCGGCCGCTTCTGGTTCACTCGGGCCCTCTTCGGGGTCGAGGGGATGTTCCCTTCCCAGCTCAAGGACATCCACACGCGCGGGGTGGACTTCGTCATGCAGCTCGGCGACATGGTCAGTCGCGGCAGCGTGCCCAACTACCTGCGCTTCTTCCGCGAGCTCGAGGCCTGCGGCGGGACGACGCCCTACCTGAGCGTCGTCGGCAACCACGACCGCCGCTTCCCGCACGGGCGCTCGGACACCGCGCTCTACGGGGCCCTCTTCGGCCCCACCGACTGGTTCTTCGACCGCGGCCCCGTCCGCTTCGTGGTGCTCGACACGAGCGCTCGGCGGCTCAGCGAAGGGCAGCTCCTCTGGCTCGACCGCGCGCTGGACACCGAGCGGCGCAAGGTCGTTTTCACGCACGTGCCCCCCGCCGCGCTGGGCTCCTGGACGGACTTCGCCGGCCGACGCCGCGCGCTCGGGGGCTTCAAGGACGGGGCGGTGGAGTTCGTGAAGATGATGTCGCGCCGGCGCGTGGACCGCGTCTACTTCGGACACATCCATGCCTTCGGCGTGCAGGAGCTCGACGGGGTCCGCTACGTCCTCAGCGGCGGCGGCGGCTCGCCGCTCTACCCTCTGGGTCTGCAGGGGCAGTTCTACCACTACCTCAGCGTCGAGATCGGTCCCGCGGGCGCGCGGGAGACCGTCTACTGCGCCGACGGCCGCTCCTTCGACATCGCCGGCCGCTGACGTCGGGTCCTTACTTCCCCCCGAACCTCTCCCAGTGCAGGACGGACGCCAGAGGACGCTTGGGCACGCGCCGGCCTTCCTTTCCCGCGTAGCCGAGCGCGATCAGCGAGAGCAGCCGGTAGCGGGCCGGGTCCGCGCCGAGGAGGCGGACGATCTCGGGCGCATAGGGCTTCTTGTCGCCGGCCACCCAGCAGGACTGGACCTTGAGAGAGGCCGCGGCGACGAGGATGTTCTCGGTCGCGGCGCTGCCGTCCTCGAGGAAGTACTTCGCGTCGGCCGCCGTGAGCACGGCGACGCAGGCGGGCGCCCGGCGGATGAACTTCCCGTACTCGGTGACGTCCGCGATGCGCGCGCGCAGGCCGGCCCCGGTCACGACGACGAACTCCCAGGGCTGGATGTTGCGCGCCGTGGCGGCCCGGCGTCCGGCGTCGACGATCTTCGAGAGCGTCGCCCGCGGCACCGGCTTGGGCAGGTAGAGGCGGGTGCTGTGGCGTTCGGCGATGGCTCTAAGGGTGTCCATTTTTCTCCATTTCCTCATTGTCTCCCTTCCCCTTCGGGGAAGGGTCGGGGGTAGGGGAGGACCTTCGTCCTTCCATTTGTTTTGAAGCAGTGACGTTGAAAGAAGTGTTCTCCCCCACCCTGCCCTCCCCCCGACGGGGGAGGCAGTGAGGAAGCCGACTCTGGGAGATTCGCGGACTCTCTTCCCCAAAGTTCTCCCACTATGATCGCTGAAACGATCAACGCTCCTCCCAGCGCCGAGAGCGGCCGGAAGGGCTCGCCGCCCAAGGTCCAGGCGAAGAGGGCGGCGAAGACGGGCTCGAGGGCGAAGACCAGCGAGACGGTGAGCGGCGCGATCTCGCGCTGGGCCAGCATCTGTGCGGCGTAGGCCGAGAGGGTCGGCACCAGCGTGAGGAAGACGATGGCACCGGCGCTGCGCGGCGCGGCGCCGAAGGGGCGTCCGGCGAACGCCGCGAAGAGCATGCAGGCGGCGCCCGCCATCCAGAACTGCTGGAAGGCCAGCGCGGTCATGTCGACTTCCCCCCGCACCCAGCGGTCCATCGCGAAGAGGTGCGCGGCGTAGGCGAGGGCCGCCAGCAGGGTGAGCGCGTCTCCGGGGTTGATCCCGCTGGGTCCGCCCGTGACGAGGCGCAGGCCGACGAGCGCGAGGAGGACCGCGGCCCAGGCCCCGGCGCCGGGGACGCGGCGGTCGCGCAGGAACATGAAGCCCGGCACGAAGAGGATGAAGGTGCCGGTGATGAAGCCGGAGTTGGCGGCGCTCGTGTAGAGCAGCCCCTGCGTCTGCGCCCCGTAGAGGATGGAGAGGAGGAAGGCGAGGACGGCGCCCTCGCGCGGATGTCGGCGCCAGCGCCCGCCGCGCAGCAGGAACGGGAGCAGGCAGGCCGCGGCGAGCAGGAAGCGCCAGCCGCAGAGCGCGAAGGGGTCGACCCCGGAGAGCGCGTCCTTCACCATCACGAAGGTCGAGCCCCAGACGAAGGCGGCGTAGAAGAGCCCGGCGTGCAGGAGCGCGGCGCGGCGGGTCATTCGAGGTGGAGGAGGGGCCCTTCGCGCCGGAACTCCCCGCGCGGCTGTCCGGGTCCGAGGAGGGCGTCGGAGTCGAGGTCGCAGTACGAGAAGGCGCCGAGCCCGCAGGCGAGGTGGACGCTCGGCGAGAGCCCGCGCGCGGTCTCCTGCATGCAGCCGATCATGAGCTTGAGACCGGCCGCGCGCGCGAGCGCGGCGATGTCGAGCGCGCCGCGCACCCCGGTCTTCGCCAGCTTGATGTTGAGGACCCCGGCGGCGCGCGCTTCGATGACGCGCAGGGCGTCCTCCGGAGAGCGGACGCTCTCGTCGGCGGCGACGGGCGCCGGCGAGCGCTTCTGGAGCCACGCCATCCCCCGGAGGTCTTCCCGGGGCAGGGGCTGCTCGAGAAGGACGACGCGGGCGCCCGCCCGTGCGGCCCGCTCGGCGAAGCGCAGGGCCCCCTCGGCGCGGAAGCCCTGGTTCCCGTCGAGGATGATGCCGGGGCGCAGACCGAGCGCGCGGGCCGCCGCGACCGCCGCGCAGACGCGCGCGAGGTCCTGCGCCTTGTCCTTCGTCCCGACCTTGATCTTGAGGGTCCGGAACCCCGCGCGCAGGGCCGTGTCGGCGGCGTCGCGGGTCGGCTCGGGCGGCCAGGCGGAGAGGGTAAGGTCGGTCTCGAGGGATTCCAACGCTCCCCCGAACCAGTCGGACATGCGCACGCCGAGCGCGTTGAGGAGCGCGTCGAGCGCCGCGCATTCGAAGGCGCAGGCGGCCGCGGGGATCTCTCCGGAGAGCGCCCAGATCTCGGCGGCGAGCGGTTCCCGCGCGCTGACGTCGCGTCCCTTCAGGCGCGTCAGCAGGCGCGCGAGCTCCCGCGCGAGGGCCTCCGGCGACTGGTGCTTCATGACGATGGAGCTCGAGGCCTCTCCGGTCCCGCGCGCGCCGCCGGCCAGGCGCAGGGTCACGACGGCGTTGGTGGTCTCGGTCTTCGAGCCGAGCGCGGTCACGAAGGGGTTCTTGAGCGGGACGGTGAGGAGCGAGACTTCGCCGCCGCGGATGACGAAAGGATTCATGGTAAAAGGTGCCGGTATTCTATTAAAATGCGCTCATGAAGATTTTGGCATTGCTCGTTCTGCTCCCCATCCTCGCGCCCGTCCGCGCGCACGCCTCCCGCGAAGAGGCCCGCCTCGACGGGGTCGAGGCGTACGGCACGAACCGTTATGACGAGGCGGCGCTGCGCGGTCTCTACGAGGCGCGCCTGAAGAAATGGCTCGCCCAGGACGCTCTGCGCAACAAGTCCGGCCGGAAGGCCGCGGCCGAGGCGAAGGCCGCGCTCGAGGCCGACTTCCTCAAGGAGGGCGCCTTCGTCCGAGTGATCCTTCAGAAGGTGAGCTCGAGCACGGTCGGCGAGGTCACCGCGGTCTTCGACGTCGTGGAGAAGGCGGATGAGGAGCGGCGACTGCCCTTCCGCGCCGAGCCCAAGGGACATGGCGCAGACCCCGAGGGCCTCCTGGCCGCCTGGACGCGCTACACCGAGGCCGGCTGGGAGCTCATGCGCAGCGGCGCGATCGGCGCCGACCGCGTCGAATGCCCCGCCTACTATTGCAGCTGGGGCGCGTCCAACGGGGAGCTCAAGGCCCTTCAGGACCGCTTCGTCGCCGAGGTCGCCGCCCAGAAGGAGGCGCTGATCGCCGTGCTCCGCGGCGACGCCGACTCCGCGAAGCGCTCCTCGGCCCTCTATCTGCTGGCCTACCTGCGCGACCCCTCCCAGGTCAACGCCGCCGTCTCCCTCGGCCTCACGGACCCGGACGACCGCGTGCGCGAGGCCGCCATGCGCGTCTACTCCGACATGGCGGTCTACCGGCGCGACGTCGCGCTGCCCGTCGAGAAGATCTCCGAGGCGCTCGACTACCCCAGCGTGGACGACCGCACGCGCGCCCTCGCGGTGATGATCGGGCTCGCCGATCATCCTCTGCACAGGGAGTTCGTCGTCAAGAACGCGAGCACGCAGATCCTGCGGCTCCTGCGCCTGCACAACGCGTCGAACCACGACATGGCCCTCACGGCCCTGCGCATGCTCACCGGCCAGGACTTCGGCCGCGACAACGACGCGTGGGACGCCTGGGTGCAGAAGATGCGCCTGGCCGACGGCAGGGAGAAGAAGGAGAAGTGACCTCCGCCGCCCCGGTCCGCCTCGCCGCGCCCGTCCTCCCCGCCCCGGAGGCCGTTCCCGCCGCGCGCCTCGTCTTCCACCCGACGCCCGACGCCTTCGCCAAGGCGCTCGCCGGGTTGATCCTCGCCGCGCTCTCCGTCTACTTCCTGCGCGTCGGCCGCCGGGACAACGACGCCGGCCGGCTCTTCTGGGCCGCGGTCTGCGGCCTGGCGACCCTCGGAGTGTTCCTCTTCTAGATGTCGAAGACGCCGGAGCCGTCGAAGACCTCCGCCCCCGCCGTGCTCACCGCGGGCGCCGAATACCTGCGCGACGCTCACGCGAGCCTCGCCAAGGCGCAGGACATGCTCGTCGAGGCCGCGCGCGAGGCGCCCGAGAAGCTGCGCGGCGAGCTCGAGTCGCTCAACCGACGCATGGGCGACTCGAAGGCCCGTTTCGACGAGCACGTCGAGTCCTTTCGCGAGAAATACCTCAAAGCCCAGCCTACGGAGGACGAGTTCCGCGCCCATCTCGTGATGCTCGAGATGGAGTACTCCAGCCGGCTGCGCGTCGCCGAGACGGGCTTCCGCCTCCTCTTCGAGAACCTCGAGAAGCACATGGTCGGCGTCGGCGAGCGTGTCCGGGGGCTCGTGCAGGAGGCCAACGACGCCTTCGGCGAGCGGATGTACCCGGTGCACGCCCAGCTCCTCGAGATGTTCACCGAGCGCGACAAGCTCGTCACCGACGTCTGGAACAAGCGCGTCGAGGCCCTCGAGGAGGAGTGGGCGCGCAAGCTCGAGGAGGAGCGCGAGGCCCGCGCCCGCGAGCAGGGCCCGCTCGAGGCGCGCTCACGCGAGCTCGCCGAACGCGCCGGCGCGCTCGAGGCGCGGCTCGAGGACGCCGAGGCCGCCTCGCGGCGCTTCGCCCAGGCCCTCGAGGAAGAGCGCTCCGCTCGCGCCCAGCAGCTCATCGAGAGCGAGCGTCTCTCCCGCGAGCTCGAGCATGAGCGCACGCGGCCGCGCACGGACGGCGTCGTTCCGGCCGCCGCCGAAGCCGAGGCTCTGCGCCGCCAGCTCGAGGACAACAAGCGGGAGATCGCGCGGCTCAAGGCCCAGGTCGAGGAGGACCGCAAGCGCGAGGAGACCCGCGTCAGCGCCGGGAGCGGCGAGGCCGCCAAGCGCATCGAGCGCACGATCGCCGATTTCCGCAAGCAGCTGCAGGTCGCCCACGAGGACATGGGCAAGGTCGCCTCCGAGCGCGACATGGCTCAGCGCGCCGCGACGCGCGCCGAGCGCAGCGTCGCCGTCCTCAAGGCCCAGCACGAGGAGGCCGAAGAAGGCCTGCGCAAGGCGCTGGCCGAGAAGGCCCGCGGGCGCGAGGAGGTCCGCCACGCCGAGCAGGAGACCCAGCTCCTGCGCGACGAGCTGCGCGCGATGCGCCAGCGCATGCTTTCCGCGAGCGGCCGCGACGCGGGCAAGGACGAGGAGGCGGCGGCCGCCTGGTCGGCCGAGAAGGAGGAGCTCCTCGAGAAGTTCACCCTGCTCCAGGCCGAGCTCAACGCCCTGCGCATCCTCTACGACCAGAGCCAGCAGACCTGGATGGAGACGATGGTCCGCCAGGACACCAAGCGTCTCGACGAGATCTACAAGCTCCGCACGGAGCTGCAGGCCCTGCGGGCGAGCCGTTCCCTCACGCCCAAGGACGAGCCCGAGAAGCCCCCCCTCCCCCCGTCCACCGACGACCCTAATCCCTAAAAGTATCCTTTTCGGGGGAGGTGACAGCCTTCCTGGCCCCCGACCGTCGAGCATCGACGGGTCGGGTTGGCCGAAGGCGCCAGAGGAGGGGGCAGAGCCCCCTCCATGGGGAGGCGCCGCGCGGAGGGCTACGTCGGAAGGACTCTTCCTCCCCGAAGCGCGGGCACCGGAGCCTTCCTGGCGGACTAGCAGTCCGCCGAATGGCTCCGGCGCCGACAAAGGGTATCCCCGTCAGGAATCGAACCTGAATCACCTGCTTAGAAGGCAGGTGCTCTATCCATTGAGCTACGGGGACGTTCATCGATTCTACTACAAACCATCGTCCCGCTTCCGGCGGAGCTCCGTGTTAACTGCTAGAATGAAGGCCACATGACCAAGAACATCTTCGTCGGCGGCATCGCGTACGAGACGACCAAGGAAGAGCTCGAGCAGCTCTTCTCGACCTGCGGCAAGGTGAGCGACGTGAAGCTCATCATGGACCGCCACACGGGCCGCTCGAAGGGCTTCGGCTTCGTCGAGATGGCCACCGAGGAAGACGCGCAGACGGCGATGACGAAGCTCAACGGCGCCACCCTCGGGCGCCGCCAGATCTTCCTCAGCGAGGCCCGGCCTCAGGCGGAGCGCACCGACGACGCCCCTCCTTCCGCCCCCTCCTCCGCTCCCCGCGCGCCCCGCGCCGCGGGCTCCGGCGACAACATCCCCGGGACTCCCGGCTTCGTCGAGCGCCGCTCCGGCCGGGACCGCCGCGCGCACCCGCCGACGCCGTCGTCCTCCGGCGAGGACCGGGGCGGCTTCGGCGCGAAGCGCTGGGAGAAGCGCCCGGGAGGCTTCGACCGCAAGAAGCCCTGGGAGCGCAAGCCCGCTTTCGGCGAGAAGAAGGAGTGGGGCTCCAAGCCGGGCGGCTTCGGCGGTCCGAAGAAGTGGGGCGACAAGCCCGGCTTCCGCGGCCCGAAGAAGTTCGGCGACAAGCCCGGCTTCGGCGGCCCGAGGAAGTTCGGCGACAAGCCCGGCTTCAGCGGCCCGAAGAAGTGGGGCGACAAGCCGAGCTTCGGCGGCCCGAAGAAGTGGGGCGACAAGCCCGGCTTCCGCGGCCCGAAGAAGTTCGGCGACAAACCTTCCTTCGGCGGCCCGAAGAAATTCGGCGACAAGCCCGGCGGCTTCAAGAAGAAGTGGACGAAGAAACCCTTCAAGCCCGGCGGCTTCAAGCGGGACTGAAAGTCTACCGACGAGATGGGATCGGGCGGGCCGGGTTCGCGCGGTATGCGCTGACCCGGCCCGAAGCTTTGTAGGGGTTCGCCCGCCGCTCATGAGCGGCGGGTGCCTTATCAATGCGGCGGCATGGTACGCAGATGACGGGCGCGAGGCTACGTCATCTGCGCCCGTCGTAGTGCAGGCGGTCGATGCGGGGGTCGTGCATCGCCCGGCGCGGATGCAGGGACATGGCGAGGCCGACCTGGAAGAACTCGCGCGGGCTGTAGAGGGCGAACTTCCGGCCCGAGCTGACGTGGCGGTGCCCGGTGAGGACCGTGAAGCCGAGCGCGTGCGCCTTCCCCCAGGCCTTGAGCGCGCGCGAGAGCGCGAGCTCCTCCCCGGCGGCGATATCGGCGGGGAAGCCCCCCACCGCGCGGAAGGCGTCGGCGCGGCAGAAGACGAGCGAGCCCGCGGCGAGGTCGAAGGCGCGCGAGAGCGCGTTCCAGGATTCGATGAGGAGCTCCCCCCACCAGGGGCAGCGGTCGAAGGCGATGAGGCAGCCTCCTCCGACGACCTTCCCTTTTCGCGCGGCCTCCAGCACCGCCGCGAGCGTCCCGGCCGACAGCCGCGAGTCCGCGTCGATGAAGAGCAGCCAGTCCCCGGTCGCGGCGCCCGCGCCGGTGTCGCGCGAGCGCGAGATGAGGTTCACCGGCTCGAAGACGACCGCGGCGCCGCCCTCGCGGGCGATGCGGCCGGTCGCGTCGGTGGAGTTGTTGTCGCAGACGATGAGCTCGGCCTCGAAGCTCGGGCGTCCCCGCATCGGGCCGGCGTCCCCCGCGAGTCGGCCGCCGAGGAAGGCGACGGCCTCCCGGACGCTCTTGAGGCAGGCGCCGAGGAGCTTCTCCTCGTTGTAGGCGGGGACGATGATGGAGAGCCTCATCCCTTCCGTCCGCCCTTGACCGCTTCCTCGAGGAGCCCTTCCTCGGAGCGCAGGCGCTCGCGCTCCGTCCCATCGAAGGGGTCCCCGGAGACCTTCTGGTAGATGAAGTAGGAGCCGCCGTCGCCGGTCGGGAACTTCCCGTCCTCTTCCTTCTTGAACACGCCCAGCGCCCGCAGGTGTTCCGCGCTCATGGGGCCGGCGTTCGTCCGGAGCCAGGCGTCCGCCCCCGCGAGATCCTCGAACTCGAGCGGGGTCCCGATCCTCCGGTCGTTCTGGAAGAGGTGCCGGTAGGCGAAGCGCGTCAGCGCGAACTTCGAGCCCTCCCGGCGGATATGGTAGTCCTCCCGGCCGTCCTGGAGGGTCTGCCCGTCGGGGCCCGCGGCCGCGCGCGGGTCGAGCGCGAGGGCGGCGGCTTGGAACATCGCCGTGTCCACGAGGAAGGGCGTCCCGCCCTTCGGGGCGACCTCGACGACGGCGTGTCCGCCGTCCCGGCCTTTGAGCGTCCCGCCCACGTAGCGGACGGGGAGCTCCGGCGCGGCGGCGGCGACGAGCTTCTGGAAGGCCTTCGCCGCCTCGACGCAGCCGTTGAAGTCGCCCTCCCCGACGACCCGGGTCCCGTTCCACTCGTGAGGGTCGCGCGGCGGTGAATCGGGACGGTCGTCGCTGAAACGGACGTGTTCGGCCATGAAGCGGAGGACGTTGGCGGCGAGGGCGGCGGGCGCGGTCCCTCCCGGCATGCGCCGGATGCGGGCGGCGGCGGTCTGGAGGAGGGCCTCCGAGAGCGCGGTCCGTCCGGCGGGAGGCGAAGCTCGATAGCGGCGCTGCAGCCCTTCGAACAGCCCGTCGAGGTCCTCGGGCGCAGCCTTCTCGAGCGCCGCGGCGCGCGCGGCGGGCTCGAGGCGCAGATAGTCCGACGGGGATTGCGACGCGGCCGGCGCGGCGAGGAGGAGGACGAGGGCCGCGCGCGGGAGTCCGCGCATCAGGCGCCCGGCGCCCGGCGCGGGAGGAAGGCCGCGCGCACCCAGGTCCAGTTGAGGACCAGATGCGCGAGCGCGAGCAGCAGGAGGAGCACGGCGTTGAGTTCGTGGACGCGGTTGAGCCCGCGGACGTCTTCCTGGAAGTATCCGGTCATCCCCTGGATGAGCAGGGAGAGCGCGAGGAGCGGGTTGACGGCCTTGAGGAGCGTCGGCTTGTCCATGCGGGTATCATACGAAATCGCGCTCCGATAGCCCGTTCCGCTTTCCGGCAAAATCGTATAATCCAAGCGCCTCCTTATGCGCTACTACGTCTACGACAAGAAGACCAAGAGGGTGCTCGGCCCGTTCACGCCCCAGCGCCTGAAGGCCGTCCCCGGCTTCAACCTCGAGGTGAAGGTCGCGCTCGAGGGCTCTTCGAGCAGCGACGACTGGCACCCCGCCGGCGAGTTCGACGAGTTCAAGGCCCTCTTCGCCGCTCCCGCGCCTCCCCCCGACGCCGGCAAGCCGGGCGCGAAGCCTGCCGCTGGGGGCGCTCCCGCCGCTCCCGCCAAGCCGGCCGAGAAAAAATGAGCCGTTTCGGCCGGGTCCTGCGCCGACGCTGGACGCTGGACCCGCGCGTGCGCTACCTCAACCACGGCTCCTTCGGCGCGGCTCCCCGGCCCGTCATCGCCGAGCAGGATGCCTGGCGTCGGCGCATGGAGCGCGAGCCGATGGACCTTCTCGGCCGCGAGCTTCCGGTCCTGCTCCGCCGCGCCGCCGCCCCCCTCGCCGCCTTCCTCGGCGCCCGCGCCGACGACCTCGCTTTCGTCGAGAACGCCACGGCCGGGGTCAACGCGGTACTGCGCTCCTTCCCGTGGAGGAAGGGCGACGAACTGCTCCTCAGTGATCACGCCTATCCCGCCGTGCGCAACACCGCCCTCTTCCTCTGTGCTCGCCACGGCCTGCGCCTGAGGGTCGCCCGCCTCCCCTTCCCCCTGCGCTCCGAGCGCGAGGTCGTGTCGGCCTTCGCTCGGGAGTTCTCCGGCCGGGTCCGCCTCGTCGTCGCCGACCACGTGACCTCTCCGAGCGCGCTCGTGCTCCCGGTCCGCGCGCTCGCCGCCCTCTGCCGCCGCCGCGGAGTCCCCCTCCTCGTCGACGGCGCGCACGCGCCGGGCATGCTCGAGCTCGACGTCCCCGCGGTCGGCGCGGATTGGTACACGGGCAACTGCCATAAGTGGCTCTGCGCTCCCAAGGGCTGCGCCTTCCTCTGGGCCTCGCGCCGGGGTCGCGAGGGCCTGCACCCCGCCGTCATCTCCAATCGCTACGGCGAGGGCTTCCCCGCCGAGTTCGACTGGTGCGGCACGCGCGACCCGAGCGCCTGGCTCTCCGTGGGCGCGGCCCTGCGCTTCCATCGGGCCCTCGGCGGCGCAGCCCTGCGCCGGCGCAACCGCGCGCTCGCGCTGCGCGTCGCCGGCCGACTGTCCGCGGCCTGGGGCGTCGAGCTCCCCGCCCCGGCGTCGTGTCTGGGCTCGATGGCGGCGCTCCCGCTTCCTCTTCCGGGGAAGGCGGGGCAGCCGCAGGCCGACGCGCTCATGCTCGCTTTGCGCCGGCGCGGCTTCGAAGTCCCCGTCTTCCACCTCGACGGCCGGCTCCTCCTGCGGGTCTCGGTGCAGGCCTACAACGAGGAAGCCGACTACCGGCCGCTTGAGCGCCTGGTCCCGGCCCTTCTTGCTAAGATGATCCCATGAAGGAGGAGAACCCATGAAGAACGACGCCCTGCTGGAACGCTTCCTGCGCTACGTGAAGATCGACACCCAGTCCAAGGAGGGCTCGGAGACCTACCCGAGCACCGCCAAGCAGTGGGACCTCCTGCGTCTGCTCGAGCGCGAGCTCAAGGAACTCGGGCTCGCGGACGTCCGCCTCGACCGGCACGGCTACGTCATGGCGAGCGTCCCCTCCAACCTCCCCAAGGACGACCCGGCGTACGGGAAGGTCCCCCCCATCGGCCTGCTCGCGCACGTCGACACCTCCGAGGCGGCTCCCGGCGGTCCGGTGAAGCCGCAGGTCTTCACCTATGAGGGAGGAGACATCGTCCTCCCCGCCGACAAGAGCATCGTCATCAAGGCCTCCGAGAACCCGGGGCTCAAGGACTGCGTGGGCACGACCGTCATCACCACCGACGGGACGACCCTCCTCGGCGCCGACGACAAGGCCGGGGTCGCCATCATCATGAGCGCGGTCGAGCGCTGGCTGAAGGACCCCAAACGCCTCCACGGCGACGTGAAGATCGCCTTCACCCCCGACGAGGAGGTCGGCGCCGGCACGGAGCACTTCGACCTCAAGGCCTTCGGCGCGGAGGCCGCCTACACGCTCGACGGCGACGCCGTCGGCGAGCTCAACAAGGAGACCTTCAGCGCCAACGGCGCGACGCTGACCGTGGAGGGCCGCGACATCCACCCCGGCATGGCCAAGGACGTCATGGTCAACTCGATGCGCGTCGCCTGCGACTTCGTCTCCCGCATGCCCCGGCACATGCGTCCGGAGACCACCCAGGACTACGAGCCCTTCATCCACCCCTACGCGATGGAGTGCACCATCGTGAAGACCACGGTGAAGTTCATCCTCCGCGACTTCAAGACTCCGGGCCTGGCCGAGCAGGAGCGCATCCTGAGGAAGATCCTCGCCGAGGTCCAGCCGCTCTACCCGCAGGCGAAGATGACCCTCGAGTTCCGGGAGCAGTACCGGAACATGGACGAGGGCCTCAAGAAGGACCCCCGGGTCGTGGACGCGCTCTGGGAGGCGGTCGGACGCGCCGGCCTGAAGCCTTATTGGAAGCCCATCCGCGGCGGCACCGACGGCTCTCGCCTGACGGCCATGGGTCTGCCCACCCCCAACGTCTTCACGGGCGGGGCGAACTACCACAGCCGTTCCGAGTGGGCCTCCCTGGACGGGATGCACAAGGCCCTGGAGACCACGCTGCACCTGATGGAGGTCTGGGTGGAGAAGTCCCGGACCGGCAGCCCCAAAAAGGCGAAAGCGGGGGCGAAAAAATAACGAAGGGAACGCTTGTATAAAACGCCGGGACCTGTGGTATAATGTCGGTAAGGGGAAGTTGCTTCCCCTTGCCACAAGAAGTATGTGAGCACGCCGTTAACTAAAGAGGATAAGTAAAAAGCATGCCTACGGGCAAAGTGAAGTGGTTCAACGACCAGAAGGGCTTCGGCTTCATCACGCCGGACGACGGATCCAAGGATCTTTTCGTCCACCACTCGGCCATCCTGGGTGACGGGTTCAAGACCCTGGCTGAGAATCAGGCCGTCGAGTTCGAGACCCAGCAGTCCGACAAGGGTCCTCGCGCCGCCAACGTCAGGAAGATCTAGTACTGACAAAGGCCGCAAGGCCTGTGGTAAAGCCCGCGTCGCCGAAAGGCGACGCGGGCCCTCTTTTGGGCTCCTTCCTCTCTAGGCCCACCATTCGACTTTTTGTTAGATTGAAAAGGTCGGTGAGTAGAATGACTGAGGAGGATGCCCCCATGCCTACGACCCTTGAGAACCTGAAGACCGCTTTCGCCGGCGAGAGCCAGGCGAACCGGAAGTACCTCGCCTTCGCGCAGAAGGCCGAGAAGGACGGCTTCCCGCAGGTCGCCAAGCTCTTCCGCGCCGCCGCCGAGGCTGAGACCATCCACGCCCATGGTCATCTGGCGGCGATGGACGGGATCAAGTCCACGCTGGAGAACCTCCAGGCCGCCGTGGCCGGCGAGACCTACGAGTACAAGGACATGTATCCTCCGATGCTCGCGACCGCCGTTCAGGAGGGCCACAAGGCGAAGACGATGTTCAAGTTCGCCGTAGAGGCCGAGGCCGTCCACGCGGACCTCTACACGCAGGCCCTCGCGGCCGTGAAGGGCGGAAAGGACCTGCCCGCCGGCGAGGTCTACCTCTGCCCGTTCTGCGGTCACCTCGAGATCGGCAAGCCGCCGCTAAAGTGTCCTATCTGTGGTGCTCCGGCCGCTAAGTACGTGAAAGTCGCGTAGACATTCTCAGTTTCCTTAACTCCCCTTCCTGCGGGAAGGGGGCTGGGAGGGGGGTCCAATGAATTCTCCCCCCCACCCTGCCCTTCGCCGCCGCCTTCGGCGCCGGGATCGCGCGCAGTATGGAATCTGATAGCACGAACTCCGCGGGGAAGGGAGTTAAGGTTAGATAGTCCCCCCATATGAACGTCAAAAGGAAAGTCGTTCTCTTCCTTCCGGGCTTCGCCTGCGAGAGCTGGATCTGGGAAGGTGCCGCCGCGCGCTTCTCGGACCGCTTCGACTGCGTGCGCGTCGACTGGCCGCTCGAGCGCACCCCGGACTTCCACGAGGTCGGCGCGTTCGCCGACTGGCTCGAGGAGGCGCATTCCGCGGAGCTCGCGCGTGCCGCGGCGCTCGTCGGTCACAGCATGGGCGGCCTGGTCGCGACCGCGTTCTGCGCCCGCCGTCCCGGGCCGCGCCTCGTCCTGGTCGAGAGCTTCCCCCACGGCATCTCCCCGTTCTTCAAGAACCTCTCGGTCGAGGACGGGTCCTCTGCGACCCATCGCCGGCTGGTGGAGATGGTCCTGCGCAACGGCTCCCGCTACTCCGCGCGCCTGCGCAAGGACCTGCGCCTGCGCGACTACACCGACCTCGCCGCGGAGTACCGCGGCCCATTCGCGGGCGTCTTCGGGATGCGCGCGAGTTCCGACGAGGAGGAGGTCCGGCGGGCGCTCGGCTGGTCGCCCGAAGTCCTCTCCCGCGCCTCTCTGCGCTTCATCCCCCGCAGCGCCCACTTCCCCATGCTGGAGAACCCTAGTGAGTGTTTTCGAGCGCTAGAGGAGTTGTTGGGATAGGGTTCCGTTTCCTCAACTCCTCTTCTCCCTCCCCCCTCGGGGGGAGGAGTTAGGGTAGGATTGCACCCCTATGAGAACGGCAAGAGGAAAGACGTCTTCATTTGGCTATAATCCCCAAGAAGGCGGAGTGATCGGACTCTACGGACGATGAGAGGACTGCCATGAGCGACCCGCACAGCCACGCCCCCGAGCAGCACAAGCACACCGTCGAGGAGCACTCCGAGGGCTTCCCCGATCTCGAGGACGCTCAGCCATCCGACAAGTCCAAGCGCGACGCGGTCCGCACGCCCGAGGAGATCGAGCTTCACTGGTTCCGGACCGTCTATCAGGGCGACGTCCCCCAGCTCACCCTGAAGGCCGTCGTGACCGGTTCCATCATCGGCGGCTTCATGTCCCTCTCGAACCTCTATGTCGGCCTCAAGACCGGCTGGGGGCTGGGCGTGAGCATCACGGCGAGCATCCTGAGCTACGCCTTCTACAAGGCCCTGACGACCGCCTTCCCGAAGACCTTCTCCGAGCCGACCCTGCTCGAGAACAACTGCATGCAGACCACCGCCTCCTCGGCCGGCTACTCGACCGGAGGCACGATGGTCTCGGCCATCGCGGCCTACCTGCTCATCACCGGCGCGCACATGAACTGGCACGTGCTCGCCGCCTGGACCTTCTTCCTCGCCCTCTTCGGGGTCTTCCTGGCCATCCCCATGAAGCGCCAGATGATCAACGTCGAGCAGCTGCGCTTCCCGACCGGCATCGCCACCGCCGAGACCCTCAAGAGCCTCTGCGCGAAGGGCGGCGAAGCCATGCTGAAGGCGCGCGCTCTCGCCTACTCCGGGGTCGGCGGCGGCCTCATCGCCTGGATGCGCGACGCGGGCATCCCGCTCGGCGATGGGAAATGGCTGAAGATGCCCGCCTCCATCCCCTTCGGCGGGCTCACGCTCGGCGGCTTCCCCCTGGCCAAGTGGACGATCCAGTTCGACATGAGCGCCATCATGATCGCGGCCGGCGCCATCATGGGCTGGAAGGTCGCCTGGTCGCTGCTCCTGGGCGCCACCATCAACTACGGGATCCTCGCCCCCTGGGCGGTCAAGGTCGGGGCCATCCCGATCAGTCCCGACGGGGCGGACCTGGGCTATCGCGCCATCGTGCGCTGGAGCACCTGGGCCGGCGCCTCGCTCATGGTGACCTCCGCGCTCTTCGCCTTCTCCCTGCAGTGGCGCTCCATCGGCCGCGTCTTCAGCGGCGTCGCCGCGGCCTTCACGAAGAAGAAGTCCGACGTCGTGGATCCGCTCGAGGCCATCGAGGTCCCGGGCACCTGGTTCGTCGGCGGCGTCCTCGTCTCGGGACTGGGCTGCATGGTCGTCCTCAACACCTGCTTCGGCACGACCTGGTGGATGAGCCTCGTCGCCATCGCGCTGACCTTCCTGCTCGCGGTGGTCGCCTGCCGCGTGACCGGCGAGACGGACACGACGCCGATCGGCGCGATGGGCAAGATCACCCAGCTGACCTTCGGAGTGCTCGCCCCCTCCAACATGGTCACGAACCTGATGACCGCCAGCGTCACCGCCGGCGGGGCCGGCACGGCCGCCGACCTCCTCACCGGCCTCAAGAGCGGCTACCTCCTCGGCGCCAACCCGCGCAAGCAGTTCCTCGCCCAGCTCCTGGGCGTCTTCGCGGGCACGCTCATCGTGGTGCCGGCCTTCTACATCCTCGTGCCGACCGTCGACGTCCTCGGCAGCGACAAATGGCCGGCGCCGGCCGCGCAGGTCTGGGCGGCCGTCGCGCGCCTCCTCAAGGACGGCTTCGGGGCGCTGCACCCCACCGCGCGCTGGGGCCTGCTCTTCGGAGGACTCGTCGGCATCGCCATCCCGGCGCTCGAGCTCGCCTTCCCGAAGGCCCGCAAGTACATCCCCTCGGCGACCGGCATCGGCCTCTCGATGGTGATCCCGTTCTTCAACTCGCTCTCGATGTTCATCGGGGCGCTGATCACCCTCTACCTGGAGAAGAAGCACGCCAAGTTCGCCGACGAGTACGTGGTCCCGGTGAGTTCGGGCTTCATCGCCGGAGAGTCTCTGCTGGGCGTCCTCATCGCGCTGCTCGCGGCGGCGACGATCCTGCCCGGATGAAGAGGAGAACGGCCGGCGCACGCGTCACGAAGCCCGAGTACTACCTCAACATCGCCAAGGAGGTGGCGCGGCGCAGCACCTGCCTGCGCCGCCACTACGGGGCGGTCATCGTCAACAACGACCAGATCGTCGCGACCGGCTACGCCGGCGCCCCGCGCAAGACGACGAACTGCACCGAGGTGGGCTCCTGCATCCGCGTGAAGCTGGGCGTGAAGGCCGGCGAGCACTACGAGTGGTGCCGCGCGGTGCACGCCGAGCAGAACGCCATCATCCACGCTCCGCGCTTCGACATGCTGGGCGCGACGCTCTACCTCGTGGGCGTGACCCCCGACACCGGCGAGGTCATCGACGGCGCCGAGCCCTGCCGCATCTGCAAGCGCATGCTCATCAACGCCGGCATCGAGAAGGCCGTCATCCAGACCGCGCCCGGCGCCTGGAAGGTCCAGCTCGTCTCGGACTGGGTGAAGCACAACATGGGAGACTTCAAGAAGGTCCGCGGGAAGCTCGTGCCGGTCATGCCGAGCGGCTACTGACGCAAATCGGGAATCTCCTGCGGAGATTCCCGACGGGTTTAGGAAGGTTTTACGCAAGCAAAGCAGGGAATCCCCCGTTCGGGGATTCCCTGCTAATGCTTGAGGCCGGGGGCGGGCGGAGCGGCGCTCTCCTGGATGGGGCCGAAGCGGGCCTCGAACTTGCGGACGTTGTCGGCCAGGGCCGCGAGGAGGCGCTTGGTGTGCAAGGGGCTCGAGATGATCCTCGAGCGCAGCTTGGCCTTGGGCTGGGCGGGCTGGAGGAAGAGGAAGTCCAGCACGAACTCCGTCTCGGTGTGCGTGATCCCGGCCAGGTTGGCGTACATGCCCTGCGCGGTCGCGTCGTCGGCCTCGACCTGGAGCTGGACGCCTTCGGGCTGCTGAGGGTTCTTCTGTTCGGTCATGGTGCGGACCTCCGTGGACTTTCCCCACTGGGTGTACTGGTGCTTCCCGCGGACGAACTTCTTCGGCTGCATCAGAACCCAACCTGGAGCTGCAGGACGAACTCATCATTCTTGACGCGGGAGGCTTTCTCGTTCTTCACCGTGTAGTTGGCGGTGAGCCGGGCGTTCTGGCCGTTGATGAACCAGTTCGCGCCGTAGGTCTGCCACTCCGAGTCGAGGTTGTTGGTGAGGGAGTCGTCCGGGTCGTAGCCCTGCCAGCGCACGAGGCCCTCGAACTGCTCGCAGAAGCGCCAGGCTCCGGTGACGTGCCAGCCGTGCGCGTGCACGACCGGGTCCCAGTGGCGGCCCTTGAGGTAGGCGCTCAGGTACTCGCCTTTGAGCGACGCCGGGCCGGCCTTCAGGGCCAGGTCCGCCCCGTAGACGTAGCGGTTGTAGGGGTCGTTGAAGGTCCGGCCGGAGAGGTCGCTCGACTTGAGCGTGCTGGGGTCGCTCTTCGTCCTCTTCCAGAACCCGTTGACGCCCGCGACGAGGGACGACGGAAGACCGTAGAAGTCCCCCTTGGAGGTCCACTGGGTGCGGCCTGCGTAGAGGAGGTCGCCGTTGTCGTTGGAGGTCGTGTTGGGGCCGGAGCCGTTGAAGACGCCCAGCGCGTAGTAGAGCCGCTGGCCGAGGACCTTCCCGCTCGCCTGGACGCCGGCGTCGCGCCCCGAGGGGTTGAGGATCCTGTCCTGGCCGTTGTAGCGGCTGGCGAAGTCGAGCTGGTCGGTCGGGGTGAGGGTCTCGGCGCCGGTCGGGATGAGGAACTGGCCGGCGGTGAGGTTGAAAGCCGGGTCCGGCGCCCAGGTCAGCAGGTAGTCGTAGAGCGCGCTGTTCTGCTGCGTGCTCGCGCCGTTGGTGCGCGCGAAGTCGAGGAGGAGCGAGTACTTGAAGTCCTTCGGGAGGTCGCCCGAGAACTTCAGCCGCGCGGCTTTGACGGCGAAGGCGTTGGTGTCCGTGGACGGCTCCTGCGCCTGAGCGAAGGTGTAGCGGAAGAGGCCGAAGCCGTTGATCTTCAGGGTCGCGCCCGGCATCAGCGTGAACTGCGCCTTCGGCGCCTGGCGCTCCTTCGCGAAGAGGTCGAGCAGAGGGCGCGCCTCCTCCTGGCTGAGCGCGCCTTTCTTGAGGAGGGTGTTCGTGAGCTCTTCAGCCGCCGACGGGGAGGGCTCCCCGGCGCGGGCGGCGAAGGGCAGGAGCAGGAGGGCGGACAGGACGGCGATGCGGGGCGTCATTCGTGTTCTCCGGGGTGAGGGGTCAAGCGCCTTCAGGCCACTTCTCTTCGAGTTCCTCGTCGGTCATCCCGAAGTGGTGGGCGATCTCGTGCTTCAGCGTGAGTCGGAGCTCCTTCTTGAGCTCGGCCATGTCCTCGCAGGAGTCCTCGAGGTTGCGCTGGTAGATGAAGATCTGCGCGGGCTCCTCGGCTTCCGCGAAGGGGCCGATCATCTCGGCGCGCGTCGGGCCGACGTGCAGGCCCATGAGCTCCTCGTCGCCCGCCCACTCCCCCGCTTCTTCGCCGGGGCGCGGACGGACCTCGATCTCGATGTTGTAGAGGAGGTCCCGCACCTCCCTGGGGAGCTCGTCGAAGGCCTCCTCGGCGAGCAGGTCGAAGCGTTCCTGGGAGAGCTTCACGCGAGCGATGGTATCAAAAGGAGAGGGGCCCGCGCAGGCGGGCCCCTCCGTGTGGTTCCGTCCGACCGATCAGGCGGAGCGGACGTTCGCCGCGCGCGGACCCTTCTCAGAGGTCGTCATGTCGTACTCGACCTTCTGGTTCTCGGCGAGCGTGCGGAAGCCCTGCATCGTGATCGCGCTGTGGTGGACGAACACGTCGGCGGAGCCGTCCTCCGGCGTGATGAACCCGAAGCCCTTCTGATCGTTGAACCACTTCACCGTTCCTTTCATCTGTACATCCTTCCTGTTGCGCGTTGATTTGAAGCTCGGCCTGCGGACTCCCCGGGACGAAAAGACCGCTCCGCCGGGTGGGCGGTGCGGTCAGTGCTTCGAGCCGTGGACAGCCAACTTCATGATAAGCGCCTTTTTGATTATAGCACGCGGGACAACCCGCGACAAGCACTTATCAGCAAAATATGGACTGGGACGGCTGAGAAAAATAAGGGTCTCAGGTCTTCGACTTCGCCGCTGGGGACGGCGGCGGGGCTCCGGGAGGCAGCGCTCCGAAGAGCTGGAGGTAGCGGTCTCTCAGGGCGTTGAACTCGGGGGCCTTCGCGGCGGGCACGGAGCGGTCGCGCGGAGTCTTGATGCGCAGGAAATCGAGCCACTGCCCCCCCTTCGAGATCTGGAAGTGCAGGTGGGGGCCCGAGGAGATGCCGGTCGAGCCCACGTAGCCGATGACCTGCCCCTGGCGGACGTGGGCGCCGGGGAAGATCCCCTTGGCGAAGCCCTTCATATGCCCGTAGATCGTCAGGTAGCCGGAGGCGTGGCGGATCTCGACGGCGTTGCCGAGTCCCCCCCGGTAGCCCGACCTCGTCACGACGCCGTTGCCGATGGTCGAGACCGGCGTGCCGTAAGGTGCCGCGTAGTCGGTCCCGTTGTGCGGCCGGCGGTAGCGCAGGATGGGGTGATAGCGCGAGGAGGAGAAGTACGAGGAGATGCGGCGGTAGCTGAGCGGCGCCTTGAGGAACATGCTCTGCAGGGACTTCCCCTTCTCGTCGTAGTAGCCGTCGTTGAAGAGGACGCCGACGTTGCGGCCGGCGGCGCGTCCGTCGTAGACCCCGGCCTCGACCGTGCGGCCCCAGCTGCGCCCGTCCGGGCTGTGCTTCTCGACCCAGGCGACGGCGAAGCGGTCTCCGTCGTGGGTCTCGGTGAGGAAGTCCACCTGCCACTGGAAGATGTCGGCGAACTCCTGGATGATGGTCGGCGGCACGCCCGCGCTCTGCATGGACAGCCAGAGGTTGCTCCGGACGCCGCCCCGCGCGTCCCTGCGGGTCTGGATGATCGGCACGTCGAAGACCTTGGCCTCGAACCCGTCGCCCTTGGGGAGCACGACGATGCGCTTGAGCCCGCGCAGGATCGTCAGGTGCAGGAACTCGTCGCCGGTGGAGAGGGTGATCTCGTAGCCGTCGCCGGGGTAGGCGCGGCTCTGCCCGCCGTACTTGGCGATGGCCTTGAGCAGCCCGTTGACGTCCTTGCGGGAGGCGCCGGTCTCGCGGAGGCGGACCTCGAGGTTCCGGCCGCCGAGGTCCCCGGCGTAGGTCTGCACGCCGTCGGCGTCGTGTTCGATGGAGGTGGCTTCGCGCAGGCGCTGGTACTGCTTGTGCCCGGCGAAGACGAGGAGCGCGAGCAGGGAGTAGAGGACGAAGCGCCCGAGCCAGGGGTGGACGCGATTGAGCTCGTCCCAGACGAAGAGCGCCCCCGCTTTGAGCTTCTCTTTGTTCACGAGGGGGTCATTATACTTTAAAGGTATCGAAGAGGAGCTTCAGGAACAGGCCGGCGCAGACGAGCGCGATGACGGGGCGGATGGCCGCGGCGCCCCGGCGCAGGCCGAGGTGCGAGCCCACCCAGTGGCCGGCGACGCTCACGAGCCCCATCGCGAGGCCGACGCGCAGGTCGACCGTCCCGGCGGCCAGGAAGGCGGCCAGGGCCGCCGCGTTGGATACGAGGTTGACGGCCTTCGCCCAGGCCGTCGCACGCAGCAGGCTGAAGCGGCAGAAGCGGCTGAAGGCCAGCGCCAGGAAGGTCCCCGTCCCCGGGCCGAAGAAACCGTCATAGGCGCCCACCGGCAGGGCGACGGCCGCCGTGCGCGCCGAGAGGACGCGGGGAGCCGTCCCGCGGCCGGAGTCGTCCTCCTTGAAGCGGTGCTCCGAGAGCACCGCCCAGGCCACGGCGGGGAGCGCCAGGAGCAGAAGGGGCCGGATCCATTGCGGCGAGAGGCGCGCGGCCAGCCGCGCCCCGAACCAGGCCCCGAGCATCGCGGCGGCCGCCGCGGGCAGCATGGGGCGCAGGGGCAGGCGCAGGCCGCGCGCGTAGCGCGCCACGGAGACCGTCGTGCCGAGCGTCGAGGCGAGCTTGTTGGTGCCGAGCAGGAGTCCGGGCGGGAGACCGACGGCAAGGTAGGCGGGCAGCGTGATCAGTCCCCCGCCGCCCGCGAGCGAGTCGACGACGCCGGCGACGAAGACGAGCGCGGAGAGGGCGGCGAAGCGCTCGGGGGAGAGCGTCACTCGCGGGCGGGCTCCGCGCGCGCGTGCCAGGCGAGCAGGCCGACCGCCGCAAGGAGGCAGAGTCCCGGCAGGCGGAAGGCGGTCTGCAGCGAGAAGCGGTCGCTCACCGCCCCGATGAGGAGGTGCCCGACGGCGAGGAGCACCGTCATCGCGGCGTAGGCGAAGCTCAGAAGGCTCGGGAAATACTGTTTGTGCTCCTGGGCGAGGCGCGAGCCGAGCAGCGGGAAGATCGGCCCGAAGCAGAAGTAGGCGAGGTAGAAGCCTTCGACGCGGCCGCTCATGCCCAGAGCGCTCCCCGCGACGGCGCCGAGCATGAGCGGCGCGGGCAGCCAGCGCTCCGAGCCGTGCGGCAGGGCGAAGGCGCCGAGGAGGCGGCTGGCCGACATCCAGAGGAAGCAGACCTGCATGCGCGTGCTCGCGTCGGCGACGCTGAGCCCGCCGCGGCCGCTGAGATAGGTGACCAGCCACATCGAGGTCAGTACCTCGCCGAGCACGTAGACGGCGATGACGAGGACGCTCGCCAGCGGGCGGCCGCGCAGCATCGCGCTCCAGGGCATGCGCGGGGCCGGCTCCGCGTGAGCCCCGTCGGCGGGCAGCGCGGCGGTGACGAGGACGAGCCCGAGCACGAGGAGGAGGACGGGGAGGACCACGAGGTTGGGCGCCCAGCGCCCGGCGGTCGCCGCGACGTAGGCCGGGGGCAGCGCCGCGCCCAGGGTGTAGAAAAGGTGGAGCGCGCTCATGAGGCGCGTGCGGTTGCGGTCGTCGGTGCCGCGCATGAGGACGAGGTTGGAGGCCATGCCGATGCCGTTGTTGGCGCCCCAGAGCAGGCCGGAGACGACGAGCGCGGGGTAGGTCGGGATGCCGGCGGCGAGCACGGCCAGTCCCATGCCGAGGAGGCAGAGGCGCAGGTAGGCGCGCTCGGAGAAGCGCGCGAGGAGGTAGACCGAGCCCAGGCCGATGAGCACCGAGGTCAGGCTCGAGCCCCAGAAGAAGGCCGAGGCCTGCGAGTAGTTCAGGCCGTAGCCGCGCGCGAAGAGCGGGAGCAGGGGGCCGCGGATGTTGTCGAAGAACGCGGAGGCGAGGATGACGGCGAAGGCGGCGAAGACGAGCTTCTTCTTGTCGTTCATGGGCCGCGTATTATAACGGATTCCCCAGTGGGGAATCCGTTATCGTGTCCGGGAACATTCTTCGCGTAAAAACGCGGCGCCTCTCACCAGGACTCGATGGAGGCGCCGCGTTTTTACGCGAAAAGGGCGGCGACGACGGTGTTCAGGCGCTTGAAGAGGTTGACGAGGAGGCCGTGATACTCGACCCGCTTCGGGTAGGCGATGACGGGCCGCGCGACGTCGCTGAGGACGACGGGCAGCGTGAAGAGGAAGGTCGCTCCGAGCCCCTTCCAGCTCTCCGCCCAGATCTGGCCGCCCTGCCCCTCGATCATCATCTTCGCGAGGGTGAGGCCGAGGCCGGTGCCCTCCGAGGTCTTCACGCCCAACGCCGACTGCTCGAAGCAGCGGAAGATGCGCTCGAGGTCCTTCTGCGGGACGCCGGGGCCGGTGTCCTTCACCTTGAAGAGCACGGTCCCCAGATGCTCGTGGCGGCCGAGCACGGCGACGATCTCGACGCGGCCGCCGGCCGGGGTGAACTTGATGGCGTTGGAGAGGAGGTTGATGAGGACCTGCACCGTGCGGTGCCGGTCGGCGTGCACGCGGGGCAGGGGCTCCTCGGAGGAGGTGCAGACCAGGCGCACGCCCTTCGAGACCGCCCAGGCGCGGAGGCTGTCGGCGGCCTCGGCGATGAGCTGCTCGGGGTGCACGGGAGTGCAGTCCATGCGGAGCTTCCCTGCACGGAGCTTCTCGAAATCGAGGATGTCGCTGATGAGTCCGTTGAGGCGTTCGGAGTTCCGCAGGGCCAGCGCGAGGATCTGGCGCTCGTCGCCGCCCATGCGGTCCTCGAGCTGGGACTGCAGGAGGGCCAGGGCGGAGCGGATGGAGGTCAGGGGCGCGCGAAGCTCGTGGGTCATATAGGACGCGAGGCGCTGCTCGGGGTCCTCCGCCGCCGGGCCGATGGGGACGATGGGAGCGGGAGCGGCGGCAGGCGCCGGGCCGGGCCTCTCGACGAGGTCTTCCCATTCCGTGTGCGCTTTGCGCCGGGTGGTCATGTCCATGTCCTCATCGATATCATGGACCCTGGGCGTTAAGGGGATGTTTCGCGCCTGTTACGAAGATGTTAACGGGAATCCGTGCCGGATTCCCGCCGCGTAAGGGGATGCGGCCCGCCGACTGGAAATAGAAATCATTCCCCCCATTTTCGGGCGCTCGGGGTGACCCAAGGAGGGGCCCGTCGCCGAGCACCGCAATGTCTGTCGCCGTCTGAGGAGCGCAGGCGACGGGAGGATGCCTTGGGGCAGGACCCCGAGCGCACAAAAGAAGGCCCCCTCTCCCTGTCAGGGAGAGGGGGTCGGGGGGTAAGGGTGAGTATGAGTGGGTTCTACCGAATCCCGAGGTCCTGCTCCAGCTCCCACTCGGGGACGGTGACGCGACGATCGCTTTCGTTGTAGAAAGGCCTTTCGGGGGCGCGCTCGAGCTCGGGGTTGTCGTAGGGGTCGACCGGGCTCTGGGAGGCCGAGGTCTCGGCTTTCACGCCGTCGAAGACCTGGGTGAGGAGCATCGCGTCGACCGGGAGGCCCTTCTCGCGGGCCTGGCGGAGGGGCGAGGGAAGCTCGATGCGGGCGGCGATGGCCGGGGCGATGTTCGCGACGGCGGCCGTGTGCTTCACGGCGAGCTTGGGGGCGGCGGCGATGGAGGGAAGCGTGACGGTCTGGAAGGTGATGGGGCCGGTCGGGAGCGGGTTCTTGATGGGCTGCGGGATATAGGGGACTTGGGCTCCGGGGAGCCAGACCGGCGGGACGATGGGGATGTTGTTGGGGATGACGGGGACGATGACCTGGGCGGCGGCGGGCGTCGCTGCGGCGAAAAGGGCTGCGGCGATGAGCTTCTTGATGAGCGAGCGCTGATGGTTCATGTCGGGTATCTCCAGAACGGCAAAAACAGTATATCCGCGCCGCTTCCCCGCCGCCTTGCGGGGAGTCAAGGAAAGGTCTTGATGGGCGCGGTTGATTCAGGACATTGAGCGCGGTCAATACGGGTTAGTTCCGGGAATCCCGCCTCCCGGAACCGACGGCGTCGAGGGGCCCGTTTCCGCTCCGTTCCGGGAAGCCGCAAATCAGGTAGAATAGCGCCCGGTCTCGAACTCATATCCGGAGGAACGACCATGAACTCCCTCGTCCGAATCCCCCCCGTCGCCAACGAACCCATCCTCGGCTACGCGCCCGGCAGTCCCGAGCGCTCCGAGCTGAAGGCCAAGCTTAAGGAGATGTCCGCGGCCCAGATCGAGATCCCCATGGAGATCGGCGGCAAGCCGGTCCGCACGGGCAAGCTCGGCGACTGCCGGCCGCCGCACGACCACGCCAAGCTCATCGGCCGCTACCACATGGGCGGGAAGAAGGAGATCAAGGCCGCCATCGACGCCGCCGTGAAGGCCCGCCGCTCCTGGGCCGCCACCCCGTGGAACGAGCGCGCCGCGATCTTCCTGAAGGCCGCCGACCTGCTCGCCGGGCCGTGGCGCTCGACGCTCAACGCCGCCACGATGCTCTGCCAGTCGAAGAACGCCTTCCAAGCCGAGATCGACAGCGCCTGCGAGCTCATCGACTTCTGGCGCTTCAACCCGAACTTCGCCGAGCAGATCTACGCGAACCAGCCTTTCTCTCCGAAGGGGACCTGGAACCGGGTGGAGTACCGGGCGCTCGAAGGATTCATCTACGCCGTCACGCCTTTCAACTTCACCTCCATCGCGGGCAACCTGCCGACCGCCCCGGCCCTCATGGGCAACACCGTGCTCTGGAAGCCGGCGGCGAGCACCGTCTACACGGCCCACTACATCCTGCAGATACTCAAGGCGGCGGGCCTGCCCGACGGAGTCATCAATCTCGTCACCGGCTCCTCCGCCGAGATCAGCGAGCTCGTGCTCAACCACCCGGACTTCGCCGGCATCCACTTCACCGGCTCCACCCCGGTCTTCAACTCCATGTGGGGGACCGTGGGCCGCAACATCGCCAATTACCGGACCTACCCGCGCCTCGTCGGCGAGACGGGCGGCAAGGACTTCGTCGTCGCCCACCGCTCCGCCGACGTCGACGCCCTCGCGGTCGCGCTCGTGCGCGGAGCCTTCGAGTACCAGGGGCAGAAGTGCTCGGCCGCCTCGCGCGCCTACGTCCCGGACAACCTCTGGCCCAAGCTCCGCAAGCGCGTCGGCGAGGAGCTCGAGGCGCTCAAGATGGGCGGCGTCGAGGACTTCCAGAACTTCGTCAACGCCGTCATCGACAAGCGGGCCTTCGAGAGCATCACGGGCTACATCGCCGAGGCCAAGCCCTCCAAGGGCGGACGCATCCTCTTCGGCGGCAAGTCCGACGCCTCGAAGGGCTACTTCATCGAGCCCACGGTCATCCTCGCGGCCAAGCCGGACTTCAAGACGATGTGCGAGGAGATCTTCGGGCCCGTCCTCACCGTCTATGTCTACCCCGAGAAGAAGTACGACGAGACCCTGCGCCTCTGCGACCGCACCTCGCCCTACGCCCTCACCGGCGCGGTGTTCGCGCAGGAGCGCGCGGCGCTCTCACGGGCGACGGACCTGTTGAGCAACGCGGCCGGCAACTTCTACCTCAACGACAAGCCGACCGGTGCGGTGGTCAACCAGCAGCCCTTCGGCGGCGCGCGCTCCTCGGGCACCAACGACAAGGCGGGCAGCTTCCTCAACCTCGTGCGCTGGACCTCGGCGCGGACCATCAAGGAGACCTTCGTCCCTCCGACCTCCGTCCCCTATCCGTTCATGGCCGCCAGCTGAGGGGGGCCGGAGCCCCCCCCTCACCCCTTGTGCCCCTCTCCCGGCGTGGCGGGAGAGGGGGCGCGGGGGTGAGGGGGCGGGGCTTGAGGCTTCCGATTCGACGATGATGCCCCGCCGCCCCTGGTACGAAGACGCCGTCTTCTACGAGCTCCGCGTCCGCTCTTTCGCCGACGGCAGCGGCGGCGGCGTCGGCGACTTCGCCGGCCTGCGCCGCGCCCTCCCGTACCTCGAGCGCCTCGGCGTCGACGCGCTCTGGCTGACCCCCATCCACCCCTCTCCTTTGAAGGACGACGGCTACGACGTCTCCGACTTCTTCGCGGTCCACCCCGACCACGGAACGCTCGAGGACTTCAAGGCCTTCCTGCGCGAGGCGCACCGGCGCGGTCTGAAGGTCCTGCTCGACCTCGTCCTCAACCACGTCTCCGACCGGCATCCCTGGTTCGAGGACGCGCGCCGCCCCGGCTCGCCGCGCCGGGACTGGTTCGTCTGGAGCCCGACGAAGGACCGCTACCGGAAGGCCCCGGTCATCTTCAAGGATTCCGAGCCCTCCAACTGGACCTGGGACGCGCGCGCGGGCGCCTTCTACTGGCACCGCTTCTATGCCTCCCAGCCCGACCTGAACTACGCGAACCCGCAGGTGCTCCGCGCGATGCTCTCCGTCGCCGACTTCTGGCTCGCGCTCGGCGTCGACGGCTTCCGTCTGGACGCCGTCCCCTATCTCTGCGAGCGCGAGGGCACCGAGTGCCGCGGGCTGCCGGAGACGCATGCCGTCCTGCGCGCGCTGCGGCGGCACGTGGACCGGAAGTGGCCGGGGACCGTGCTCCTCGCCGAGGCCTCGGGCCCCGCGCGAACGGTCGCTTCCTACATGGCCGGCGGCCGCGAGTGCCACATGGCCTTCGACTTCGAGCGGACCGCACGGCTCTATCTCGCCCTCGCCGACGGCGACGCCCGCGGCCTGCGCCGCTGCGTCGAGGCCTCCCCCCGCCTCGCACCGGGCTGCCGCTGGGGGGTCTTCCTGCGCAACCACGACGAGCTCGCCCTCGGTCTCCTCGCGCCGGCGGAGCGCGCCCGGATGCTCGCGCGCTATGCGCCCGAGCCGGGACAGCGCCTGCACGGGCACATCGTCCGCCGCCTCGCGGACCTGCTCGGGCGCGGCCAGGGGCCGCTCCTCGCCCACGCGCTCCTGCTCTCCCTGCCCGGGACCCCGGTGCTCTACTACGGCGACGAGCTCGGCATGGAGGGCGACGCCTCCCTTCCCGACCGCTTCAGCCAGCGCACGCCGATGGACTGGCGCGCCGCGAAGCGCCAGGCGGCGGACCCGCGCTCGCTGCTGCGCTCGGTCTCGCGCCTGCTCTCCCTGCGCCGCGCGCATCCGGCCCTGGCGCGCGGGGCCTGCCGCTTCCTCGACGCAGGGGACGAGGGCGTCCTCGCCTTCGCGCGCGAGCTGCCCGGCGAGCGGATCCTCGTCGCCGCCAATCTCTCCGGCCGCCGCGTCCGCGTCCGTCTGCGCGGCCGCCTGCCGGGACATGCCGTGGACCTTTCGACGGGACGCACCGTGCCGACGCGGACGCTGGAGCTCGGTCCGCGCGGATTCGTCTGGATGAGGTCATCGAAATGACGGAAGAACTGAACGCCAAAGTCGTCGGGAAGCAGGAGTTCGCGCCGGGCAACTTCGTGCTCCGCGTCGCCCCCGTGGGCTGGGAACTCCCCGAGTTCAAGCCGGGCCAGTACACGGTGCTCGGCCTGCCGGGTTCGGCGCCGCGCGCGCCGTTCTCCGACGCCGAGGACCCCGTCCCCGACCCCGACAAGCTCATCCGCCGCGCCTACTCCGTCGCCTCCCCCTCCCCGACACGGGAGTACGCCGAGTTCTACGTCGCCATGGTCCGCTCGGGCGCGCTCACCCCGCGACTCTACGCGCTCAACATCGGCGACAAGGTCTGGCTCGGCAAGAAGTTCACCGGCCTCATGACCTTGGAGGAGGTCCCCGCCGACGCCAACGTCGTGCTCATCGCGACCGGCACGGGTCTGGCCCCCTACATGTCCATGATCCGCACCCTCGTGCTGACCAAGGGCTTCGACCGCCACTACGCGGTCATCCACGGCGCCAAGCACTCCTGGGACCTGGGCTACCGCTCCGAGCTCGAGACCATGGAGCGCATGACGCACAAGCTCGCGTACCTGCCCGTCATCAGCCAGCCCTCCGAGGAGCACATGTCGTGGAGCGGGGCGACCGGCTTCGTCGAGGACGCCTGGAAGAGCGGCGCGCTCGAGAAGGCGTGGAAGCAGAGGCCGGCGCCGGGGAACACGCACGTCTTCCTCTGCGGAAACCCGATGATGATCCAGTCGGCGTTCTCCTTCCTCGGGGCGGAGGGCTTCAAGGAGCACTCGCGTCGGGAAGCCGGTCAGATCCACGTCGAGAAATACTGGTAGACCTCCGCGGGGTCAGACGTTAACTTTTGCAACTTATTATCCGACGCCCTGTCGCGGCATCCGGCGATCGGAGAGGGCTTCGGCGCTTCTGCGTCCGGGAATAAGTTTCATAAGTTATGGTGCCTGACGCCGTGGGATGCGCAGCAAATGCAGGGCTCACACTATGGGATACGATCCACATTCGGAGAAGTTCCATCTCGCGAAGGGCGGTCTGATGACATGAGGACTGAAAGGAGCGCGACGGCGGCGGGGCTCGGGGCGCTGCTCCTGTGGTCCACCTCCATCGCGCTCATGCGCGGCATGAGCGAGCGCAGCGGTCTCCTGACCGGGCCCATGTGCGCGTCCCTGCTCGGCGGCGTCGTCGGTCTTCTCTGGGCGCTCGCGCGGGGGACCTCCCCTGCGCGCATGCTGGGGCTCGGCCGCCGCTACCTGCTCGGCTGCGGCGTCCTCTTCGTGCTCTGCAACGTGACTCTCTACCTCGCCATCGGGGCCTGCCGCGACCGCGCGCAGACCCTGGTCGTCGGCCTCGTCAATTATCTGTGGCCCTCGCTGACCGTGGCGCTCTCGGTCCCGCTGCTCGGGCGCCGGGCGCGCGCCGGGCTCCCGTTCGGGCTCGCGGCCGCCGTGGCCGGCACCGCGCTCGCGGTCCTTGGGGGCGGGGCGCTCGCGGGCGCCGACAACGCCTTCTGGGCCACGCCGCGCGGGCTTTTCGCGCTCGCCATGGCCGCCGCCGCCGCGCTCACCTGGGGACTCTACTCCAACCTCGCGCGCCGCTGGGGCGACCCGGAGCGCGGCGCGGTGCCGCTCTTCGCGCTGGCCACCGCGGGAGCGCTCGGCTTCCTGCTGCTCCTGCGGCCGGAGACCGTGGTCTGGAGCGCGCGGGGGGCCGCCGAGGTCGCCGTCATGGGCGTCGCCTCTCTGGCCGGCGCATACGCGCTCTGGGACCTCGGCATGCGGCGCGGCGACCATGCTCTTCTGGGGGTGGCCAGCTACTTCGTCCCGGTGGCCTCCACCGCCGTCTCGGCCCTCTACCTGGGGGTGCGGCCGGGCTGGAACGTTCTCGCCGGCTGCGCGCTCGTGGTGCTTGGTGCCTGGCTTTCGAAGAGCGCATTGCTCGAGTCCTGAGACACAGCTAAAAGAACGGGTGCCAGACACCGGAGGGGTCGCTTTTCATGGCTCCTTTCGGTCGGATAACTGCTATTCTGGATGAGGACGGGGAAGGATTGCCGCGCGCCGTTCTTTCCCCCAGCGGATGACTCCTTCTAACGCAGCCCTTCCCGACATCATCGTAGGCGGAATGGGCATCGACGTGTCCAGCGTCGAGCTCGTTTCGACCGTCGCCAATCACCCCTCCGGCCGCTGTTCCGGCAGCCTCTCCGCCACGGCCCTCCCCGAGGTGTACGCGCGCATCCTTCAGCTCGGCGACCCTGAAGGAAAGGTGCGCGAAGCCTTCGAGGCCTGCGGTCGCGCCGCGCCCGCGCTCGCCGCCGAGATCGACGCGCTCTACCGGCGCTTCCACATCGCCGGCGGCAAGGCCGCCGACGCCTTCTTCCGCGGGCCCTCCATGGCGGGGATGACCCCTCCGCGCGACGTCCAGATCCTGACGGTGGCCGCGACCTTCGCGCACGTCTGGCGCGCGAAGAAGGCCGCGCCCGGCCGGCCCATCGGCATCAACTTCCTTCGAAAGATCGACCGCATCCTCCTTTTCGGCATCTACGGCGCCATGCTCGGCCGCGCCGACTGGATCGTCATGGGCGCCGGCGACCCCGGCGACATCCCGGCCATCATGAACGCCTTCGCCCGCCACGAGCCCGCCGAGCTCGCCGTGCCCGTCGCCGCCGTCCCGCGCGGCACGCATCGCATCCGCTTCGACCCCAAAGACCTCGTCGGGAACATGGCGCCGCCGCCGCGTCCCGCCTTCTACGCCATCGTGAGCTCGCACCTGCAGGCGCGCGCGCTGGCGCTCTCGGCCGAGAAGCGGCCCGAGGGCTTCGTCATCGAGGGCCCCACCGCGGGCGGGCACAACGCCCCCCCCGTGAAGGGCGGACGCGACGCGCGCGGCTATTGCGTCTACGGGCCCGAGGACGACGCCGACCTCTCGGCCGTCGCGGCCCTCGGCCTTCCCTTCTGGATCGGCGGCTCCTGCGGCTACCCCGAGTGCCTCAAGGGCATGGGGCCGTGGCATCGGCGCATCCAGGTCGGCACGCTCTTCGCGCTCTCGAAGGAATCGGGGATGGCGCCGGAAGTGCGCCATCAGGTCCTCGAACTCATCTGGAAGCGCAGACTCGAGGTGGCGACGATGGCCAACGCCTCCCCCAGCATGTACCCCTTCAAGGTCGCGCTCGCGCCGGGCACCCTCGGCGACGACACCGTCTACGCCGCGCGCAAGCGCGTCTGCGACGTGGGCCACCTGCGCAGCTGGCGCTTCCACGGCGACGAGCTCGTCGGCCTCTGCCCGGCCAACGATCCCGAGCGCTACACCGGTTCCGGCGGGCCCGCCTGGCGCACGAAGGGCTCCATGTGCCTCTGCAACGGCCTGCTCGCCGCCCGCGGCCTGAGTCTCGAGGGCGAGACGCCCGTCGTCACGCTCGGAGACATCGGCTCGGTGCGCATCCTGCAGAACCGTCTGCGGCGCATCGAGTACACCGCCTCCGAAGCCGTCGACTACCTCCTGTCCTAGTCGGGGATTCCTTCAGTCGAGATCGTTGCCGTGCACCGTTCCAGCGGGCGGGTGGGCGGTGGCGCCTGGCAGCAGGTTCGGCTCGGAGAACGTCGAAAGACCGAACCGGCTGCCGCCGGATCCTCGTCCTAAGCTGTCATGGGCCGATCCAGGAGGAGTTCGATGAGCTTATCGAAGGACTATTTCCGGCGTTCGATCCTGCTCGCGGCGTTCCTCGCCGTCGCCGCGCCCGCCGGCACGCCGCTCGCCGAGCCGGGCAAGCGCGCCGCGCCGGCGCCCGTCGTGCTGAGCGCGTACGACCGCATCCAGTACGCGGCGGACACCGGCGAGCTGACGCGCAAGGAGGCCGTCCTGCTGACGGCCGAGCTCCTCTTCATCCCCTCCCTCATCCCCAAGGATTCCAAGTTCGCCCTCAAGGCGGGCGACGTCCTGACGCGTGAAGAGGGGGCGACCGGATTCTACAAGGACGTTCACCGGGTCTTCGCCCAGCTCGACGCGCAGGAGCGCCGCTTCCTGAGGGGCCTCAGTCCTTCCCTGGAAGCCATCATCTCGACGAAGGAACAGGAAGAGAAGGCCGCGCGGAAGAAGTAGCTCCACCCTCCCCGCCCACCGCGGCGGTGCGCGGCGGCTTTCCTAGTCGACGACGCTGAAGAGGTCTTCGGGCTGCGCCTGGAGGAGGCCGTCGGCGGCGAGGCGGTCGTACTGCGCGAGGAGGCCGGCGAAGAAGTCCCGGCCGACGAGGCGGATGTCCATCTTCGGCGCCTTGCCCCGGTACTTGTTGAGCGCGATGAGCCGGGTCGCTTCCTTGAGCGCGTCGGGGCCGGGCGTCACGACGTAGGCGTCCCCTTCCCGGCGGACGGAGCTTCCCCCCGCCGCTTTGCGCTTCGCGGGCGCGATCTTGAGCGGCGTCCCGACCAGGGCGAGGATCTCGTCGGCCGAGTCGACGACCGAGAAGAGCTCCTCGGGGCGGTGCGCGAGCAGGCCCTGCGCGTGGGCCCGTGCATACTGCTCGCTCAAGCCGCGGTAGTACTCCTTGCCGACGAGGATGATGCGCTTGGGCGCGGCGCCGAGGTCGTTGCCGTCGATGAGCGCCGAGACCTCCTCGAGCGACGAGGCGCCGCCGGGGAACAGGAGGAAGTGGTCCGAGGCCTTCGCGAACTGCCCGACGCGGGCGCTCTCGGACTCGGCGGTGCCGATGGCGCGGGAGCGGACGATGTCCTCGTCGCCCCAGGTCGGGATGCGGACGATGGCGAGGTTCTCCCCCGGCACGACGCCCTCGCGCGGCTTCTCCTGGGAGCCGACGGCCGCGGCCTCGAAGGCCGCGCCCATGACGCCGGCGTTCCCGCAGCCGGAGAGGATGTTGTAGCCGCGGGCGATGAGCTCGGCGGCCACCTTCGCCGCGACGGCCATGGCGGCGAGGATCTTCTCGTCGGTGCGCGAGCTGCCCAGCACGGTCACGGTCATCGCGCGCGAGGCGTGCGCTGCGTAGCGCTCGTCGAAGGCCGGGATGTCGGCGAAGGTCTTGGGGCGGGGCGCGTCCACGGAGGGCCTCCAGGCGCCGGTCTTCCAGGCGGCCTTCACGCGGTCGGCGGCGGCCCACCACGCGTCGAGCGATTCCCAGCGGCCGGTCTTCGCGTCTTTCTCGACGGGGACCGAGAGGGTCTCCACGGCGAAGCGCGGGTCTGCGAGCGAGCCGCCCAGCTCGGCCAGGTCCCAGACGAGCTCCTTCTCTCGGATGCGGTCCCAAGCCCGCCAGCCGGTCCAGATGTAGGCGCGGTTCTCCATCACGCGCAGGTATTCGTCCGTGTCCGCCGGGCGGCCGAGGATGTCCTTCGGGCGCTTCGCGATGAGCGCTTTGTTCAGCGGCAGGCGCATCTTCACGAGGGTCAGCGTGCGCGGGGTGGCCCAGGAGATCTGGCGGGTGAGGTAGCTGAGGGCCGTCTTGGGGTCGAGCGTCGTGAAGATATGGGAGCCGAAGCGGCCCGCTTCGTCGGGCTCGGCGTAGTCGTCGTAGTGCATGTCGCCCATCGTGCCCGAGGCCTTGGCCGAGTTCAGGCCGCCGCGCAGGCCGCGATAGACCGTCACGTAGGGTTCGCCGTCGACGTATTCGATGCGGGTCGGGGAGAAGGGGAGGAGGAAGCGGAGGGAGGGGCCGGCGGGCGTCTTGAGAGCGGCCTGTTCGGGCGGCGCGGGTCCGGATCTCGACGCGCCCTTGCGCATCAGAAGGCCGATCGTGAGCGCGGCGAGCGCGCTGACCGCGACGTTGACGCCGAAGAGGATGGCCGGCATCGTGAGCACGGCGCCCACGGCAGGGAAGAGGCGCGAGGCGCTCACGGCCATGAAGATGGGCAGCATCGCGGCGATGCTCGCCGTCATCATCCACTTCGAGAGGTTGCGGTACTTGTCCTGGGGGAGCTTCTCGGAGTAGTAGGTCATCCACTTGTTCGAGTTGATGGTGATGAGCCCGCCCAGGAGCCCCGCCAGCGCGAAGGTGAGCATCGGCAGTTGGAGGAAGGTGGACCAGACGAAGGCGGTCGCCGCGAGCGCGCCGAGCACGGTCCAGCCCTTGCGGCCCAGCGCCTTCTCGGGCAGGAAGGCGAGGGTGGCGAGCAGGCCCGCGAGCCAGCTCCCCCCGTCGTAGAGTCCGATCATCGTCCCGGCGGCCGAGGGCGCCGAGAACACGCTCAGCGCCAGCACCGTCGCGAGCACGCCGTAGACCATGAAGTGCATGAAGCGGAAGAAGGCGTAGGGCAGGTACTCCCCCCAGGAGAGCCGGGAGCCTTCCTGCGCCGAAGGCTTCGACTCGGCCCCCTCCTTGGGCGCGGGAGCGGGCTTCGTCCAGGGCTCCTTGAACTTGAGGGAGGCGTAAAGAGCCGTCGAGAGGCCGATGCCGATGCTCGAGACCACCATCATCGCCGGTCCGCCCAGGAGGTTGAGCAGCGGCACCGCGGCGAAGAGGGCCATGACGATGCAGGCGACCTCGACCCACTGGTAGGCGTAGTTGAGGCCGAGCTCGAGCTTCGCGGGGTTCTGGTTGCCGATGATCATGCGCGGAAGGAGGTTCTCGGCGACGCCGCGGTTGACGCCGTAGACGAGGCCGCCGACGATGGAGTTGGCGAGGAAGAGCCCGAACATCACGGCGTTCGTCGCTCCGAGCGCCGCGGCGATGGGGATGGGGAGGCCGGAGACGGCGAGCGCGAGGATGGCGGCGACGTTGACCCACTTCGGGTTGAAGCGGGCCATGAAGGCCGAGCCCATCCAGGCGCCGGCGACGCGCATGACGTAGCCGATGCCCGCGATCATGAGCGCGGCGGGCAGGCCGAAGAGCGATGCGGTGAACAGCGGCAGGGCCACCGCCTGCACCTCCTGCGCCATCGCGTTGACGGTCCAGGCCGGGACGAACCCGAGGTGGAAGGAGCGCGGCAGCATGCGCAGGCGGCCGAGGGCGCCCGCGCGCTGGAAGTCGATGCGGTCGACCCAGTCCTCGGCGAGGGTGCGGCCCTCGCTCGAATCGTGGCCGTAGAGTCCGTCCTGGACGACGATCCGGCCGTTCTCCGTATCGATCTCGAAGCGCACGCCCTTGAGGAGCTCGTAGAGGCGGTCGCGCGCGGAGGCCTCGTCCTTGCCGCGGACGGTGATGTTGCCGAGGAGGTCGCCCTCGCCGACCTTGGCGCCCGGCTGGAGGAAGAGCTCGGAGAGGAAGACGGCTCCCCCCTCCTTCGGGAGGCCCTGCACGCTCTTGAGCGTGCCGGCGGCCTTCGCGATGAAGAAGCGGTGCTGGAGGAGGACCGGCTCGCCGCGCGGCTCGGGGCGGCTCTCGAGCGAGAAGGCCGCGAGCAGGCCCTCGCGCATGACGTCCACCCCGTAGGATTCCTTGAGGCTCGCCCAGATGTCGGCGCCGCCCATGCGGGCGTTGATCTCGACGATGGGCGCGGCGAGCTTCCCGCCCACCAGCGTGAGGATGGCCTCGACGTGCGCGTTGCCGGTCTTGAGGCCGACGGCGTCGAGGGACTTGAGGGCCTGGGCGCGGGCGAGCTCTTCCATCTCCTTCGGCAGCCGCAGGCCGTAGGTCGTGCCGCGCTCCTGGTTCCCGAGGGCGGGCGGGTTGTAGCTCACGGAGGTGAAGACGGCCTTGCCTTCGCGCACGACGACCTCGACATCGGTCATGAGCCCGTCGGGGATCTGCGCCTCGAAGAGCACCGGGGGCTTCTCGTCGACCTGCTTGCTGCGGGCCTTGCGCGGGTCCGTGCGGGCGAGCTCGTCGATCTTCCCCTCGATGTCGCGGAAGGCGGCCTCGGCGGCCTCCGGGCTGTCGATGTCCAGCGTCACGCCCCAGCCGCCGCCGCCCGAGTCGGGCTTGGCCACGGCCTTCTCGAAGCCGGCGGCCTTGATCTTCTTGAAGGCCTCGCGGGCCTCGGCCGCGCTGTGCGCCTGGAAGGCGGGCAGGTGGAGGCTCGGGTCGCCGTAGGCGTTCATGAGTTCGCGGGCCCGGATCTTCGAATGCGCGGCGCTCACGGCCTCCGGCGAGAAGCCGGGGACCCCGAGCCCCTCGGCCAGTTCGGCCTCGAGCTGGGCGTAGGCGTTGAGGTAGGTCTTCACCGCGTCGATGCGGCGGGTCTTCGCGATGCCCTTCGCCTGCTCCACGATCGCGCGCAGGTTGTCGGCGGAGTGGCCGCCGACGTCGGCGGAGTAGTAGTTGCCGGGGAGGATCCCCTTCGAGACGGCGAAGTCCTTCTGGTCCGGGTAGCCGAGGACGAGGAGCTCGAAGCCGAGCTCTTTCGAGAGCGCCGCCATGTGCTCGTAGAGGTAGTCGCGGCCGCCGACCTTGGAGACGACGTAGAGCAAGGATTTCCCCGCGAGCGGCTTGTCCGCGGGCAAGGCCGGGGACAGCGAGGAGCGCTTCCGCCCGTTCGTGCCCGAGACATCGAGGACAGGCTCTTCGGTGGAGCCTGTCCTTCCGCGGCCTTCGAAGAGAAGTCCGGTCGCCGCGCGGGTCTTCTCCGTCCCCGCGCCGGGCTCGGCGAGGGTCTCGGAGACCTCGGTCTGGCCGGTCTTCGTCGTTTCAAGGACGGAGACCGGAGCCTTCTTGTCGGAGGAGGCCTTGGCGGGAAGGATCGCGTCCTTCGCCGGGAGCGGGAGGGACTTCGATGCTTCGGCTGCCGGGATGATCGCGGCGTTCGCGGCCGGGGTCTTGAGGGTCGCAGCGGCCGCGGCGCTCTGGACCGTCGGCTGGACGGAGGGCGGGGTCGGGAGGGCGAGCCCGTTGGTGAGCGGCGCGATGTTCGGAGCCGCGAGCGGTGCGAGCTGGACCGACGGCGCGACCGCGGTCGGTACGACGGGGGTCCCCGCGGTCGTCGCCGATTGGGCGGAGCTGGCCGCGGCCTGACAGAACGCCTCCCCTGATAAGGAAAGGACCAGGCAGGCCGAGAGGAGCGCGGCGAAGCCCTTCTTCAGTTCACGCACGATATGAAGGATAGCCCCCCGCCCGGATTCCAGCAAGGGGTCGAAGGGGCAGGGAGCATGGGCCATAGGGTCTATGCATAAACGTTCCCATTGTGCCTGTTCCCCGCAGCGAAACGTGAAAGGTGTGGGGCAGCCCCCTCTTCAGGGGGTCGCGGGCGGCGGCGGCAGGACCTTCGCGATCTTGGCGAGCACGGCCTTCATCTCGAAGGGCTTCACGATGTAGTCGCGCGCGCCGAGCGAGAGGCACTGCTCGACGGTGTCGAAGCGGTCCTGGGCGGAGCACATGATGATGGGGACGTCCTTGAGGCGCGGATCCTTGCGGATGTTCGCGATGCACTCGGGCCCGGTGAGCTGCGGCATGTTGACGTCGAGGAGGATGAGGTCGGGGACCTCGGAGGCCGCGATGCGGACCGCCTGCGCGCCGTCGGCCGCCTCGACGACCCGCCAGCCCTGGGACTCGAGCAGGTTCCCGAGCAGGCCGCGGATGACCACGTCGTCGTCGGCGACGAGGACGGTCCGCTGCCCCTTCTTCTTCCCGAAGAACCAGCCCATCAGCGATGGAGCGGCTTCGCGGCGGCGCGGTAGAGCAGGGCGCCCATGAACAGGAAGCAGGCCACCGAGATGAGGTCGGCGCGCGCTCCGAAGCGCGCGATGGTGTCGAACTTCGTCCCGAGGTCGAGGATCCTCGCGAAGCGGCCGTCCTGCACCCCGGCCACGACCGCGATGGCGATGCCGGCCAGCGAGCCGCCGGCCACCAGGCCCGTCGAGTAGAGCATGCCCGAGCTGAGCTCGCTCTCGGTCTCGGTCTTCTTCCTGGTCGCCCAGCCGACGAAGGCGTGGATGACGCCTCCGGCGAAGATCGGCGCGGTCGTCGAGAGCGGCAGGTACACGCCGACGGCCACCGGCAGCGAGCGCACGCCGAGCAGCTCGACGAAGGTCGAGATGAACATGCCCACGAAGACGAGGCCCCAGGGCAGCTCGCGCGCGAGCAGGCCCTTGATGAGGGTCGCCATGAGCGTCGCCTGCGGCGCCGAGAGCTTCTCGGAGCCGATGGGTCCGTAGGGCGACTTGTGCAGGAGGAAGAGCGTCATGCCGATGACCAGCACCGAAGCGAGCACGCCGATGAGGAGGCCGAGCTGCTGCTTCCAGGGCGTCGCGCCGATGAGGTAGCCGGTCTTGAGGTCCTGGCTCGTGGCGCCGGCGTTGGCCGCGGCGATGCAGACGACCGCGCCGACGAAGAGGGCGATGGCCTGGTAGGCCTCGCCGGTCCAGCCCAGGGCGACGAAGATGAGGCAGGTCGCCATGAGCGTGCCGATGGTCATCCCCGAGATGGGGTTCGAGGAGGAGCCGATGATGCCCACGATGCGGCTCGAGACGGTGACGAAGAAGAAGCCGAAGACGAGCACGAGCAGGGACATGATGAGCGTCGACGGGAAGGTCCCGGGGAACTGCGGCAGCACCGACATGGCGAGCGCCAGGCCGACGGAGCCGTAGAGCACGTAGCTCATCGGGATGTCGCGCTCCGTGCGCTTGAGCGCCGGGCCGCCCTTCGTGCCGCGCAGGTCCTTGAAGCTCCCCGCCGCCGAGGAGACGATGGTGGGGATGGTGCGGACCAGCGTGAAGAGGCCGCCCGCCGCGACCGCGCCGGCGCCGATGTAGCGCACGTAGCCGCGGTAGACCTCCATCGGGGACATCTGCGAGATGAGCATGCCCTTCCAGCCGGGCAGGAGCACGGACTGCAGGCCGTCGCCGAAGAGGGTGATGAGCGGGATGAGCACCATCCAGGAGAGCACGCCGCCGGCGACGATCTGGGCCGAGCCCAGCGGGCCGATGATGTAGCCCACGCCGAGATACTCGGGGGTGATCTCCGAGGAGACCATCATGTTGGGGAGCTGGCTCGTGCGCGCGCTGATCCAGGTCGGAGTGTCCTTCCAGAGGCCGAAGACGCTCATGAGGAGCTTGTAGGCGATGGAGGTCCACAGGCCGGAGAAGACGCGGCTGGCGAGGTTCCCTCCCTTCTCGCCGGCGATGAGCACCTCGGCGCAGGCCGTCCCTTCGGGGTAGGGCAGGGCGCCGTGCTCCTTGACGATGAGGGCGCGGCGCAGCGGGATCATGAAGAGGACTCCGAGGATGCCGCCGACGAGCGCGAGGGTCAGGATCTGGAAGTACTGGAAGTACTGCTCGCCGTTGCTCAGGAAGATGAGGGCCGGCACGGTGAAGACCACTCCGGCGGCGATGGATTCGCCGGCCGAGCCGATGGTCTGCACGATGTTGTTCTCGAGGATGGTGGACTTGCCCGCCTTCTTGAAGACCGCGATGGCGAGCACGGCGATCGGGATGGAGGCCGAGACGGTCAGTCCCGCGCGCAGGGCGAGGTAGACGGTGGACGCTCCGAAGACGACCCCGAAGAAGGCCCCGAGCAGCACGGCCTTCAGCGAGAATTCGGCGATCTCGGAGGCGTCGTCGATGTAGGGCTTGAAGTCCGCCATGTCGGTCTCCCCGTCGGGAATCCTTGACGGGGATTCCCGACCTGTCTACAAAAGTTGTTTCCGGCGCCTGGAATGACTTGCTGAAACCGTCCTGCGAAACGCCGCTGCGTTTCGCAGGCTATTATACACCGTCTCCCTTCCTCTCCGGCGGCGCCGTGAGCAGCTCGCGGATGCGGCCGAGGAGCTGCTCGGGCGTGAAGGGCTTGGAGATCCACGCGTCCCCGCCCGCGCTGACGCTCTCCTTGAAGGACTCCTCGGGGTTCATGGCGGTCATGAAGAGCACCGGGGTCGTCCGCGTCTCCGCGCGCTCGCGCAGTTGCCGGCAGACCTCGAAGCCGCTGATGCCGGGCAGGAGGATGTCGAGGAGGATGAGGGCCGGGCGCAGCGCGACGGCGCGCTCGAGGGTGTCCTCCCCGTAGGCGAGGGGCTGGACGCGGTAGTCGTTCTTCAGGGTCCCCGCGAGGGCCTCGCGGATCCCCAGGTCGTCGTCGATGACGAGGATGAGGGGGCGGATGTCGTCGTTCATGCGGCCTCCTTCCCCGCGCGGACGCGGGGTCTGAGCACGCGCCGGTAGCGCGTTTTGACGGCGTTGGACGGCGAGAGGAACTGGTCGGAGCCGAAGGGCTTGAAGCGGCGGGTCGCCAGGCGCACGAGGCGCGAGATGACGCCCTTGCGCGCGTGGCCGAAGACGGAGTAGAGGAACATCAGGAGCTCGATGTGGACGCTGTCCACCTCGAGGGTCGGCTGGATGCGCTCGAGCGTCTCGGTGACCGCGCGCGTCGAGTCCATGATCTGGCGGTCCTTCGCCTCCCAGGAGAGCCCCCCCACCTCGTCGAAGCGCTCGGAGTAGGCGCTGACGAACTCGTCGGCGGAGAACGGGTCGAGGGCGCCGGCCGGCGCCGGACGCAGGGACACGCCGAAGCGCCCCGGGGTGCGGTAGAGCGGCGAGCCGGGGTAGAGGTAGAAAGGGTTGAGAGAGTGCACGTCGATGCAGTCGCGGTGCTCCTCGAGGAAGCGCACGGTGTCCGCGACGTCCGCGGGGGTCTCCGTGGGCAGGCCGCCGATGATCTCGATGTGGTTCCAGATCCCCAGCGCGTGGGAGCGGCGCAGGAAGCGCGAGGCGCGCTCGGGGGTCGTCCCCTTGCGGATGTAGCGCAGCAGGCGCGCGCTGCCCGTCTCGAGCCCGAAGGTCAGCTTCACCGCGCCCGATTCCCGCATCTTCTCGAGGAGGCGTTCGTCGAGCTGGCGGAAGTTCACGCAGTCGCACCACTGCAGGCCGAGCCGCGCGCGGACCATGCGCCCGCAGAGCTCGAGGGCGAAGTCGTAGTGGTTGTTGAAGTTCGCGTTGATGAAGTAGACGCCGGTGGCGCCCTGGTCCTTGAGCGCGCGCAGGTGCTCGACGACCTCGGCCGGGGTGCGGCGGTCGCTGCGGGTCTGGCTCGAGCAGAAGATGCACTGCCCCGCGCAGTGGGACTCGAAGCGGCTCATGAGCACGAGCTGCTCCCTGCCCCCGTGCTCGGCGAGGAGGCGGCGGAAGGCGGGGCCGGAGGCGTTGTAGCTCGCCAGGATGCGCCGCCCCGTGCGCCGGTAGAGCTCGAGCGGGTAGCCGCGGTAGTCGGGGAAGGTCAGCGGCGGATAGTGGCCCTGCATGACGCCCTTGAGGACGCGGCCCGAGGACGTACGGCGGTAGACGTTGAAGGGCAGGCGGCGCTCGCGCTCGACGACGGCGTGCGCGAGCTGCTCGAGCTCGCGCTCTCCCTGGATGACGACGGCGTAGTCGAAGCAGGGATAGTCGCGCAGGATCTCGTAGTAGAGCTGCTTGGAGACGTCCTTGTGCCCGATGACGACCGGCTTGCCCGTGCGCCGGCGGATCTCGTCGGCGAGGAGCGCGGCCGCGTTGAGCAGGAACGGCGTCTTGAGGTCGGCCAGGGTGAGGCCGTAGAGGTCGGCCTCGGGAAGGGCGTCGCAGAGCGGCGCGAGGGCCGCGGCGGCCGCCTCGAGGGAACGGGCGCCCTTTCCCTTGAGCTTCCCGGAGAGCCACCGGGCGACCGCGTGCGGGTCGCGCAGCAGCGAGAAGTCGGTCCAGGGGTGCGCCGGCTTCACCTTGAGATGGAAGGGCACGTCGAAGTCGTGGAGCGTCGTGTCGATGCGCTTGCGGCGCAGGTGGGCCGCCAGCGTCGGGATCGAGATGTTCGGGACGGGGAAGCACTCGTTGTTGCGCGTCTCGGCCGGCGGGACGATGAGCGCGACTCTCGCCCTGCGCGGGCGGTCCGCGGACGCTTTCTCCCGCGCCGGGCGACCGTGTGCCATGGGCCAGATGATAGCAAACGCCCCGCCCCGCCCGAGGGCCCGCCCGATTCTCCCTCCCTCTTCGAGAGTTCGCGCTATCGGTTCCCTTACGGCGCGATCGCGGCACTATCAGCGTCTGGGTGTCGCCGAGGGTTAGGGGTGGGTAGAACGGATGGCTGTTTCGGCTGGGGTCAGCCGCCGCTGCGCGTTGCGGTGGGCGGGTGGGCGGTGGAGCCTCAAGGGTTCATGCAAGGCTAATGAGTATAGAAATGAGATTCGGATCCCTCTCCTAACACACAGCCGACGCCCACATACCTCTTGCGTGCCAATTCAATTGGAGAAGTTTGCAGAGCAACATTATCTCGAGAGATGCCTCCCAGGAGCAGTGTCGCCTCATTAATCATGTTGGCGGGAATCGTGAATGTCAGGTCAAACCGAGTCCAGGGCTCGACGACAGTTGACGACACATTGAGGATGTATGTCCCATCGTTCGATGGGGAGCAATCGGCGTTCACCCCGACAGAAGAGCCATCACCGAAGCAGGAAGCTTTGACGGATGCAGGCGCTAGAAGTCGTTCCCTGTTGATCCGTAGACGTATCTCCTGTGGCCGCACTTTGAATTGGACGAGCGGTTTGTTTTTCCAGTAAGGCCAGTTGGTCTGCCGGAAGTCTAATGATACTTGCAGGTGTTCGTCAGAAATATCCCAATTCTTTCGATTCTTGATTGCCGAGTAGATTCCCAGGGGGTTTGGTATCAGGGCAAGCGGAAGCATGATGCATGGCCCGACGGATAGGATACTCTCGGTCACGCGTGGGTTCGCATAGACATAGAGCGGCGGATCTGTGAGCCTGACAAGAGGGCCCCATTCCTTCGGCTGGCCCTCCTTGTTTATGTGGGAGGGGTCTGCAACCACCAAACCCTTTGAATAAGTCACATAGGCGCACGAGTTGAGGCACAAGCATGCGGCCGCGACGAGCACTGCTGACGATTTCTTGTGGATTAGCATGTAAGGTAGCAGCAATTTTGACAAATTTTGCCTGCGAAGCTATGTGCATGGTCGTATCATAAGTTCTAAAGGTTTGGGGGCAGGTTCGCATGCTGCGAACCTGCCCCCAGCGTCCCCGCCCCCCACCCGCCGCACCGCTTCCCGGCAGTTATAGCGGTCCCAGAAATGTCCGAGGGCGGGCTCGCATCATCGCGAGCCCGCCCTCGTATTAAGAACTCCTCTGCCGGGAACAGCTTATCTTCCCGAGCAGAATCCCGAAGGGATTCTGCTACAGGAGGTTGAGCATGTCCCGGTACTTGGGCAGCGGCCAGTAGCGGTGCTCGACGGCCTGCTCGGTGCGGTCGCAGGCCGAGCGCATCTCCGAGAGGGTCTCGACGCCCGCGCCGGCGAAGACCTTCGCGCGCTGGACCATGTCGGTCTCGGCGCCGGCCTTCTCGAGGACCTTCTCCGCGCCGTCGGCGCCCGCGTAGAGCTCGGCGAGCAGCCCGCCGAACTCCGCGAGCTTCGCCTTGAGCTCCTTGCCGCCCTTCGCGGACTCCAGGCGCCCGGCCGCCGAGCCGTAGAGGTCGATCTGGCGCACGAGCGCGGGCGCGATGTCGGTGACGATGAGCTCGCGGAGCTGGCGCAGCTCGATCTCCTTGAGCTTCACGTAGGCCTCGAGCTTGATCTCGTGCTTAGCCTCGAGCTCGTGCTTCGAGAGGACCTTGTAGCGCTCGTAGAGCTCGACGACGGCCTTCTCGACGAAGGTCTCGAGCGCGTCCGGGGTGTTCTTGGCGTTGGGCAGGCCGCGGCGCGCCGCCTCCCTGTGCCACTCCTCGGAGTAGCCGTTGCCCTCGAAGCGGATGCGCTTGGTCTCCTTGACCAGCTCGCGCACGACGTCGAGCGCGCGCTTCGTGAAGTCCTCGTCGCCGGCGTGCTTCTCGAGCTTCTCCAGCACGCGGTCGAGACCGTCGGCGACCGCCAGGCAGAGGGCCGTGGCCGGCTCCGCGATGCTCTGCGAGGAGCCGACGGCGCGGAACTCGAACTTGTTGCCGGTGAAGGCCAGCGGCGAGGTGCGGTTGCGGTCGGAGTTGTCGAGCACGATGCTCGGCAGGCTCTTGAGGCCGTGCCCGATGGCCTCGCGCGAGGCGTCCTTGGACAGAGAGCCCTTCTCGATGTCGGTGAGGAGGCGGTCGAGGTACTCTCCGAGGTAGACGGACATGATGGCCGGCGGAGCCTCGTTGGCCCCGAGCCGGTGGTCGTTGCCCGCGTCGGCGACGGCCGCGCGCAGGAGCCCCCCGTACTTGTTCACGCCGGCGAGGAAGGCGGCCAGGTAGACGAGGAACTGGATGTTCTTCTTGGGGGCCGCGCCGGGCTCGAGGAGGTTCTGCCCCTCGCTATCCGCCATCGACCAGTTCAGGTGCTTGCCGCTGCCGTTGATGCCCGAGAAGGGCTTCTCGTGTAGGAGCAGGGCGAAGCCGTGGTCGTCGGCCGTCTTGCGCATGATCTCCATGAGCTGGAGGTTGTGGTCGATGGCCAGGTTCGCGGTCTCGAAGATCGGCGCGAGCTCGAACTGGTTGGGCGCGACCTCGTTGTGGCGCGTCTTGGCCGGGATGCCGCGCTCGAAGAGCGCGCGGTCGAGGTCCGTCATGAACTCGAGGACCTTGGGCTGGATGGAGCCGAAGTAGTGGTCCTCGAGCTGCTGCTGCTTGGCGGAGGCGGCGCCGAAGAGCGTGCGGCCCGCGTAGACGAGGTCCGGGCGCCGGCGGTAGAACTCCTTGCGCACGAGGAAGTACTCCTGCTCGGGTCCGATGGTCACGCGCACGTTGCGCGCGGTGCGGTTGCCGAAGAGCTTGAGGAGCTTGAAGGCGCGCTCCTCGACGACGCGCACGGCGCGCAGGAGCGGGGTCTTCATGTCGAGCGTCTCTCCGGTCCAGGAGAGATAGACCGAGGGGATGACGAGGGTCGCGCCCTTCCCGTCGCTGTTCTTAAGGAGGAAGGCCGGGGAGGTCGGGTCCCACGCGGTGTAGCCGCGGGCCTCGAAGGTCGAGCGCATGCCGCCCGAGGGGAAGGAGGAGGCGTCGGGCTCGCTCTGGATGAGCTGGCGGCCGGAGAAGCGGTCGATGGGCTGGCCGGTCTCGTCGAAGCTCAGGAAGGAGTCGTGCTTCTCGGCGGTGACGCCCCGCTGCGGCTGGAACCAGTGGCAGAAATGGGTCGCGCCCTGTGAGATGGCCCACTCCTTCATGGCGTGGGCGACCTCGTCGGCGATCTCGACCTCGAGCTTCTCGTCGTTCTCGATGACGTCGAGGATCTGCTGATAGGTGGCCTTGCTCAGGTTCCGGGCCATCGCCTTCTTGTCGAAGGTCAGGGCGCCGTAGTCCGCGAAGAGGCCTTTCGATTCTTTCACCAGGTTGACTCCGTTTTGCGAGATTTGCGCGCTCGGCATTGTAAAAATAGCAGAAAATGCCGAATTTCGCAATACCTAAGTCTTGTTTAGCGGAAAAATCACATGAAGAAGCTACAAATATCGATTTAAAGCCATAAAAAATCGGGCCCCCCTTGCGGGAGGCCCGGTTTTCCCTTCCCCCCTCTCCCGCCCCGCCGGGAGAGGGGTTGGGGGTGAGGGGACTGAGCGCGGAGCGCTCAGTCCCAGCGGATGTCGCTCTGCAGCGCCGCCATCGGCTTCTTGAGGTCCTCGCGGAAGCTGATCTTCGACTGCTGGAGTTCCTTGAAGAGCCCGTCGCCCTGGACGAAGTAGCGGCTCGTGCCCTCGGTGTACTTCACCGCGGTCTCGATCTTCCAGGAGAGCTTCACGGTCATGCCGGCGATGGGGTCCTCGGGCTGCGCGACGTTGATGATGCTCGTCGGCGGCACCTCGGCCTTCATGGAGAACTTGTACGCCCACAGGACGTTCACCTGGAGCGGCTCGATGGTGACGTTGGTGAGGTACTTGCCCTTCCCCTTGTAGTTCCCGCCGTAGCAGCGCGTCACCTCGAAGCGCACGTCGATGGTGTTGGCGCCGTACATGTTCTTGGCGGTGAGCTGGTAGACCCGCCCTTCCGGCGGGCGCCAGCCGCCGAGCTGCGCCCAGTGGGTGATCCCGTCGGGGACGGCCGCCGCGTAGGTCGTCTGCACGTCGACGACCGGCTTGTTGTTCTCGATGATCTGCCAGATCTGCTGTCCGATGTTGATGATCTGGCCGATGTCGATGTCGCCGCCGATGGGCGGGACGCCGCCGCCCACGGGGGGCAGGTCGCCGGGCCCGTCGGGCATCCCGCCGTGGGGATGGATGCTCGGGCCCTCATCCTTGAGGACGATGGAATTGGGGTCGATGGTATACGCCAAGGGGTCCAGTTTCGCGGCCTGGACTTCCAGGGGAGAGAACGACGGCTTCTGTGGGGTCTGCTGCGCCTGGGCGTTGACGCCGACGGCGAGCACGAATGCGAGCAGTGCCTGCATACCACCTCCGTTCGGACCTCCGTCCCTTCTCGGGGTGCGAAGCGATCGGGCATCGGGCCGAAGGTCCTTATCATGTTAGCACAAGGACCTATGTTCAGGAAGGGTAAGGCGGCCCATCCATTTCTGAGCCCTAGGGCCTAGGTTGTTGAGTCCTCCCACTGCGGGGTGCTTGACCCGGGGCGACAGGAACCCTATCCTTGGGTGCGCGCATGATCCGGGAAGCGGACCTCCTTCAGCTCGTCCTCGCGGCCTCCGCCCTCCGGGCAGGGCTGCTGGCGTTCGCCCGGCCGCGCTTCGCCCCCAGCGCCTCTCCCCACGGCGCGCTGGCGGCCTGCGAGGAGGAACTCTTCACGCTCCGCCGGGCCTCCTCGGCGCTGTGGGCCTTCGTCCTCCTCGACTCCCTGCTGCGCACCTACGTCGCATACTGGGCGCTGCGCCCTCCGGTCTCCTGGGGGCTGCTGGCGTGGACGGCGGGCAGCGACGTCGTCCTCGCCTTCGCGGCCGCCGGGCTCCGTCGACCCGGGCGCTGCCTCGCGGCGCCGCTCCTGCATCCTCTGAGGCTCCTGGCTGCCGCGCTCTCCGGCGGGTCGGCCTTCCACGACGACGGCCGGAGCCTGCTCCTCCCTCGCGGAGGGCCTCTGCCGAGCGTCCTCCCCGCGCCGCTCGCCGACAACGGGACCTGCGCGGCGTGGCTCTCCGAGCTGACGGGCGCGGCTCCGAGCGACGTCCTCCGCGGCCTGCGCGACGAGGAGCTCTGGCCGGGCTCGCGCGTGCGCGAAGCCCTCGCGCGGCTCGGCGTCCGGCCGCACGAGCGGAGCGCGGAGCTCGAGCGCTATTGCGCGGAGACCGGAGACTTCCTTTATGAGCTCGTGCTTTGGAACCGCTGCCGCTTCAAGCTCGGGATGCGGGCGCGGATCATGGCGGCCCTCGGGACCGCGGGCCCGAAGCCGCTGCGGGTCCTCTGCTTCGGCGACGGTCTGGGAGCCGACGCCGCATGCCTGAGCGCGCTCGGGCACGCGGTGGAGCACTGGGAGCCTGCGCCGGCGTGCCGCGCCTTCGCCCGGAGGCTCTTCGCGGCCGAGGGCCGCGCGGTCCGCGTGCTGGAGCGCGAGCCCGCAGAGACGGGCGCCTACGACGCCGTCGTCTGTCTCGACGTCCTCGAGCACGTCCCCGACCCTCCGGCGCTCGCCGCGCGCTTGAGCGCGCTGTTGAGGCCCGGCGGCCGGCTCTTCGTCCACGCGCCCTTCGGCATCCTCACTCCGGAGGCGGGCACGCACCTGCGCTCCAACCGCGTCTACTTCGGGCGTCCCGAGCGCGTGTTCCCCCCGGAGCTGCGCCTCGCGGGCGGGGAGCCGCTCTTCTGGGCGCCGGTCGTCTTCGAGAAGAGTCCCGGGGCGGCCGCCCTCCCTCCCGCCTTCCGCGCGAGCGCGCTTCTCATGCGCTGCGGCGTCTACGCTTTCGCGTGGAGGATGCTCGTCGAGGTCCCCGTCCGCTGGGCCAACCTCATCTCCCTGAGCGCGTTGCGCCGTACCTTCTTCGAGGCCTCGCGGCTGGCGCCGTTTTGCTCCTCGGACGGGGAGGTCCGTCCGTGAGCGCGTTCGGCTCCCCGCAGACGCTCGCGGCCGCGCTCGCGCTCGCCGCGGCTCAGCTCACGGCGCTCGGGCTCTTCCTGCGGCGGCTGCGCACACGCGCCGCGCCGGGTGCGGGGGCGCCGCCGTCGGCGGCCGTCATCGTCCCCTGCGCCGGACCGGTCGCGGACCTCGAGGGAGCCGTGCGCTCCTACCTCGCGCAGGACTATCCCGGTCGCGTGGAGTTCCTCTTCGTGACCCCGTCGGCCTCCGACCCGTCCCACGCGGCGCTCGAGCGCCTCCTCGCGGGGGAGCCGCGGGCGCGGCTCCTCGCCTCCGAGGTCTTCCCGACGCGCTGCAGCGGCAAGTGCGCCGACCTCGCGTTCGCGGTGCGCTCGGCGGGCTCCTGCGAGCTCCTCGTCTTCGCGGACGCCGACCAGCGGGTCCCGCGCGGCTGGTTGCGCGCGCTGACGGCCCCGCTCGCCGACGCGTCGGTCGCCGCGGCCACGAGCGCCGCGCTCCCCGTGCCGCGCGCCGCGGCCCCGGCCTCCTGGCTCCACGCGGCGTGGCAGGGCTTCGGGCTCCCGTACCTCGCGCTCTCGGGGAGCGTCTGCGGGCAGTCGCTCGCGCTGCGGCGCGCGGACTTCGAGTCCTGGGGCGTCGCGGAGCTCTGGGAGCGCAGCTTCTCCGACGACCTGTCTCTGAGCGTCCTTCTCGCGCGCAGGGGCGCGCGTGTCCGCTTCGTCGGCGAGGCCATGCCCGAGGGCGGCTCGCCGTCGTCGCTCGCGGGGGTCTTCGCGCTGACCTCGCGCTGGTTCTTCACCTTCCGCGTCTATCGTCCGGGCGTCTGGGGAATGGGGCTCGCGCTCGTCTTCGCGAAGCTCTGGCTGCTCGCCTGGGCGCTCGGCGCCCCGGTCTCCTGGGGCCTGCTGTCGCTGCTCTGCGCCTCCGACGCGGTCGCGGCGCTGTTCCTGGCCGCACCGGTCGGGAAGGGCTCCGCCGCTCGGGCCGCGCTCGCGCTCCTGTCCGCGGCGGCGGCGGTCCCCCTCATCCTGCTCCAGGCGGCGGGGCTCGCGTCCTCCGCGCTGCGCGTCGAGGTCCGCTGGGGGACGCGCCGCTATCGCGTACTGGGTCCCGCCGACGTCTGCGTGCTCGAGGGGCCTCCCTTCGTCTCCCCGGAGCTCCGTGCCGTCCTCGGGGGCGCCGCCGCCGCGGCGTCCTATCTCTTCCCCGCCCTCGGCGTTCTGGGCTTCTTCTGCTACGTCCCGCTGCTCGCCTTCGCGCGCGAGGGTCCGCCGCGGCGGGCGTTCCTCCTCGGCTGGCTCTACGGGCTCTCCATGTGGGGGTTCGGGCTGCTCTGGTTCGTCGAGACGCTCCGGCGCTTCCTCTCGATGGGCGCGTTCGAAGCCGCGCTCCTTCTGCTCCCCTGCGCCCTCTATCACGGCCTCCTGCCCGCCCTCGTCTGCGCACTGCTCGCGTCCCAGCCGCTCCGGCTTCGCGCGCGCGCGGCCCTCTTCGTCCCCGCCGCTGCGGCGCTCTGGGCCTGCGCGGAGGCGCTCTTCCCGACCCTCTTCCCTTATTCCGTGGGCGCGAGCGCGGCCTCGCACCTCCCGTTCGCGCAGGCGCTGGAGTTCGTCGGCCTCGGGGGCCTCTGCGCGGCCGTGCTCCTCGTCAACGGGCTCGTCCTGTCGGGGCTCGAGGCCTTCGGCCGGCGCGAACGGCGAGCCGCCGCCGCGGCCCTTTGCGTCGCGCTGACGCTCGCCGCCGCGCTCGAGGCGTCGGGCCGCGCCCGGATGGCGCGCATCGACGCGCGCGTCTTTGCCGCGCTCGCGCGCGGCGAGGGCTTGCGGGTCGTCGCCGTCCAGGGCGCGTTCCCGGGCGGGTGGCGGCTGCGCGACGGGCGCCGCTCCCCCGAGCGATTCGAGGCCTATCGGGACTCGACCGCGGGGCTGCGCGGACGCGGCGGCGCCGACCTCGTCGTCTGGCCGGAGTATTCCTACCCGGGCGTCGTCTCCTACGCGTCGCCGGCGGACCCTTCGGGCGCGAGGCTCGACGGCCCGGAGGCGGCCGCGCTGATGAGCCTCCTGCCGCGGGGCGCCGACCTTCTGCTCAGCAGCGAGGCGCGCCGCGCAGGGAGCCGCGGCGTCGCCGCGTTCCTCCTCGGACCTTCCGGGAGCGTGCTCGGCGTCTCCGAGAAGTCCCGGCTCGTCCCCTTCGGAGAGTATCTCCCGGTCCCGGGTCTCGACGCCCTGATGGCGCGCCTGAGCCCCCGCACCGAGCGCATGTCGGTCGGGCGGCCCGGGCTGCTGCGCACGCGCGCCGGAGTCCGCGTAGGCACGCTCATCTGCTACGAGGACCTCTCCCCGCCGGCGGCGCGGGAGCTCGCCGCGGCCGGGGCCGAGCTCTTCGCCAGCGTCGGCAGCGACGCGTGGTTCGTCCCCGCGGCGGCGCGCCTGCATCTGCGGCAGTCCGTCCTGCGCGCGGTGGAGAACCGGCGCTTCCTCGTGCGTGCGCTCGACGACGGCTGCAGCGCCGTCGTGGATCCCGTCGGGCGGGTCCTGGTCGGGTTCTCTCCGGAGGAGGCCGGCGCGCTCGGGCGGGAGGTCGCGCGTTCGAGCGGGGCGACGTGGTACGCCCGCGCCGCCGGCGCGTTCGGCCGGCGGCCGGCCGTCCTGGTCGTGCTCCTCTTCGTCCTGGCCGTTCTGGCTCCGCGCCGCCCGGAGCATTGACACCGATGGACGGCGCTGGTAAACTTCAACTGCGATGAACGAGGATCCGACGCGCGAGCCGCCGCCGGAGGAGCGCCGGCAGAGCAGCTTCCTCATGTGGCTGATGCTGCTCCCGCTCGTCGGGACGCTCGGCGTCGGCGTGTGGCTCGTCAGCCGGCCCGGGCCCGAAGGACAGGGCGACAGCTTCAACGCCTTCAACCTCTCCGAAGTCCCGAAGGACTCCCAGCCGAAGGTCCCGACCGGCGGCCCTTTCTCCGCACCGATGCCTTCGCCGAAAGACGCCGCCCCCGCCGCTCCCGGCGGACCGGGACTCTCCGGCTTCGTGCCCGAGTCCGATCCGCTCTTCACGGCCAAGGGCGGGGCGAAGGGCCCGCAGACGACCTCGCAGCGCGAGCAGGATTTCCTGAAGAAGAACGACGCAGCCCTGCGCGACTACCAGAACCGCGTCCTCGGCCCCCTCGCCGCCAGATACTTCAAAAAGTCCGCCGTCGTGCGCGAGGTGGACGCGGCGTTCGGCAAGCTCGGCCGCTACATGGACGCCTGCGCCCAGTATCAGAAGGACCGGGATCCCTACAAGTGGGCGCGCAGCGTCGCGGGGATGCCCGAGGTGCGTCAGACCGTGGTCAAATATGCCCTGCGTCCGGACGTGTGGAAGGTCGCGGTCGGCATGAGCATGGAGGCCATGAAGAGCCCTCCGCCGAAGGCCATCAACGACGAGTTCACGCGCTTCCTGAGCTCGGATAAGGCGGTCGGCAGCGCCCTCTCGGAGGTCACCCAGCAGATCATGCCGAACATGACGGCCCTCATGAAGCAGGGCATCCCGCCCGGCCTCGACATCAGCCCCCTGACGAAGCTCACGGGCGCCATCGTCCCCGGTGGAGCTCCTCCCCAAACGCAGACGAGCCCCGCCCCTCCTCGCGGAGGGACGGGGCGTCGTTGAGCGGCGCTTCCGGCTCGAGCGCCTAGTTGCTGCTGCCGCTGCCGCCGCAGCACCCGCTCGACTTGCTGGCGTTGTCGGCTTCGTTCTGCAGCTGCTGCTTCTCGGACGAGAAGTTGTTCTGGGCCTGCTTGTAGCCGGCCTGATAGCCGCTGTCGTAGCTGTTCTGCGACGTCGCGCTGTTCGACGCGGTGGCGGCGGTCGCCTTGCTCGCCGTCGGCGTGTCCTGCGCGCCGGTGCGCGAGACGGCCAGCGCTCCGAGGGTCGCCAGGGTGAGGGCGGCCACGGCGATCTTGATCTTCAGGATTCTCGCGTTCATATCATCCTCTCTCGTGGGCGGCTACTTGCCGCGCCGATACCCGATTATAGCCGAAAACGTCTCGCTCATGCATAGGGTAAGGACTTAGGACCCCCTTCCACAAGGGACTAAAGTCCTATTTTTTCTGGGCCCCCCCTTCGGGGAGGGCTCCGGCGGGGACGCTCGGGAGTCCCGTCATGGACGGCAGGCGCACGCCCTTCAGGCAGAGGGTCACGACGGCGGCGTCGAAGAACATCCCGAAGAGGATCCCGGTGGCCAGGCCGTCGGGGGAGGAGCGCTGGGTGTAGTAGCTCCAGCAGCCGTTGGTCGTCCCCCAGAGGTCGGCGAAGAACACCAGGACGAGACCGGTCGCGAGCGTCCAGAAGTCCTCCGCGGAGCTCCGCGCCAGGAGCGCCCAGGCCAGCAGGGCGAGCAACAGCGCGTCGGCGGGGTCGGCCGAGACCGAGAAGACGAAGATCCCGAAGACGAGGAGGAAGAGTCCCGAGAGGATGCGGTAGCCGCGGTGCTGGGCCTCCTCGGAGAGGAACCTTCCCAGGCGCCCGCGCGCGGCCCGCGCGAGCCGGTCGATCACCAGCGTCCCCGCCGTCCAGGCGGGCACGATCCAGAGCGGCGGGGTCTCGCGCGTGTAGTAGACCCAGAGCCCGCCGCGCGTCCCCCAGGTCTCGGCCAGATAGCCGGCCAGCGTGGCGGCCAGCGCGGCCGGGAGGTCGCGCCGCGGCTCGAAGTCCGCGGCGAGCGCGCGCAGCACGAGGGCGAAGATCCCTGCGAGCAGGGCGATCTCGGCGAGGACTTTGGTCCGCGCGGCTCCGCCCTTTCCAAGCTGGACGAGCGTCACGCGGGCGGCCTCGGCGACGAGGTCGTGGCGCCAGAGGGCGATGAGGAGGATGAGCGCGGCGAAGGCGGCTGCGAGGGCCCGCTCGCGCGTGAGCTTCACCGTGCGGACTTCCAGCGGCGCGCGAGGAGCGCGGCGGCCGCGAGCGTCGCCAGCGAGGACCACTGCGAGGTGGTCAGGCCGGATGCGTCGAGGATCCCTCCCTCCCCCCCGCGCGTGAAGTCGAGCACGAAGCGCAGGACCGCGTAGAGCGCGGCGCTCGCGCAGAAGAGGGCGCCCGGGAAGAGGGTTCCGCGACGGAGCGCCGGCGTCAGGCGCAGGTGCAGGAAGAGGAATATCCCCAGCGCGCCCGCCGCCTCGTAGAGCTGGCTCGGGTGCAGCGGGACGCCGAGCAGGCGGTCGGGCACCGCGCAGCGCGGGTCGTGGAAGACGAGGGCCCAGGGCAGGTCCGTCGGTCGGCCGTGGCAGCAGCCGTTGAGGGTGCAGCCCAGGCGCATCAGCGCGAGCCCGAGCGGGGCGGCGGTCCCGAACATGTCGGCGACGCCGCGGAAGTCGACGCGTCGGCGCAGGCAGTAGAGCCCGGCGAGCGCGAAGGCGCCCCAGAAGCTGCCGTAGAAGGCCCCGCCCGGGAAGGCCCGGCGGCGGGTCATGAAGCGGAGGTTGTGCTCGAGGCCCCCGCCATAGAGGAAGAGGTAGGCGAGCGCCGCGCCGAGCATCGTGCCCAGCGCCAGGCGGAGGATGAGCCCCCAGAAATCCTCCTCGGAGAGGGCCGCGGGGCGGTTGCGCGCGCAGTAGAAGTAGGCGAGCAGGCCGCTCAAGCCCGCGAAGACGGGGGCGGAGAGGACCTGCCAGCCGCCGAAGGCGAGGAGGATCGGTCGCATGCGGGCCTATTCTACAACAAGGCGCCTCTCCCGACGCCTCAAAACATGCGACAATCCCCCCGTGGATGGAACTTTTTCGCCCCCTCGCCCGTAACCGGGGGGCGGAGGGCGAGTGGATCAGGCTGGGTGCGAGCGCTACGAGCAGTTCGTCCGGAGCCACGGCGAGAGGGCGTTCCGCTTCGCCTACCGGCTCGCGGGCGACGCGGAGGAGGCGAAGGAGGTCGTGCAGGACGCCTTCTTCCGTCTGTTCCGCACCTGGGAGTGCTACGACCCCTCCCAGCCGCTCGAGGCCTGGTTCACGGTCATCCTGCGCAACGTTTTTCTCGACGGCCGCCGGCGCTACGAGCGGCGGCACACCGTCCCGCTCGACGAGGGACCGCGGGACGGGGAGGAGGAGGGCCGGACGCGGGCCCTCGGGGACGGGGAGCCGCCGCTGCTCGAGGTCCTCGAGCGCGAGGAGGTCTCCGCCCGGGTGCGAGCGGCGCTCGAGCGGCTGGAGTACGACCACCGAACGGTGCTCACGCTCTGCGACATGGAAGGGTGCAGCTATGAGGAGATCTCGCGGGTCGTGGACGTCCCGGTGGGCACGGTGCGCTCGCGGCTCAGCCGCGCCCGCGAAGCCCTGCGCCGCGAGCTGCTCTCGGAGGAGGGAGTGACGGCATGAACTGCATCGAGCGTGAAGTCCTCTCGGCGTACGCGGACGGGGAGTGCGTCTCCTCCGAGCGCGAGACCGTCGAGAAGCACCTCCCCGCCTGCGCGGACTGCCGCGCCCGGCTCGCCGAGCTGCGCGCGCTGAAGGGCGCCGTGGCCTCCGCGTTCCCCTCGCCCTCCCTCTCTCCCGCGCTCGCCCGCGCGCTCCTCGAGCCGGGAGCGCGCCGCCGCGGCTGGGGCGAGGCCCTCCGCGCGCTGCGCGAGAGCCTCCTGCGGCCCGCGGCCGGCTTCGCCTTCGCGGCGGCGGCGCTCGCGCTCGGCGTATGGTTCACCCGCGTCGACGAGCCTCTCGGGGCGCCCGAGCTCCCCGTGGAGCTGCTGCTCTGCGCGCATGAGGATTACGCCCGCACCCTCCCCCTCGCCGCGCGCGAGGCCGCTCCGCTCTCCGCGGACGACGACGAGGCGGCCGATGATTAGGACCCGCGTCCTTCTTTCCGCGCTCCTCGCCGCCGCTCCGACGGCGGCGCTCGCCGGGCCGCGCGCCGCGGCCGCGGCGAAGCCCGAGGCCGCCGCCGAGACGCTTCTGCGCGCGACCCTCGCACCGCCGCGGCGGGCCTGGGACGGCGAGCTCGTCGTCGAGAACCGCGCCGGAGGCGTCGTGGAGCGTCGGACGGTGAAGGCCCTCTTCTCCCCTCCGGACCTGCGGCGGCGCGAGGCGCTCTACCCGGACGGCCGCGTGCGCCTGCTCATCGTCTCCGACGGCCGGGTGGAGTGGGTCTACGACGCCGCGCGCGGGCTCGCGCTCAAGGGCGAGCCCGCCGACCCTGACGTCAAGCTCCTCGACCCCGACGAGGAGCTCGAGCTCCTGCTGCGCAGCCACGAGCTCCGGGAAGGGGACGGAGAGCGCGTCGCCGGACGCGAAGCGCGCGTCCTCGAGCTCTTCCGCCGCGCCGACGGGAAGCTCTCCCTGCGCCTGTGGGTGGACGCGCGCGAGGGTCTCGTGCTCAAGCGCGAGGCCTACGGCGCGGACGGCGAGCCGCCGCTCGTCTCCGAGTTCCGCGCGGTCGTCTTCTCCAGCGCCATCGCCCCGGCGGCCTTCTCCTTCGTCCCCCCCCGGGGGGTGCGCGCGCGCGAACGCCGCTGGCGCGGCGATTTCCTCGACCTCGAGGAGGCTGAGGCTCAGGCCGGGATGCCGCTCATGCTTCCGCGGCGTCTGCCGGAAGGTTTCGTCCTGGAGAGCGTGAACGTCCTCCCCTACAAGGGAGCTTCGATCCTCCATGCCCGCTTCACCGACGGGGTCGGCCTGCTCTCTCTCTTCCAATACCCGCGCACGGCGCGCCTGCGCCTCGGCTGGGGGAAGCTCGGCCGTCCGAAGAGCGTGCGCGTAGGGGTCTCCCCCGGGCGCATGGCGGCGACCGGGGACGGGAAGATCCTCGACTGGAAGGGGGCGCGCTTCCGCTTCGTGCTCATCGGCCCGGGCTCGGCCGAGGCCCTGCGCCGGGTCGCCGAGTCGATCGAGGAGGTCCCATGAAGGCCGCGCTCGCGCTCATCCTCCTTCTTGTCCCGGTCATGAGCCGCGCCGAGAGCTTCGTCGGGGTCTCCGCGTCGACCGTCCCCGCCGCCGCTCGGCCATCCGCTCTCGACTCCGCATCGGATCCGCGGATCGCGAAGGTGAAGGCCGAGATCCGGGAGACCTTGCTCGAGGTGCGCCGCGCGCGCTATGCTCTGCGCAAGGCGGAGGGCGCGCGCGACCCCGCGGCGGTCGAGGCGGCACGCGCGCGGCTCGACGAGGCGAAAGCGGGGCTCAAAGCGCTCCGCACGAAGCTGCGCGAGCTGCTCGCGCCCGGCGGCGCGGGGAAGGCGAAGAAGAGTCGGAAGGCGGGAGGCGCCTCGCGATGACCCGCATCGCGGACCTGCATCCCTGCGAGCGGCCCCGCGAGCGCCTGGCGGCGCGGGGCGCGGCGGCCCTCGGCGACGACGAGCTTCTGGCCCTGGCCCTGCGCACGGGCAACGCCGGCCGCGGCGTCCTGGACCTCGCTCGGGACCTGCTGGCCGCGCATCCGGACGGCGCGCTCGGACGACTGGGCTACGAGCGGCTCGCGGAGCTCGAGGGCCTCGGCACAGGGAGGGCGGCCGCGCTCGCCGCCTCCTTCGAGCTGGCCCGGCGCTGGCGGACCCCGGAGGAGCGCGCGCTCCCCCGCGTGGATTCCCCGGCGCGGGTGTGGGAGCGCCTGGAGCCGCTGCGCGCGCAGCGCAAGGAGCATTTCGTGGGACTCTATCTCGACGCCTGCAACGGCCTCCTCTACCAGGAGACCGTCTCCATCGGCACGCTCACGGCGAGTCTCGTGCATCCGCGCGAGGTCTTCGTGCCGGCCGTGGAGCGCTCGGCGGCCGGGGTCATCGTCGCGCACAACCACCCTTCCGGCGACCTGCGGCCCTCCCATGAGGACCGGGAGACGACGCGGCGCCTCTCTTCCGCCGGGCGCATCCTCGGCATCCCTCTCCTCGATCACGTCCTGGTCACCGCGGGCGGCTGGCTGAGCTTCCGGGAGCAGGGTCTCCTCGGGGGGAGCCCGGCATGAAGGTCTTCCGGGCTCCCCCCCCTCACCTCTCTCCCCCGTCCCCTCTCCCCTCTCCCGCGTGGCGGGCGAGAGGAGAGGGGTGTTCTGCGTTCTGGATCCTGCTGATCTCTCTGTTCGGTCTTTGCGGTTGTGGGAAGTTGGACCTTCGGCAGGCGCGCCACCTCGAGAAGGCCGGAGACTATTCGCGCGCGCTGAAGGTCTACGAGCGCTGCGCGGAGCGCCTCTCCGGAGAGCGGCAGGCCGAGGCCCTCGAGCGCGCAGGCGCGATCTACGCCGGCGTCTTCGGCCGCTGCGACCGCGCGGTCCCCCTCTTCGAGCGCGCCGCGCGTCTGGGTCCCTTCCCGGACGCGAAGAACGACTGGCCCGCCGAGGCGCGCGCCGCTCTGCTCGAGTGTCCCGACCTCTTCCCGCTGCGCCCCGGCTCGCGTTGGACCTACGTCGACAGCGCCAGCGGCGGCGCGAACATGCGCCTCGAAGTCTCGGTTTCCACCGAGGGGTCGCGCGTGAGCGGCGCCTACTTCGCCGGCAAGCAGCGCTTCCGCGGCTACGACCGCTCCTACGACAAGGCCGACTGGGCGCTCTGGGAGACCGAGGGCCGCGAGCGGCGGCCCATCCTGCGCTATCCCTTCCGCGCCGGGCGGAGCTGGAGCGGCGCCTCCTCCGGCCGCAAGCTCGAGTACACGATCGAAGCCGACGGCGTTCTCGTGCGCGTGAAGGCCGGCGCCTTCAAGGACTGCATCAAGGTCCGTGCGCGTCCCGTCGGGGAGCCGGCCTGGGTCTACGAGTACTTCTGTCCCGGCGTCGGCCGTGCGAAGACCACGATCGGCACCTCCGAGGGCGAGAACCCCAACACGGAGCTCTCCTTCTGGGAGCCCGCCGCCCGGCCCTCCGCGCCGCGCTGAGCGGCCGCTTCCGTCGCCGCGTCCCCGTACGCGCGCGCAAAACTGTATAATCCCGGCGATGCGACCCCTCTCGCACTCCGCGGTGACGACCTATCTGGACTGTCCGCAGAGATGGAAGCTCAAGTACGTCGACAAGCTTCCCGAGAAGCCGCGCCACTTCTTCTCCTTCGGCAAGACCCTCCACTCGGCCCTCGAGTTCCTCTACGGCGTGCCCACCCCGCCGCCCCCCTCCCTCGCGGACCTGCTCGAGTACTACCGCAAGAACTGGCTCACCGAGGGCTACACGAGCCCCGACCAGGAGGCCAAGTACCGCGCCGAGGGGCGGAGCATCCTCGAGGCGTACTACGCGAAGAACGTGCCGGGCTTCCGCGTCCCCTTCTTCGTCGAGTACAAGTTCGAGACCCAGGTCGAGATCCCGGGGCAGAAGACCTTCGTCCTCCCGATCGGCGGGCGGCCGCAGGAAATCTCCCTGGAGCCCGAGTTCCTGACCCCGGTCCCCCTGCTCGGCTACGTGGACCGCATCGACAAGACCGAGGATGGACGCCTCGAGATCGTCGACTACAAGACCGGCAAGGCCTTCGACCTCGACCGCGTGCGCGAGGATCCGCAGCTCTCCCTCTATCAGATGGTCTGCGAGGAGAAGCTGGGGATGAAGGTCGCGGGCCTCACGCTCTACCACCTCCCCTCCCAGACCCCCTTCACCGTCGACCGCCGCGGCGAGGCGCTGGTCCGCGCCGTGCGCGAGCGCGTCGTCGGCGTCGGCGGTCTCGTGCGCCGCGGCCTCCAGAAGCTCGACGAGGCGTCGGACGTCCTTCCCGCCGAGTTCGAGCCCAAGCCCGAGGAGCGCAAGTGCTCCTGGTGCGACTTCAAGCCCTTCTGCCCCGCGTGGCGGCAGGCCTACGCGAAGCCCGTCCCGGCCGCCGACGAGGCGCCCGTGCTCAAGAGCGACCGGCAGATCGAGAAGCTCGTCGACCGCTACGGCCAGCTCCACGATCGGATGGCGGCCCTCGAAGAGGAGTCCGAGGCCCTCAAGAAGGACATCGTCGCCCAGCTCAAGAGCCACGGCTACGTCCGCGCCTTCGGGGTCGGCTACGAGGTCGCGATGCACAGCGAGGAGAAGTGGGAGATCCAGGACAAGGACAAGCAGAAGATCCGCGACGCGATCCAGCGCGCCGGCTTCTGGGACCGCATCATCGCCCCCTCCGCCCCGCTCGTCCAGAAGCTCATGAACGACCCTGCGCTCCCGCTCGACCTGCAGGAGCGGCTGCGCAAGCTCGCGAAGAAGGTCGAGCACCATACCCTGCGTCTCAAGAAGATCGCAGAAACGGAGTGACCCATGGATGAATTGAAGCTCGTGCGTCTCGACCGCCGTCACCTCGGGGAGTTCGAACGCCTGCTCTCCGGCCGCGAGTTCGGCGGCTGCTTCTGCTCGCACTGGCTCGTCCCCTTCACCGAATGGGACGCCCGCTATCGCGAGCGCAAGGCGGAGAGTTTCGAGGACGTCCGCCGGCGCGTCCAGGAGGGCGGCCACGTGGGCTACCTCGTGCTGCGCGAGAACGACGGGGCCGTCGTGGGCTGGACGGGCGCGGGCCCCAAGACCGCGTTCCCCGCGATGAAGGAGCGCCCCGGCAGCCGCCTGGGCCCCTGCGAGGACTCCATCTGGGCCGTGGGCTGCATGGCGATCGCCTTCGCCTACCGGGGACTGGGCTACGCGCCCGAGATCGTCCGCCTCGTCGTCGTAGAGGCGCGCAAGGCCGGCGCGAAGGCCGTCGAGGCCACCCCGCTCGAGGCCAACGAGGACGGCGGCGCGTTCCGCCTCGGCAAGGCGCTCTACGAGCGCCATGGCTTCGCGCAGACCGGGCGCGAGGAAGTCGACGGGCGCGCGGTGCTGCGCATGGAGAAGGTCCTTTCCTGAGAGGGACGCGATGAAGTCCCAGACCGAGTACCTCTGGTTCGAGACGAAGACGCGGCGCGAGCTCGTGAACATCACGGACACCATCGCCGGCATCGTCGCGAAGAGCGGCGTACGCGAGGGCTTCTGCCTCGTGAGCGCCATGCACATCACGGCCGGCGTGTGGGTCAACGACGAGGAGCCGGGCCTGAAGATGGACCTCATGGAGTGGCTCGACAAGCTCGCCCCTCACGCCGACTACGAGCACCACCGCACGGGCGAGGACAACGGCGACGCCCACCTCAAGCGCACGCTCCTCAACCACCAGACTCTCATCCCCGTCACCGCCGGCAAGCTCGACCTCGGCCCCTGGGAGCAGGTCTTCTACGCGGAGTTCGACGGCCGGCGCCGCAAGCGCGTGGTCGTCAAGGTCCTTGGCGAGTAAGCGGGAACCCCTCGCGGGATTCCCGGCTGTCGGCGGAACCCTTCGAACAGACCTCCGCGCTTGCGGCGACGGAAGCGCCCCGGCCTTCCACGCGCCGCTGCGCTTCGCGGCGCGCTGGCTCTTCACCGCCTACCACGACATCCGGGTCAAGGGCGCCGAGAACGTCCCCGCCGAGGGGCCGGTCATCATCGCCTCCAACCATCCCACCTACCTCGACGCGGCGTTCCTCATGGTCGGGCTCCGCCGTTCCGTGCGCTTCATGGCGTGGGAGAAGCACTACCGCGTGCCGCTGCTCGGGGCGCTCATGCGCGCCTACGGCGTCATCCCCGTCGACATCCGCAAGCCCGGCCGCGCCTCCTTCGAGGCGGCGGTCCGCGTCCTGCGCGGCGGCGAGGCCTTCGGCATCTTCCCCGAGGGCGGGCGCACGAAGAGTCTGGCGCCCATGAACCCCTTCAAGTCCGGCGTCGCGCGCCTGGCCCTCATCACCGGCGCGCCCATCGTCCCCGCCACGATCACCGGCGGCCTGCGCGTCTGGCGCCGCGGCGACTGGCTGCCCAAGCCCGGCCGCATCGAGGTCGTCTTCCATCCTCCTCTGCGCGTCCCCCCCGAGAGCCGCACGCTCTGGCGGCGCGATAAGACCCTCGAGCACGCGCTCATCGAGCGCATCATCGACACGATCCATCGAAGCCTCCTGCCCTACCTGCGCAAGGAGCGGCGCCTGCGCCGGCTCCTCGAGGGGCCGCCCCAGCCCCCCCACCTCTTCGTCGAGGGGCTCCCCTTCTTCTTCCTGGCCCTCGGCTTCTTCGAGCTGCCGCCCGCGCTGCGCGCCGAGCGCGCCGCCTCCGTGGCGTCCTGGCTCTCGGCCTACGGACTCGCGCTCGTCGCCGAGCTCGCGCTCGAGGCGCGCGGCGCCTGGGCGAAGGTCCTGCGTCAGACCCTCCCCTGGGTCCTGCTCGGCGGCCTGCTCTGGCAGGAGGGCCTTCGCGCCCACGCCTGGGCCGCGGCCGGGGCCGCGGCGGCGCTGCTCATCCTCTGGCTCCAGATCCTGCGCTTCTCCCTTTACCGGCGCCTGCGCACGCCGATGCTCGCCATCGGCTACAGTCTCTGGCTTTACATGCTCCTGAGGTGAACATGGACCACGTCCTCGCTCTCGATCAAGGTTCCTCCTCGACCCGCGTCGTCGCCTTCGACGAGAGCGGCTCGTCGACGGCCCTCTCCCAGCGTCCGCTGCGCACCCTCCGCCCGGCTCCCGGCTTCGTCGAGCACGACCCCGAGGAGCTCGCCCGCGGCGCCGAGGAGGCGCTCGACACGGTGCTCACGACCTTTCCGGCCGCCGCGGGCGTCGCCGCGCTCGGCCTCAGCGCCCAGCGCTCGACCGTCGTGTTCTGGGACGCGCGCACCGGGAAGGCGGCGGGCCGTGCCCCCTCTTGGCAGGACGGGCGGGCCGCCGACATGCTGGTTCCCCTGCAGGACCGCCAGCGCGAGACCCACGAGCGCACCGGCCTCTACCTGACCCCCTACTACTCGGCCTCGAAGATCCGCTGGATGCTCGACAACGACCCGGACGTCCGGCGCCTGGCCGAGGCGGGGACCCTCCGGATCGGCCCGGTCACGAGCTGGCTGCTCTGGCGCCTCTCGGGCGGGACGGTCTTCGCCGCCGACCCGACGACGGCGCAGCGCACCCTCCTCCTCGACCTGCGCACGATGGACTGGGACCCCGAGCTCCTGAAGCTCTTCGGCGTGCCCCGCGAGTTCCTCCCCGCCGTGCGTCCGACCACGGGCGAGCTCTGCGTCCTCGAGCGCGGCGGCCGCCGCATCCCCGTGCTCGCCGCCCTCGGCGACCAGCAGGCCGCCGCGGTCGGGCAGGGAGCCTCCGCGGAGGGCGCCGGCGTCCTCAACTACGGCACGGGCGCCTTCTTCCTGCTTCACACGGGCGCGAAGGCCCATCGCGTGCCGGGCATCCTGACCTCGGTCGCGCTCCAGAAGAAGAGCGGGGCCCCGCAGTTCTTCCTCGAAGGGACCGTCCATGCGGCCGGCACGGCCTATGAGTGGCTCAAGCGCAACTTCGGGCTCCTCTCCGACGTGCGCGAGGCCGACCGCCTCTGCCGCGAATCCACCGAGCGGATCTGGTCGCTGCAGGCCATCGGCGGGCTCGGCGCTCCGCGCTGGGACTACAAGACCCCGACGGTCCTGCTGGGCCTGAGCGCGCGCACGAAGCCCGCCGACGTCGTCCGCGGCGCCACCGAGGCCATCGCCTTCCTCATCGCCGACTGCGTCGCGGCGGTGCGGGCGGCCGGTCTGGAGCCGCGCACGCTCAACGCCTCCGGCGGCGTCGCGCGCAACGACTACCTCCTGCAGTTCCAGGCCGACATCCTTCAGAAGCCCGTCTCCCGCCTCAAGGAGGGCGAGGCGACCGCGCTCGGCGCCGCCTATCTCGCCGCCGAGGAGGCCGGCCTGCCGTGGGCGGGGAAGCTGCTCGAGTCGGGCGTGGACCGCGAGTTCAAGCCCCGCATGAGCGCCGACGACGCGAAGCGTCTTTCTCAGGCCTGGACGCTTTTCGTCGAGACCCAGCAGAAGCTCGGCGAGGACCTCCGCCGACTCGGCGTTCTCTCCTAGCACCCTACCCCCGAACTTCAAGCGCCGGTGGGAGGACCGATACGCGGCGCGAGCGGACTGCACGGGGATGCGCGCCGCGGCTGTCCATATCCACGGTCGAATAGATATCATCGGTAGAGATATGAAGACCATTTCCCGCGCGTGTCTCGTGGCCATTACCGGAACATCCCTTCTGCTGGCGGGGGCGCTCTCGGCCGCGGCCGAGCCCAAGTACGGTCCCGCCGGGGACCCGGTCGCGGCCCCGCTCTCCCGCGAGCACGCTTATCTCAGCTCGTCGAGCGGCGTCTCCTCGGACTACTGGCGGCTCAGCCCCTTCTATGTCCCGCAATACAACGAATACTCCTGCTCGGCGGCGGCGGCCGTCGCGGCCTTCAACGCGCTCCTGTCGCAGGGGCGAGAGCGCGGCGACTCCGACCGCAATCTGACGCAGGCGGCGCTCCTGGCCGACCCCGTCAACGCCGACTGGCGCGACCTGCTCTCTCCCGCGGGCCTCAAGGGCCGTCACGGGGTGACGCTCGAGCAGCTCGAGGCCTTCCTGAAGAGGAACCTCAAGCCGCGCGGCTGCCGCGGCTGCACGGTCGAGCGACGAGAGGTCTCCGAGACCGGCGAGGAGACCCGCGAGGCCTTCCGCAAGGCGCTCGCCGCCGGCGAGAACGACCCCCATGACGTGCTCCTCGTCCACTTCGTTCAGGACGAGCTGACGAAGGCCCCGGGCGGGCCCTTCGCGCACGTCTCTCCGGTCGGCGGCTACGACGCCGCCACGCGGCGAGTGCTCATCCTGGACGTCGACAGGGATTGGTATGAACCGTACTGGGTGCCGGAGAGGCGTCTGGTCGAGGCGATGGCCCGCCGCACGAGGGAATTCGGCTGCGGCGGCTGGATCCGGCTCCGCGCTCCCTGACGCCCGGTTTTCACCCGTAAAATGAAAACCGCCGGGGGAGACCCCGGCGGTTTTCGTCGGACCCTTCGGATCCGGGACTCGCCGCTCACTTCAGGACGTTCTCTCCGTAGCGCAGCTCGGTGCGGTAGGCGGCCGCTTTCGTGTCCTTGAGGCATCGGACCCAGATGTCCCAGGTGTCGCGGCTGCGATCCTCGGCCGCGAGCTTCGCGGCTTCCATCTGGTTCGCGGGCGGGGCCTGGAACTTCTTGCTGTTCTGGGCCAGCGCCATCATCCCCGCGATGTCGCCCTGCGCCTTCAATTCCTTCATCTTCCGCTTGAGCTCCTTCGCCTCGGCCTTGTCGTCGGCGGAGACCTTGTTGTGCCGCCCGGCCGCCTTCAGCTTGTCCTGGTCGGGGTGGGCTTCCTTTCCCGCGCGCTCGGCGATCTCTTTGTATTCGTTCCCGCGGTAATACGCGCTGTCGATGTCCCCGTACTCCTTGAGCATCTTCTGTAATTCGGCGTCCTTATGCCGGCCGGACTGGACCTGCGCGGACAATTCGCCGAACGCCGTGTGCAGGGGGCGCTTCTCGGTCCGGGCGGCCGCGCTCACTTCGAAGGCGGTCAGCTCCTTGCGGCCGATCTTCCGGGCGTAGACGACCTTGAAGCCGGTTTCGCCGCCCTTGCTGAAAGTCTCGATCCGGTCGCCGGGCTTCAGACGCGACTCGAAGTATCTCTTCACCGCGCCCAGGTCGTCCTTGCTCAGGCGGCGCTGTTCGTCGGAGTCTTTGGCGGCCACGCTGCCCGGGTAGAGCGGCATCGGGTGCGCGACGATGAATTCCACGTCGCCGTCCGCGAAAAGCTGCCCCGGCGGGAAGGCTTGGACCGTGAGGCACAGGAGCGCCGACAGGAACCAGGTGTTCTTCGTCATCGTGTCATCCTCGGGAGTGCGGCGAATTTCGCGGGTCAGTCCTCTTGTCCTGCGAGGAAGCGCTCGGCTTCGAGCGCGGCCATGCAGCCCGTCCCGGCGGCTACGACGGCCTGCCGGTAGCGGGGGTCCATGCAGTCTCCGGCGGCGAAGACGCCTTTCACGCTCGTGCGCGCGCGCGCGTCGGTCTTGATGTAGCCGCTCTCCTCGAGCTCGAGCTGGCCCTTGAAGATCCCGGTGTTGGGCTGATGCCCGATGGCCATGAAGACTCCCTGGCACGCGAGGTCCGTCGACTTCCCCGTCTTCACGTTCTTGAGGCGGATCCCCGTGACCTTCTCGGTCCCGAGGATGTCGTCGACGACGCTGTCCCAGGCGACCGCGCATTTGGGGTGCTCGAGCACGCGCTTCTGCATGATCTTCGAGGCGCGGAAGGCGTCGCGGCGGTGGACGAGGGTGACCTTCGAGGCGAAGTGGGTGAGGAAGTGGGCCTCCTCCATCGCGGTGTCTCCGCCGCCCACGACCGCGATCTCCTTGCCCTTGAAGAAGAAGCCGTCGCAGGTCGCGCAGGCGGAGACGCCCTTGCCGCGCAGGCGCGTCTCCGAGGGGATGCCCAGCCACTTGGCCTCGGCGCCCGTGCCGATGACGACGGTCTCGGCGAGGACGACGCGGCCCTCGGTGGATTCCAGCCGGAAGGGGCGCTTCGAGAAGTCGACCTTCGCGACGAGTTCCTGCACGATGGGGACGCCGAGGCGCTGGACCTGCTTCATCATCCGTTCCATGAGCTCGGGTCCGGCGACGGGTTCGGGGAAGCCCGGGAAGTTCTCGACGTCGGAGGTGATCATGAGCTGGCCGCCCATGCTCACGCCGCCGAAGATGAGGGGAGCGAGGTTGGCCCGGGCGGCGTAGATGGCGGCGGTGTAGCCGGCCGAGCCGGAGCCGATGACGACGACCTTGCGCGTTTCCGTGTTTTCCATGTGCCGATTATATAACTTCGCGCTGGAGGGACGGATATTGCGAATCAATCGAGGATTATGTTTGATATGTTTCAAGATGGAACGCTTCCCGCACGGCTTCCTCTGGGGCGCCTCGACCGCCGCCTATCAGGTCGAGGGCGACAACGAGCGCTCCGCCTTCACGGCCTGGGAGCGCTCAGAGGGCTGGGAGCCCTGCGGCCGCGCGGCGGACTCCTGGCGGCTCTGGCCCGAGGACCTGCGCTGCCTGCGCGCTCTCAACCTGGGCGCCTACCGCTTCTCCGTCGAATGGTCGCGCGTCATGCCCGCGCCCGGCGTCTTCGACGACGCGGTCCTCGCGCGCTACGCGAGGATGGCCGAGGACTGCGTCCGCGCCGGCGTGCGTCCCATCGTCTGCCTCCACCACTTCTCCGAGCCGGGCTGGCTCTTCAGAGAGGTCCCCGAAGGGTGGCGCTCTCCGCGGGTCCTCGAGCACTTCCTCCCCTTCGTCGAGCGCACGGTCCGGGCCCTCGGGCCTTCCGTCCGGGATTGGCTCACCTTCAACGAGCCGATGGTCGGTCTGCTGGCGGGCTACGCGATGGGCCGCTTCCCCCCAGGACGCCGCCGGTATCTCGGGCTCTCCTCGCTCTTCGAACGCGAGCTCCTCCCCAACGTCGCCCGAGCCCACCGCGAGGCGCGCGCGCTCATCGCCGGTCTCGCGCCGCTCGCGCGCGTCGGGCTGGCGCAGAACGTGGCCGACGTCGAGCCGGCGACGCCCTCGCCCGGCGACGTCGAGGCCGCGCGCGTCTTCGACCGCTTCATGCACACCGATCTGCTCGCGCGCGTGCGCGGCGAGCTCGACTTCATCGGCGTGAACTACTACACGCGCATCCTCGTCTCGAAGGCGCGCCTGCCGTTCTTCCCTTTGGGCGTCGTCCCGGGCTACGCGGAGCTCGAGTCGGCGCTGGGTCCCGGGCTCTTCCGCCTGCTCGGCGGACGGCGCGGCACCCGGCCTCGCACCGACATGGGCTGGGAGATCGCCCCGGAGGGTCTCGGGCGCGTCGTCTCCCGGCTCTGGCGGGAGTTCCGGCTCCCGCTCATCGTCACGGAGAACGGGGTCGCCGACGCCTCCGGCGTCGCGCGCAAGGACTACATCCACCGCCACCTCGAGTCCCTGCTCGGGGCCATCGGCGACGGCGCGAAGGTGGAGGGCTACCTCCACTGGTCCCTGATGGACAACTACGAGTGGGGCTCCTACGCGCCGAAGTTCGGCCTCTACCGCGTGGACCGCACGAACTTCGCCCGCACGCTCGCCCCGGGCGCCGAGTACTACGCCCGCGTCGCGCGCAGTAATTCCCTCTGAAGCCCTGAAAAGACGGCGCCCTCCTTCGTCCGGGAAGGAGGGCGCCCTCTTCCCCGATTATGGACGGTAGGAGGCGCAGCAGCTCGGCGTCTCCCAGAACTTGACGGAAGCGACGGGGAGGCCGCGGCTGCGGGCGTACTCGTGGATATGCTTGGCCAGCGCCTCGGCGGTGGGGTTCCCGGGGAACGCCACGACGGCCTGGTCGTGCTGCTTGAGCACGGGAAGGAGCGGGTCCTGGGCGCTGAGGATCATGCGGTGGTCGAGCTCCGCGTCGATCCAGAGCTTCAGCACGGCCTTGATGTCCTCGAAGTCCACCGCCATCCCGCGCGAGTCCAGCGAGGGCTTCTCGAGCGTCACCTCGACGACCGCGTTGTGCCCGTGCAGGTTCCGGCACTTGCCCTGGTAGTCGAGCAGGCGGTGGCCGTAGCAGAAGTGGATGAGCTTGGTGACGGCGAACATGGGTCTAGTCTATAAAATCAGCGGAGCTGCGGGAGGAGGACCTTCATCGCCTCTCTGCGGGCCTCGACGGCCGACAGGAACGAGGACTGGCTCCAGGAGAGGTCGCGGCTCGATGCGGCCTCCCCCGAGGTCTGATCGATCTGTTCGGCGAGCGCACCCGAGGGCGGGGTCACCCGTCGGACCGCGCGCAGAAGGTCGTCGCCGCGCAGGAGCAGCCCGGTCAGAAGCGCGCGGCGCTCGGCGGAGTGCGCGAGCACGTCGCGGCCCGCCGTGAGCGGCCGGACCCGGCCCGCGCGCCGCAGGGCCCGTTCCAGGAAAGGACGGCTCCGCTCCGTCGCGGAGTAGCCGTAGCGGTCGGCGAGGAGGCGCGCGAGGCGGTAGTGGAGCTCGGCGTAGCCGAGGGTGATGAAGACGAAGGCGTTGCCTCCGAAGTACTCGTCGCCCTGGTAGCGGCCCAGGGCGACGCCCTCGTCGGGGGCGCGGCGGGCGTTCATCGTGTAGATGGAAGCGAAGAGGTCCTCCGCGGCCGTCGCCGTCGCGAGGACGCGGTCGTCGAGGATCGAGTGGCGCCCCTCGGGCCGGCGCCCGTGCAGGGCGGCGAGGAGGACGGCCGAGTCGAGGTTCTCCCCCGGCTTCTCCCTCGTACGGCCGTCCCAGTAGACGCGCGGGCCGAGCGCGAAGCCGTAGTGGCCCTTCTCGGGGAGCCAGTGCTCGTCCAGGGAGTCCGTGATCATGGCGGCGGCGTCGGCGTAGGTCTTCGCGCGCTCGGGGTCTTTCGCGGCGAGGGCCCGTCGGGCTCCCTCGGCGAGCGCCGCGCCCTGCACCGAGCGGGCGTAGTAGTCGCGCCCCTTGTACTCCTCCCAGAGGTCGAAGCCGGGGTCGCGCCAGTGCTCCGCGATGAAGTCGAGGTCGGTGCGGATCGTCTCGCGCAGCGCCTCGGCGAGCTCCGGGGGCGGCGGCGCACGGCGCAGCCGCTCGTAGCGCATCAGCGCCAGCGCGCGCAGCGCCGGGCCGTCGTATTGCGGACGCGACCACTTCAGGAAGTCCGGCGTCCCGTCGGCGTTGCAGCGGACCTCCCCGAGCCCTTCCGGCGACGGCGCGAGCTGCAGCTCGCGGCTGAAGCGTACGAACTCGTCGATTCTCGTCGAGACGCCCGCGTCCTCCGGCTGCGCGCCGGCGGCCTGGAGCTCGGCGAGGCCGTACATGACGACCGCGGAGTCGCGGACCCAGTGGAAGAAGTAGTCCGGCTCGGGAGGGTTCCCCGCGGGAGCCGCCGCGACGGCGCCGGGCTTGGGCAGGATGCTCTGGCGCAGTCGTCCCCCCTCGAGCCGGATGCGCCCTTCCGGCGCGCGTGCGGCCGCCTTCACCCCGTCCCAGCGGTCCGGCGCGACGTGGACGGTGTCGAAGACCTTGTCGACGCGGCCCTTCGGCGAGACGTTGCGCAGCAGGCGCTCGAGCGAGAGCTCCCGCTGGGCCTCGATCCACGCCTCGAGCTTCTCGTCGGGGAAGGGCTTGAGCTTCGGCTGGAGCAGGGAGCAGCCCGAGAGCAGAAGGGGAGCGAGCAGGAGCGCGGGGAGCGCGGCCTTCATGCGGCGAGTCGTCCGCCGTCGACGGGGAGGGCCGTCCCCGTGACGAAGTCCGCCTCGAGGAGATAGAGCACGGCGCGCGCCACGTCGTCGGGGTCTCCCATGCGCTTGAGGAGCGTCGCCGCGAGCACCTTCTCGCGTCGACGGGGGCGCGAACCCGCGGGCATGAGCACGGGGCCCGGGAGCACCGCGTTGACCTGGACTTCCGGGGCCAGGGCCTTCGCGAGCGCCGCGTTCAGCGCGAGCAGCCCCGCCTTCGAGACGCAGTAGGGCATGAACCCGGCGTTGGGCCGCAGCCCGGAACCGTCGGCGATGTTCACGATCTTTCCCCCGCCGAGACGCTTCATGCGCGGCCCCAGCGCCTGTGCGAGGAGGAAGGGCGCGCGCAGGTTCACCGCCTGGTAGGCGTCCCATTCGGCCGGGCGGGTCTTCCCGAAGCGGCTCGGCGCGTAGATCGAGGCGCTGTTGACCAGGACGTCCACGCGTCCGAAGCGGCGCACCGCGGTCCGAGCCAGGCGCTCGCAGTCGGCGGGGCGGGCGAGGTCGGCGCGCAGGGCCTCGGCGTCGACTCCGAGGGCGCGGAGCTCGCGGGCGAGGGCCTCGGCATCGCGGCGCGAGGAGCGGTAATGGACGGCGACGTCGGCGCCGTGCTCGGCCAGGCGCAGGGCGATCCTGCGGCCGACGCGGCGGCCGGCGCCGGTCACGAGCGCGACGGCGCCCCTCAGCTCCACGGTCCGGCTCCGTAGACGTCGCAGAAGGCCGCGCGCACGGCCGCGCGGGCGGCCTCCATCGTCGCGTCCGGCCGCAGGGCGTGCAGGGAGGTCATCGTCTCCGGCTCGAGGCGGCAGGGGTGGACGGCCCGGAAGGGCGCCATCTCCGTGCGCACGTTGAGCGCGAAGCCGTGGTAGGCGACCCAGGCGCGCGCGCCGACGCCGATGGAGGCGATCTTCTTCTCGCCGACCCAGACGCCGGTGAAGCCGGGCAGGGCGCGGGCTTCGGCGCCCATGCGGGCGAGGGCCCGCACGAGGGTCTCCTCGAGCATGCGCAGGTGGCGGCCGATGGTGAGTCCGCGCTCCTTGAGGTGGACGACGGCGTAGCCGACGAGCTGTCCGGGGCCGTGGTAGGTGATGTCCCCGCCCCGCTGGACGTCGTGGAGCGGATGGGGCAGCTCGGGAGCGCTCTGTCCGCGGGCGGTCGTTCCCCGCGTGTAGACGGGAGGGTGCTCGAGCAGGAAGAGCGTGTCGGGCCGCTCCCCGGCGGCGCGTTCGCGCAGGGCGCTCTTCTGGAGCTCGAGCGCCGAGAGGTAGTCCACGGTCCCGAGCTCTCGGATCTCGAGGGCGCGGCGCAGCGCGGGGAGCGCGGAGGTCTTCATCGCCGGACGGGGAGCATGTGCACGGCGTGCCCGAGGGCGGCCTCGGCGGCCTCCCCGAGCGCTTCCGAGAGGGACGGGTGCGGGTGCACCGTGTTGGCCAGGTCCGCGACGGCGGCTTTCAGGCGCAGCGCGAGCGCCGCCTCGCCGATGAGGTCGCTCGCGTCGGGTCCGACGATGCCGACGCCGAGCAGGCGTCCGTCGGCGCGGTCGCCGAGCACCTTCACGAAGCCCTCGGCCTCGCGCATCGTCTGCGCCCGGCCGTTGGCGGAGAACGGGAAGCGGCCGATCAGGAGCTCGACGCCGCGCGCCTTCGCCGCGGCCTCGGTCTCTCCGACGTAAGCGACCTCGGGGTCGGTGTAGACCGCCCACGGGATGTGCCCCTTCGCCTCGACCTCCTTGCCCGCGAGGGCGTGCGCGGCGAGGATGCCCTCGCGCGACGCCTTGTGCGCGAGGTAGGGCGCGCCGATGACGTCCCCGGCCGCGTAGATGTGCTCCGCGCTCGTGCGCATGCGCTCGTCGACCTGGATGAAGCCCTTCGCGTCGGTCTTCACGCCGGCGTTCTCGAGGCCGATGCCGTCGCTGTTGGGGCGGCGGCCGACGCTGAGGAGGATCTTCTCGGCCGAGACGGTCTTCTCCCCCTCGGGGGTCTGCACCGTCAGCTCGAGGACGCCGTCCTTCTCGAGCCAGCTCAGGGCTTTGCTCTTCAGGTGGACCGCGCAGCCGAGCTTCTGGAGGGAGCGCGCGACGGGGGCGCTCAGGTCCGCCTCGATGCCCGGCAGGAGCCCGTCCATGAACTCGACGACCGTCACCTTCGTCCCGAGCTTCGCGAAGACCGTGCCGATCTCGAGCCCGATGACGCCGCCGCCGATGACCGCCAGGCTCGCCGGCGGAGCCTGCAGCGCCAGGGCTTCCGTGGAGCCGATCACGCAGGAGCCGTCGAAGTCGAAGCCGGGCAGGGAGAGCGGGCGCGAGCCGGTGAGGACGACGGCCTGCTCGAACTTCAGGTCCTCCTTCGCGGGGCCCCCGGTGACCTCGGCGGTGTGCGGACCGGTGAAGCGGGCGGTGCCCTCGACGAGCTCGACGCCGTTGGCCTTGAGCAGGGCCCCGATGCCGCGCGTGAGGCCTCCGACGACCGCGTTCTTCCAGGCCACGGTCTTTCCCCAGTCGACGGTGAGCTCCGAGGCGCCGATCCCGAGCGCGCCGCCGCGGCGCAGCTTGTGCACGAGGCCGGCGCCGTGGATGAGGGCCTTCGAGGGGATGCAGCCGACGTTGAGGCAGACGCCGCCGACCTTCTCTTTCTCGGCGAGGACCACCTTCTTCCCGAGCTGCGCGAGGCGGATGGCGCAGACGTAGCCGCCGGGGCCGGCTCCGATGACGAGGACCTGGGTCTCCTTCATGAGGATGCCTCCGAAGAGCGGGTTCCTGCGGCCTTCTCCATGAAGAGCTCGGCGGCGCGGTACGAGCTGCGCACGAACGGGGCCGAGGCGACGTGGAGGAAGCCCATCGCGCGGGCGCGCGCGCCGAGCTCCTCGAAGCGCGCGGGCGGGACGAACTCGACGACGGGAAGGTGGCGCGGCTCGCGCGTCGGGCGCAGGTACTGCCCGAGGGTGAGGACCCGGACCCCGGCCGCAAGGAGGTCCGCGAAGGCCTGCAGAAGCTCCTCCTCGGTCTCGCCGAGACCGAGCATGAGGGAGGACTTCGTCCAGACCCCCGGCCGCAGTCGCCGGGCGGCGCGCAGGACGGCGAGGGAGAGCGCGTAGCCCGCGCGCCGGTCGCGCACCGACGGGGTCAGGCGCTCCACGGTCTCGAGGTTGTGGGAGAGCACGTCCGGCCCCTCGGCGAGGACGCGGGCGAGGAGCGCTTCGTCGCCGCGGAAGTCCTGGGCGAGGAACTCGAGGCGCGTGTCCGGGCAGCGCGTGCGCACGGCGCGCAGGCAGGCCGCGGCGTGCGCGGCGCCCTGGTCGGGGAGGTCGTCGCGGCAGACGGTGGTGACCACCGCGTAGCGCAGACCCAGGGCGGCGACGCTCTCCGCGAGACCGCGCGGTTCCTCGGGGTCGGGCGGCGCGGGGCGGGCGGCCGCGGCCACCGAGCAGAAGCGGCAGGTGCGGGTGCAGGAGTCGCCGAGGATCATGAAGGTCGCGGTCCCGGAGGACCAGCACTCGCCGGCGTTCGGGCAGCGGGCCTCGGAGCAGACGGTGTGCAGGCCCCGGGCGGACGAGAGTCCCTTCACCGTGCGGAACGCGTCTCCGGAGCCGAGTCGCACCCGCATCCAGGGCGGTAATTTCGCCAGCGGGACCTGCGCCGGTGCCGGGCTCAACGCGCCTCCGTCTCCGGAGGGGTCGCCGTGCCGGGCTCGGGGACGCGGATCTTCTTGCGCCGCGGCCCCTGCTGCTGAGGCGCGCTCCCCTGGAGGTTGCCGAGCATCTGCATCGCCTGCTGCATCATGCGCTGGCGGTCGGCGGGGGTCAAGTTCGGGTCGCGCATGCCCGTGCGCATCTGGTCCATGAGCTGGGTGACCTGCTTGAGCTGCTCCGCCTGCTCGGGAGGCACGTTCTTCATCATGGCGGGGTCATGGAGCTTCTGGCTGACGTTGTCGAGCATGTTGAGCCCCGTCTCGCGCATCTGCTGGACGTCCTGCGCCGTGAGCTGTCGGCCCGGCTGCACCAGCGGCAGGCCGGAGTTCTGTCCTTCGCTCATGCCCTGGACCATGTCGACGCTCGAGCTCCCGGTGAGCGGGGTCAGCGGCGAGTCGGGGGTCGCCGCGCCGACGAGGTCGGGGACCGGCTGCACCGGAGTGCCCGTCGCGCCGGGCTCCCCGCCCGCGGGGCCTGCGGCCTGCTGCAGGGCGCTCATCCCGGAGGCGAGACCGGAGGCCGTCGAGTAGAGGTTGGCCGCCAGCTCGGCCTGGCGCTGCGCCCGCTCGAAGGCGGGGCGCATGAGGATCTGTCCCGCGAGGAGCACCACGGTCAGGGCCCCGACGACGATGGTCGACTGGACGCCGGGGGCCTCGTGGAGCTCGCTGAGTCCCCGGGCGAAGAGGAAGGCGCCGAGCAGGGTGGGCACCAGCGAGAGGTAGGGGACGGGGACCCAAAGGGCCGCGGAGGCGACCGCGAGCAGCGGGGAGAGGAGCGCGAGGAGCTGGTAGCTCCGCTCGTAACCGCCCTTCCCGCCCGAGAGGGCCGAGAGCGCGAGGATGACGCCGGCTCCGGCGAAGCCGAGGACGAGGGCGAGCAGGAGTCCTCCGAGCAGGGCCAGAGAGGCGGGGAGCGGACCGATCGCCGCCGTCGCGGGCAGGGTCATGAGGGCCATGAGCAGCTGCACGAGGAGGGCGGCCGCGGCCCAGACCAGGACGACGCCCGTCATCGCGCCGAAGCCGGGCGGGGGCGCGAAGCGGTGCGCCTCGAAGACGGCGCCCGGCGCGAAGAGCACGCGCAGGGAGTCCTCGAGCAGGGCGAGGAGTCCGGGGGCTTCGACGGGGGCGGCTTCTTCTTCGCTCATCTCATCCTCCGGCGCGGCGGGAGGCCCAGGTCGAGTCTCCGGTGCGGACGTTCGGCAGGGCGGGTCGGACGGGGAAAAGGACGCGCACGAGGGTCTTCCCCCCCGCGCTCTCGAGGGCGAGGGTCCCGCCGGTGCCCTCGACCATGCGCCGGGCCATCGAGAGGCCCAGACCGAGACCCCCGCGGTCGGACTTCGAGGTCGAGAGCGGCTCGAAGACCCGGGCGATGCGGTCGGGGGCGACCCCGCCGGCGTCGTCCTCGATGACGACCTCGGCGCAGGGCTCTCCGGGCTTGAGCTCCACGCGGACCGTCCCCGCGCCGTCGGCCGGGAAGGCCTCGAAGGCGTTGTCGAGCACGCTGGCGAGAACGCAGAAGGCGAGACGGCGGTTGCCCTGCAGGGCCAGGGAGGAGGATGCGAGCTTCAGGCGCACCCGCGGCCGGGGGACCGAGGCGCGCGCCGACTCCGCGGCCTCGGCGAGGACGGTGCCGAGGTCGAAGTCGACGGCCATCGGCGCCGTGCGCCGCGTCGTCGTCTGCACGGCGTCCACGGTCCGGACGATCTTGGCGTTGAGCTCCGCGACCATGCGCCGCAGCTTCTGGGCGATGTCCTTGCCCGCTTGGTCGTGCGCGGAGAGGGCGATGTGCTCGGCGACGGTGGTGATGGAGGTGAGGTAGTCGCGCAGCTGGAAGAAGAGGTGCGTGACGTACTCCGTCACCTGGAGCTGGCGCTGCAGGGACACGGATTCGCGGACGGTCCGCGCGCGGCGGGCGAGGAGGAGCGCGGAGACGACCGCGCAGGCGGCGGGCGCGAGCGCGAGGGCGCTCAGGCGCACGATGAACAGCGGGTCGGTCCAGGCCAGGCCTGCGCGCAGGAGCAGGAAGGCCGTGCAGGCGGCGGCGGCGGCCCAGACCAGGACGGCCAGGAGCCCGGGCAGCAGGAGCGCCGCGAGGGTCAGGGGCACGAAGAAGCCGGGGAGGAGGTCGGCGGAGGCCGGCTGCGCGTACAGGCTCGCGATCCCGACGGCGAGCGCGTCGAGCGACAGGAGCGCCGCGATCGCCGCCGGCGGCGGCTCGCGCAGGAGGAAGGCCGCGACGGCCGAGACCCAGACCGCGGCGGAGAGGATCGCGAGCGGGAACTCCGTCGAGATGAGCAGGCCGCCCTTCTTCAGGAGGAAGATCCAGGCGATGACGGCGAGGAGGTTCGCGGCGCGCAGGATCGTCGCGGCGCGGAAGAGGCTCATCGGGCCGTCTTCCTCCGGCGCGCGCAGAGGGCCCGGCGCAGCAGCGAGCGCACGCTCGCGAGCGGCAGGCCGACGACGTTGTCGAACGGGCCCACGATGCGCTCGATGAAGGGGTCCCCGTGGTCCTGCACGGCATAGGCGCCGGCCTTGTCCATGTGGCGGCCCACGAAGCGCTCGAGCTCCTCGGCCGTTAGGCGGCGGGCCTTGACCCGGGTCACGGCCGCCTCGCGCCACCAGCGGCCCGACTCGGAGTCGACGAGCGCGACCCCGGTGTAGACGCGGTGCCAGCGGCCGTTGAGCGAGCGGAGGATGCGGCGGCCGTCCTCGCGGTCGATCGGCTTGTTGAGGACCTCTCCGCGGCAGACGACGATGGTGTCCGCCCCGAGGACGAGCGCGCGCTTTCGCCGCCCGGCCACGGCCCGCGCCTTGCGCAGGGCGAGCTCGAGCACGAGCCGGCGCGGCGTGCAGGGAGCGACCTCCTCGCTGACGTGCGAGGGGGCGATGCGGAAAGGGAGCTTGAGGGCGCGCAGGAGCTCGCGCCGGCGCGGGGACGCCGAGGCCAGGACCAGCGTGCGCGCAAGGGCGCTCATCGGGGCCTCGCGTCCGCGGCGGCGTCGAGCCAGGAGAGATAGGAGGGACTTCCCCCCGCCACGGGCAGCGCGAGGACCTCGGGCACGGAACAGGGGTGAAGCGCCTTCACGCGGCGCTGGAGGCGCGGGAGCAGGGCCGCGCGGGTCTTGGCGAGGAGCAGGACTTCGGAGGCCTCCTCGACCTTCCCCTTCCAGCGGTAGACGGAGCGCAGGCTTCCGACGAGGTTCACGCACGCCGCCAGGCGCTCGGCGACCAGGGCGCGGGCCAGGCGCAGGCCGGTCCGGCGGTCGGGGGCGGTGACGAGGACCACGCAGCGTTTCGGCATCGGCGCATGATACCAATTCCTGCGTGGTCGGGAATCCCCGTTGGGGATTCCCGATGAACTTGGTAACATTACGCGCGTAATGGGAGAGGAGCTCGAGTCCCTGCGGAAGGAAGACCTGGTGTCGGCGTTGAACTCCACCCAGCAGCGGGTGCGAGAGCTCGAAGACGCGCTCGGCCGCTTCAAGGACGAGGTGCGCTGGCTCGAGGACTGCCTGAAGAAGCGCACGCGCGAGCTCAACGAGCGGGTCAAAGAGCTCGACTGCCTCTTCGGCGTAGCCCGGCTCGTCGAGAAGCCCGGTGCGACGCTCGACGAGATCCTCTCCGAGGTCGTCGCGATGCTCCCCCGCGCCTGGCAGTACCCCGACGCCGCCTGCGCGCGCGTACGCCTGCGGGGGCGCGAGCACCGCTCTCCCGGCTTCCAGAAGACTTCCTGGGTGCAGACCTCCGAGTTCCGCGTCCAGGGCCGAGCCGTCTGCGCGGTCGACGTGTTCTATACCCGCGTCCTGCCGAAGGCGGACGAAGGTCCGTTCCTGCTGGAGGAGCGCAAGCTCCTCGACGAGGTCGCGCGCCGCGTCGGAGAGATCGTCGCGATCAAGGACGCCGAGGACGACATCTCCGGCTTCCTGCGCCAGGTCTCCCGCCTGCGCTCTCCGAAGCCCCCCCCTTCCGGCTCATGACCCCCGAGGGGGCGCTCGCCGCCTGGGGTCCCTGGGCGGTGTTCCTCATCACCTTGTCTATCGCTTCATCTACGGCTCGCGGGCCTTCGCGCCGCTCGCCCTCGGCCTCGGAGGGATGGAGGGGCGCCGCGGCGAGCTGTCGGCGCTCGAAGTCGACGCCGACGACGAGCCCTGAAAGAACCGTCTATATCGAGAGGACCCGCTTCAGGTTCGCGCCGGAGGCGGGCTTCACCACGCCCTTCTCCGTGACGATGGCCGTGATGAGGGCGTGCGGGGTCACGTCGAAGCCGGGATGCCGGGCGACCGCGCCCTTGGGCGCGATGGACTTCCCGTGGACCTCGACGACTTCCCGGACGCTGCGCTCCTCGATGGGGATGCGGCTCCCGTCGCTCAGGGAGAGGTCGACGGTGGTCGAGGGCGCGACGACGTAGAAGGGGATCCCGTGATGGCGGGCGAGGATGGCGAGCCCGTAGGTCCCGATCTTGTTGGCCGCGTCGGCGTTCGCCGCGATGCGGTCGGCGCCGACGAGGACCGCATCCACCTTCTCGGTCGCCATGATGTGGGCGGCCATGTTGTCCGTGATGAGGGTCGAGGGGATCCCCTCGGTCATGAGCTCCCAGAGCGTCAAGCGGCTCCCCTGGAGGTAGGGGCGCGTCTCGCAGGCGAAGGCGCGGCGGACCTTCCCCAGGCGGTAGGCGCGGCGGATGACGCCGAGCGCCGTTCCGATGCCGGCGGTCGCGAGCGCTCCCGCGTTGCAATGGGTCATCACGGTCGAGCCGCGCTTGAGCAGGCGCGCGCCGAAGTCGGCCATGCGGCGGTTGGCGTCGAGGTCCTCTTCGAAGACGGCGTGGGCCTCGCGCAGCAGGGGGCCGCGCGGATCGCCGGTCCCGCGGAGCGCGCGGGTCCGTTCCTGCATGCGGCGCACGGCCCAGGCGAGGTTGACGGCGGTCGGCCGGGAGGCGAGCAGGGTCTTCGCCGCGCGGTCGAGGTCGAGCCCCTCGCGGGCGGCGAAGGCGTAGCCGTAGGCGGCCGCGACGCCGATGAGCGGGGCGCCGCGCAGCAGCATGCTGGAGATCGCGTCGACGACCTGCGCGCAGGTGGAGAGGCGGACGTAGACCTTGCGGCGCGGCAGCAGGCGCTGGTCGAGCGCGTACAGGGCGCCGGCGCGGAAGCGGACGGGGCGGACGGAGTCGAAGTCTTTCATGTTTTCGAGCAGAAAAATCCCCGGGCGATGGGGCTGCCCGGGGGATCTTTCTATGTGGATATCGTCAGGGGATGGATTCCATCACGCGGCGCAGCGACTCCTCGGGCTGCCCGGTGATCTCGACGGTCTTCTCGCGGCCTTTCGCCCCGCGGATGATGTTGACGGCGCGGGGCGCCACTTCGAAGAACTCTGCGAGGTAGCCGCGCAGCGCGTTGTTGGCTTCCTCGTTGACTTCTCCGGCGGTGACCTTGACCCTCAGGACGCTGCCGATGCGGCTGACGACCTCGTTCTCGGGGGCATTGGGGATGACGCGCACTTTGACGATCATTCTGTCTTCTCCCTTCCTCGATGCGGAGTTCCGTCTCTACCGCGGGACCGCTAGGCGTTGAACAGCGCGGTCCCGATGCGTACGAGCGTCGCTCCTTCTTCCACGGCGACTTCGAAATCCTGGCTCATCCCCATCGAGAGCTCCCGGTCCGGCACGGTCCCCGCGGGGAAGTGGCGGTCGAGCAGCTCCTTCATGCGCCGGAAGTGCGGGCGGGTCTCCTCGACCCGTTCCGTCAGCGGCGCGATGGCCATCAGGCCTTGCGCCTTCAGGCGCGGGAAGCCCCGGAGCTTCTCCAGGAACTCCCCCAGGGCCTCGGGATCCACGCCCGACTGCGCGTCCCGGCCGGTCAGCTTGACCTGCACCAGCACGGGCAGCGTGTTCCCGGCCTCTGCGGCGAGGGCGTCGAGCGAGGCCGCCAGCTTCAGCGACTCCAGCGAATCCAGGCGCTCGAAGAGCCCCGCGGCGGCGACGGCCTTGTTCGTCTGGAGGTGGCCGACGAACCTCCAGCGCACCCGGGCGGCGTCCGGGCCCAGCTCCTCCCGGCGGCGCGCGGCATCCTGCACGCGGCTCTCCCCGAACCAGCGGACCCGGCCCGAAGCGGCGAGGGCGCGTAGGTCCATGGTCGGGGCCTTCTTGACGACGGCGATGACGTCCACGGCCGACGCGTCCCGGTCGCCGCGAGCCGCGGCCGCCTCGATGCGTCGTCGAATCCCGTCGAGTCTTTCAAGGACCATGATCCGGCGTGGACTCCGGTCCGGCTGACCTTCTGTAACCATTATACCAAATAGACGCCCATAAGCATAGGACCTCCTAGGACCATTGGCCCCTTGCTGGTCGGTTCCTAAAATGGTCGGCGCGTCAGTGCTTCGTTTCGGGGGGGTCGTCTTTGGAGGAGATGTTCTCGAAGGCCTTCTTGAGGAGGGTGCGCCAGGGCCGCGGGACGGGACGGACCTCCCCTTCCGGGGGAAGGTGGGATTCCGGGACGGGGTCCGATTCGAGGACGGTCCGCGGATCCCCTTCCGGGGGCGCGGGGGTCTCCGGGGGCGCCTCGGCCGGCGGCGCATCCGGGGCGGCGGCTTCCTCGGGGGCGCCGAGCGCCTCCTCGGCGGGAAGGCTCAGGTCGGGGACCTCGCGGGAGATCCCCGCGGTCGCGGAGGGCACGATGTCGCAGAGGGTCTGCTCGAGGCGGCGGACGATCCCGTAGGCCTTCGCCAGCGAGAGCTCCTTCTCCGCGAGCTGGGCCGAGAGCTCCTCGGCCACCTTCTCGTGCCGGGAGGCCGCGCTCTCCGCGCCCTCAGCGCGCCGGAGCGCCTCCTCGAGCTGGAGGCGGGCCTTCGCGAGCTCCTCGCGCAGGGCGATGAGCTCCGCTCCGCGCTCGCGCAGCTCGGAGCGGGCGCGGGCGATCTCCGCCTGCAGCATCCGCTCGCGGTCCTCGAAGCCGGGGAGGAGCGCGGCGCGCTCGTCGAGGCGGGCGATGCGCTCGCGTGCGGCGAGCAGTTCCCCGCGCAGCTCGGCGACCTGGCGCTGGAGGGCCTGGGTGAGCGCGCGCTCCTCGCGCCGGTTCTCGAGCTCGCGCATGAGGTCGGCGACGTGCAGGAAGATCTTCGATGAGGCGTCGTTGAGCACGTCGTCGACGCTCAGCGGGCGGACGGCTTCCGGCGCCGGGTCGACGGCGGCCGGGCGCTCGGCGAGACGGCGGGACTGCATCGCGTCGAGGATGTCGCTGAACTCTCCCGCGCGGCGCCAGTTGCGCGCCTCGGTCGGCCCCTCGACGGGGCAGACCATCGAGGTCTGGGCGAAGCCGGGCAGGGCCGCGAGCTCCGCGGGGGCGTAGGAGCCGGGGACCTCTCCGTCCAGGTAGACCCAGTACTTCATCGCGCGTCCTCATCCGAGAGCAGGCGTCCGAGGGCGTCGAGCAGGCCGCGGACCTCTTCGTAGTGGGAGGAGGCGTCGCGCTCCACTTCGAGGAGCTTCGCCTCGAGGAAGCGCGCGGTCTCGCGCACCTGCTTGTCCCCCTCCACCCGCTGTTCGGCGAAGCCGCGGCGGAGCTGCTCGGCGACGCCGCTGCGGGCCTCCTCGGCGGCCGCGAGGGCCTGTTCGAGGGTGCGGCGGCGCTCGGCGAGATCGGCTTCGAGCGTCTCGCGTCCCCGCAGGATCCGTTCCTGGAGGGCGCCGGCCTGGACGCGGAGTTCGCGCAGCGAGCCTTCGAGGGAGGCCTTATCGACGCCGACCTGGGAGAGCTCGCGCTGGAGGCCGTCGACGCGGGTCTTGAGCTCGGTGTTCTCGTGCTCGAGGACCTGCGCCTTCGCGCGGGCCTCGTCGAGCGAGGCCTCGTGGTCGCGCACGCGGTCGGCGTTGCGCGCGAGCTGCCCCTCGAGGAACTGCTTGTCGCGGGAGAGTTCGGTGCCGCGGTCTCCGAGGAGCCGGATCTGCTGCTCGAGGCGGAGGATCGCCGCCTCGTAGCCTTCCTGCGCCCGGTAGGCCTTCGCCTGGGCGTCGGAGACCTGCGCGTGCAGGTCGGAGAGCTGGCGCTTGAGCTCGTCGTTCTCCGCGTGCAGGCGCTCCGTCTGCGTCCGCAGAGCGGCGCGCTCCGCCTCGCCCGCCGCGGCCTTCGCTCCGGCTCCGTGGGCGCTGAGGCCGGTCTTGACCGCCTCGAGCTCTCCTCGGGCGCGCTCGAGCTCCCGGCGCAGCGCGTCGAGGCGTCCGTCGTCGGCGGACGCCTCGGCCTCGGTCGAGGCCGGGACCTCGCGGCTCCACCAGTGTTCGAATTCCTCGAGGGCGCGGCGCATCGCCGGCAGGGGGTCGGCGCCGGGAGCCGGCTGGCTCCGGAGCGTTCGCTCGACCTCGCGGCCGTATTCGTCCGCGTACTCCCGATAGGGGTCGGCCATCGTCCTAAGAGTACCTTCTCCTTATTGCGTAATCATTTCAGCTGGCCCTTCTCGCGCAGGAAGGCGCGCAGCCGCTCGTCCGAGGGGTCGAGCGCCAGCGCCTTGCGCCAGGCGGAACCCGCCTCGTCGGCCTGTCCGAGCGCGTACTGCGCCGAGCCGAGGCGCTGCCAGGCCTTGGCGGAATCCGGGTCCAGCAGGAGCGCTCGTCGGGAGTGCTGAGCGCTGGCGCCGTAGCGCTGTTCGAAGAAGGCCGTCTCGGAGAGGCGCAGCTCGTGCTGGAGCAGCGCCGGCAGCGGCAGCAGGCCCTGGGGGTCGGGCTCGATCCCGCTGCGCTTGAGGAGCGCGGCGAGCAGGGACCGGCGCGTCTCGTTGCCCGGGTCGTCGCCCACGGCGGCCTGCGCGAAGAGCACCGCGCGGAGGTCGTCGCGGCGCAGGTAGGCGTCGAGCGCGGCGCGGACCCAGGCTCCCCCCCGCGTCTCGTCCTTGAAGAGCTCCTCCTCCCGCGCGGGGTCGCGCTCTCCGAGTCCGAGCTCTGCGAGCAGGCGGCTCAGGCGCTGGAGCTCGAGGGAGGGTGTCGGCGGCTCCGGGGAGGGCGGCTCCGCGGGCGACGATTCCGGGGAGGGCGGCAGGGAGGGGTCGGGGGCGAAGGCGTCCGCGAACGCCGCGTCCTCGGCCGCGGCCGGCTCCGGGGGCGGCAGGGTGCGGCAGGCGGCCGCGAGCAGGAGCGTCAACGGGAGGAGGCGCTTCACGGGGCGGCCGCCGGAGGGACGCGGCCTTCGAGGGAGAGGCGGCGCCAGCGCGCGAGGAGCTCCCCCCGCAGGGAGAGCGTCCTCTCTCCTCCGGGGTCGACGGCGACCTCCTCTTCGCCGACCGTCGCGGCGACGGCGTCCGGCAGGGACGCGAGCAGGCGCTCGCGCGTCGCCTCCTGCGCGCCGTGGAGGGCGCCCGCGAGCTCGGCGCTCGAGAAGCGGCAGAGCAGGACGCGCAGGGCCGCGGGCTCCGCCGCGGCGAGGTCGTCGAGGTCCGGCAGGCCGCGCAGGCTCCGCGCGCGCGCGGGGCTCACGGTCTCGACGGCGGCCGCGAGCTCGTCCTGTTCCCCGCGGTCGAGGCGCAGGAAGAGCTCGTCGAGGAACGCTTCGCGCTCCTCCTCTCCGAGGCGGCGCGCGAGCCGGCGTCCGACCGGCTCCGGCGGCGGCGGGGATTTCGTCCAGGGCCAGCGTCGGCCCGCGGGCGCCGGGGGCGCCGACGCGGGCTGCTCCCGCGCTCGCGCGAGTTCGGCCGCGGCGGCCCTGCGGGCCGGGGCGCTCATGCGCCGCAGGACGAGCGCGGCCGTGCGCGCTCCGAAGACCCTCAGCGCGGCCGCGGCCGCCGCCGACGGCTCGCCGGAGAGGAATTCCGCGGCGGCGCCGGCCTCTCCGGGCTTCAGTCGGGGCAGGTCCGCTCCGTCGGGATCGGGCAGGAGGCGCGCGAGCGCCGCCGAGCCGGCCAGCCGCCGCCGCAGCGCGGTGCGCCGCGCTGAGCGGGACCGGGAGCCGCCCGGGAGCGGGACGATCATGCGCAGGGCCGCCAGCGCCGCGACGAGCAGGACGGCGGTGGCGAGCAGGGACTGCAGGCCGGCGAGCGCGCGTTCGGACAGTCCGCCCCAGGCGCGTCCGGACGCCGTCGCCTGCGGGGCGATGTTCTCGCGGACGAGGCGCAGAGAATCCCCCCGCTCGGCGTCGAGGTTGAGCACCCGCTCCGTGAGGTCCATCGCTCGCTGGACGCCCTCTTGCGGGACGCCCCGGTCGAGCACGAGCGTCGCCTCCAGGACCGTCGGGCCCGGCGCGGGAGCGGCGTACGCGCGCAGGATCTCGTCCTTGAGCGTGCGCGGGAGCGCGAAGCCGGGCAGCACCGGCGGGGCTTCGTCGAGGCTCCGTTGGACCCGGTCGAAGAGCGCGGCGTCCGGACCTTCCGCGGGCGCGGAGGCCTGCGCGCGCGCGCGCAGGAACACGCGTGCGCGTCCCGGGCCGAGCGCGTCGCTCAGGAGGAGTTCCGCGCGCTCCTCCTGGGAGCGCAGCGCCAGCCAGTCGGGCGGAGCGGCCGCGCGCGCCCTTCCCGCCGCCCACGACAGCAGGAGGGCGGCCGTGAGGACGGCCGCTCGGATCGGGCTCATACGCTCGTAAAGTAGCAGGCGCATGTTACGCTTTCAAGTCGCGGCCCCCGGCAAGAGGGGTGTTGACAATGTCGGGGGCCTATGGTACAAAGGGCCTATTCCGGGGGTGGGCCCTGTGGTCCTCTCTTGGATTTCGGACACACGGGGGTGTGTATGTTCAGAAAGGTGTTGCTGTCCGCGCTCGCGGCGCTCGTCTGCTGCGGCGTGTGGTCCGCGGCCGCCGATGTCGACTTCGACCAGGGCCGCGCCGACGTCAAAGAGTTCCTCCAGCTGCCGGACAAGCCCGCGATCGACGCCCAGGCGCTCTCCTCCGACAAGGGTTGGTGGTGGTGGTCGACCAAGAAGGAGTGGACCGTCATGGTCTACATCAACGGCAAGAACAACCTCGAGACCTACGGGCTCGGGGACGTCAACGAGATGGAGAAGGTCGGCTCCAACGACAAGATGAACGTCGTCGTCGAGCTCGGCCGCATCGACGGCTCGGGCGGACCGGACGCCGACTGGAAGGGTATCCGGCGCTACCTCGTCCAGAAGGACGATGACCCGAACAAGATCACCTCGCCGGTCGTCCAGCAGTTCACGGCCGACATGGGGAGCTCGCAGCACCTCTACGACTTCGCCAAGTGGGCCATGGAGAAGTACCCCGCCAAGCACTACATGGTGATCGTCTGGAACCACGGCAGCGGCTGGGCCAAGGAGCAGGGCTTCAAGGCCTGGACGAAGGGCATCTCCTACGACGACGAGACCGGCAACCACATCACGACCCAGCAGCTCGGCGCGACGCTCGCGCAGCTCGGCCACATCGACGTCTACGCGAGCGACGCCTGCCTCATGCAGATGGCGAGCGTGGGCTATGAGATGAAGGACACGGTCGACGTCATCGTCGGCTCCGAGGAGACCGAGCCCGGCGACGGCTACGACTACACGGGCTTCCTGCAGCGCCTCGCGGCGCGGCCGGCGGCCGGCGCCGAGGACGTCGGGCGCTTCGTCGTCGAGAGCTACCGCGACTTCTACGCGAAGAAGAACCAGGCGACGACGCAGTCGGCGCTGCGCGCGCGGGCCTTCCCGGGCCTCGTGAGCATCCTGAACCAGTGGGTGACGCTGGCATTGGACCCGGCCGAGGCGGCGAACGTGAAGGCCGCGAAGTCCGACGCCGTGCACTTCGCCGACTGGGACTCCCGCGACCTTCATCACCTGGTCCGGCTCATCACGGAGAAGACGGCGAACCCGGCGCTCAAGCAGAAGGGCGGGGAGCTGCTCTCTTACATCGAGACGAGCCTCGTCGTCGCCAACGGCCTCAGCGGCGACAAGTTCAAGGACGCCCGCGGCCTGGCGATCTACACGCCGAGCTACGGCTACAACAACGACTACGACAAGCTGAAGTGGGCGCGGGACACGAAGTGGCCCGCGTTCATCAAGTCGGCTCCTCAGTCTCTGAACTGAGTCCTGAGCCGCACGCAAGCGGAGGGCCCGTACCGCGAGGTACGGGCCCTTCCTGCTTCTACAGGAAAGCCGGCATGACGGAGAGAAGGTCCAGGGCGGCGTCCGTCGGGATCACCATCTCGAGGTCGTCCTCGAGCGCGGCGAGCACGTCGCGCGAAAGGTCCGGCTCCTCCGAGCGCAGCGCAAGGACCGGCGGGACGGCCAGCGCGCGCGCATGATGCCGGCGCGGCGCGCCTCGCCTGCGGCCGTGCGGTCTTCCCCCCCGCTCAGAGGCCCCCATCGCGGCCCCCATAAAGGTCCATCCTCACCGCGAGCAGGTTCCAGCGGTGTCCCGCGGGCAGGTTGTCGATGCAGAGCCCGTTCGAGCCGTCCACGGCGGGATGTCCGATCCGCCGATGGTTCCACACGTAGACCACGTCCTTCAGCGCCTGGATCATCGCTTCACCCCCTGAACGCGCCGCTCCAGGTATTCCCTGATCGCTTTGCGCGTCAGCGACGACAGACTGCGGTCCTCGGCGCGGGCCCGCTCGATGAGCCGCGCCCAGAGAGCTTCCTCGAGGATGAGGTTGCGCCGCTTGGGCCGGACCAGGATGCGTACTCGCGCCATAGGTGTGTAATTTATACACACCAAACCCAAAACTGTCAAGACCCAATTCCGCGGCATTTTCGTTCAGCGTTCTTCAGGCCGCGGCGGGCGGCGGCGCGCGTCAGTGCGGCTTCGGAAGCTGGATGGAGACGAGGCTCACGCGTGCGCCGGCGGTCTCGCCCGAGACTTCCTCGTAGACGTAGCCCACGCCGGGCGCGTAGTAGCGGATGGCGGAGCCCGCGTCTCCCCCCGCGAGGTAGGTGTTGACGCGCAGGCAGCCGCGGAACTTCCCGGCGGGTACGGCGATGGTCTCGTCGATGGAGGCGATGCGGTGCCGGTCCGGGGAGGTGTCCCACTCCTTTCCCGGCAGGGCGGGGAGCGGGTATTCGAGGCGGGCGCAGCCCAGCACCCCGGAAGCGCTGAAAACCTCTCGGGCGCTCTTGCGGACCTCGTACTCCTTCGTCACCGAGCCGCCCATGCGCGTGCGGGTCAGGACCGCCTTCGCCAGGCAGTCGTCGCGAAAGGCGCGGATGTCGGTGAAGAGGATCTCCGCCGTCTCGACCTCCTCGAACTCGGTCGAGGTGTGGTGATAGGTGAGCCGGAGCCCCTCCAGCAGAGGGAACCAGTCGGGGTCGCGGCGGATTCTGATGGTGTCCACTGGAACGATTCTATAAAAAAACGGGTTTCCCTATTGCCTCCCCCCACGGGGGAGGGTGGGGAGAGGGGCATTTGGGTTTAGGAGGAGGATAGCGGGCCGCAAGGCGCCATGATTCGCCCCCCCCACCCTGCCCTCCCCCCGCAGGGGAGGAAATAGGGAAACTGCGAACGCTAACAATCTAGGCCCTAGTACCCACACGCCATAGGGACCACCGGAACTTGCTCATGGGTCTTTCGGGACTATCCTAGGGATAGGACTCAGGACCCAGAGACGGTGGGCCTGGACGACGCAAGACGGAGACGGGAGACCCGGTCGAGACGGACAGGGAGGTGGAGAAGATGAAGAAGGCTGCGGCGCTCTTCATACTGGCGATCCAGCTGCACTCGGCGGCCTTCGCGGCGGGCGTCCCCGCCACGCTCGCGGCCGGCGAGTCCCTCCCCCCCCATGCCGAGAGCTTCGGACTCGGAGCCGCCAACGACGGGAGCATCCTCCGCCAGCGCCAGGACGATGCCTCGGGCGCGGTCGAGATCGAGAAGGTCGAACGCGAGGCGTTCCGCCGCATCGCCGCCTTCCTTCTTAGGCTCCCCCTCTCCGACCCCCAGGGCGGCATGGCCCTGGCCCTCAAGAGCTACCTCGCGCCCCGCATGGACCCCCGGGAGGTCGACAACAACATCTTCCTCAAGCGGACCGCGGGCGGCCAGCTTCGCTTGACGAAGCTCGGCTATCAGGCCCTTTTCGACATCATCACGGCTCGCGACGGCGCCCTCATCGAGCCGATCGTCGAGCTCAAGCCGTCGGTCCCGACGACCCAGGCCTCCGCCGGCGGCTCCGCCGCCTGGGCCGAGCCGGGAGCCCTCGCCGCCTTCGACGCCGCCGAATTCGCGGGGGCCTCCCCGGCCCGGGCTTTCGACGGCGCCCGCCACAGCGTGGGCTCCTTCGACTGGAACGGCCTCGAAACCGCGGTGACCGCCGCCGGCGGCCTGACCTCCGCGGGCTCCGCCGCCCCCGCCGCCCCCGCCATGCTCGAGGGCTACGCGGTGGACCGGGAGCGCAACACGGTCCGCGTCATCGTCGCCGCCAGCCGCACGGTGGCCTCCGACCGCTTCAAGATGCGCGCCGAGGACGGCGCCGAGGTGCTCCGCGAGGCCGGTCTCGACGCGCAGCTCTTCGAGCGCAGCGGCGCGAAGGTCGTCCGCGCCGTCGACAACCTCGTCACTGTGGACGTCCCCCTCCCGCAGGCGGCCGCCCTCGGCCTGTCCCTCGAGGCGCGCGGCGTCGAGAGCCGCCCCGCGCGCGTCTTCCGCGCCGCCGCCGAGGCCCTCGCGGGCCCGGCGGGCTCCCTGCTCGGCGCACAGTTCCTCCCGGTCCCCTCCGCGCCGCTCGTCGGCGCCGTCTCCGACGCCGCGCGCAAGGCGGCCGAGGCGAAGATGGTCGACGCTCTCTCGACCCTGCGCGCCGGCGAGCTCTGGGACGCCGGGATGAAGGGCCGCGGGACGCTCGTGGGCGTCATCGACTCGGGAATCGACCCGACGCACCCGGACTTCAAGGACAAGAGCGGGAACAGCCGCATCGAGGAGTACCTGGACTTCACCGAGGAGGGCAAGGACGACGTCGTCGGGCACGGTACCCACGTCTCCGGCACCATCGGCGGCACCGGCGCGGCCTCTGAGGGCCGCTTCGCCGGCCTCGCGCCCGAGACCCGCTTCAAGGTCGCGAAGGTCTTCGGGGTCAAGGGCGAGACCGACGAGTCGGTCATCCTCGCGGCGATGAAGTGGATGGCCGACGCCGGCAAGGACGGCAAGGCCAAGGTCGACGTGCTCAACATGAGCCTCGGCGGCCCCGGCGAGCCCAACAAGGACCCGCTCGGCTCGATGGCCAACCATCTCGTCGTGGACAAGAACATCCTGGTCGTCGCCGCGGCCGGCAACGAGGGCGCCGCGGGCATGCGCACCGTCGGCACCCCGGGCAACGCGCGCTACGCCCTCACCGTCTCCGGGGTCAACAAGGACGGGGAGTTCCCCTTCTTCGTCTCGAAGGGCCCTGCCGCCGGCGAGGACGGCGACCTCTACAACAAGCCCGACGTCAGCGCCATCGCCGGCGACGTGGACCTGAGCAAGCTCGAGCAGTCCCTGCTCCAGACCCAGCTCCGCAAGGACGAGCAGGCCGAGCCCCCGACGACCACCGCCGCGGCGAAGCCCGAGGGGATGACCGCGGTCGCCGGCCCCGCTCTCAACGCCGTCGGCTGCGTCTACGCGCCGGGAGGCGTCATCGCTCCGCGCAGCTCCAAGGACCCCGACGGCGTCTGCGGCGTCGACGGCGCCCCGGCCTACCGCTACATGTCGGGCACCTCGATGGCGACCCCGATGGTGGCCGGGATGTCCGCCGACGTCATCGGCTACCTCAAGGACAAGGGCGTCCGCTACGACGCCTTCCAGGTCCGCGCCCTCGTCATGGAGACCGCCCGCGACCTCGGCAAGGGGCGCGAGCAGCAGGGGACCGGCCTCGTCGACGGCAAGCGCCTCGCCCAGACCGTTGCCGACCGCGTCTCCCGCGGCCTGCCGGTCGGCAACGTGGCCTTCGCCCTCTCGACGCGCATGACCGTCGAGGATCAGGGGCGCATCAAGGACCAGACCCGCTACGCCATGACCCCGCTGGGCCTGCTCGACACGCGGACCGGGCGCCTCATCAACAACGAAAAAGACTTCAAGCGCGCCGTCGAGGAGATCCACCGCACGCCCAAGCTGCTGATGGTCAACAGCAACGCCATCCGGCAAGCGTAAAGCCGTCCGTCGGGCGAAGACGAGGCCCCGCCGAGAGGCGGGGCCTCGTCTTTCGGTGCGCGGCGGACGGCCGCCGCTTCAGGGTCAGCGCACGGCGTCGCCGACGTCGAAGCGGCAGGCCTCGTCCCAGCCGAGCGTGAACGGCAGTCCCGCGTGCGCCACCAGGACGCGCCGGCCGGGCGCGATGGTCGCGCTCGCCGGGACGGATACGACCGGATGAGCGGCCGCGTCCGCGGCGTAGAAGGTGAAGCGCACGTTTCCGTCCACTTCGAGGGGTACCGGGTTCCGGTTCAGGACGTAGCCATCGACCGCGCTGCGGCCGCCGATGACGCAGTCCGCCTGGTAGCCCGGGTCTTCCGGAGGCGTCGGCGGGAAGACCTGCCCGCCCGAGGGGCACTCGACGAGGATCGCCCCGCCCAGCGCCAGCGCCTGCACGACTCTCTTCCGCTTCGTCATGGGGCCTCCTCCCGTCAGGAAACGGGCCCACCCTATAGTATGGGCCCGCGGAGGAGCGGTTTCAAGGGGAGAAAACGCTGTTTTGAGCGCCGACTAGACGGGCTTGGAGCCCCGGGGGAAATGCATGGGGACGGGCAGGGAAACCTGGCGCATGCACTCGAGCGCGAAACCGTCGGTCATCCCGGCGATGTAGTCGGTCACGATGGTCCTGGCGGCCCAGCCCTCGCGCTCGTAGACGGGGCGCAGCTGTTCGCAGTAGTGGCCGAAGTTGCGGTCGCTCTCGAGGTCGAGCGCGTGGTAGGCCTTGAAGTCGGTGCCGTTCCTCTCGAAGAGCTCGACGAAGTAGTCGAAGAGCGTGTGGATGACCGTCTTGATGTGGCGGCGGTACTTGAGCAGGCGCGGGTGGTAGTAGATGCGCTGGTAGTTGAATTCCCCGAGTTCCTTGACCAGGAGGAGGCGCTCCGGGGAGAAGCCGATGGCGTCGGCCTTCGCGGAGTGCGCGACCACGTCGTCGATGAGGGCGCTGATGATGTCGGTGTTGGAGTCTCCGAGCGCCTCCGCCACGCGCCGCGGCACATCGGCCTTCGTGATGAAGCCCGCGGTGACCGCGTCCTCGATGTCGCGGCCGAGGTAGGCGATGCGGTCGGCCAGGCGGACGACGCAGCCCTCGCAGGTGGTGGGCATGTAGGCGCGGTCGTGGATGTTCTCGAGGTCGTTGGCCGTCGTCGATGGGCGCAGGTCGTTCTGCAGGAAGTCCTCGCCGTTGTGGCAGATGATGCCGTCCTTCACGGCGTAGGTCAGGTTGAGGCCCTGGCCGTGGTTGGCGAGGTGTTCGACGACGCGGTAGCTGTTGAGCTCGTGGAGGAAGGCTTTCGGGGCGCCGAGGCGCGCGGCGAGCTCCTTCTCCCCCTCGTGGCCGAAGGGTGCGTGCCCGAGGTCGTGTCCCAGGCCGATGGCGTAGGCCAGCTCGGTGTCGAGCTCCCAGTCCCCGCCGGAGAGGTTCAGGCCGCGGCAGACCGTCGCGGCGATGGTCGCGACGTGGAGGACGTGTTCGATGCGCGTGCAGATGTGGTCGTTGTCGGGGGCGTAGAAGACCTGGGCCTTGTGCTTGAGGCGCCGGAACGGGTAGGAGTGGATGATCTTGGTCTGGTCGCGGAAGTAGTCGGCGCGCATGTCCGGCGCGGTCTGTTTGCTGCGGCGGAGGTAGACGTCGACGGGGAGCGGGTTCTTCATCGGGGCCTCTGCTTCTGTCTCTGCGCGGAGCTGAAGGCGGCGCCGGAGCGCGCGACGCCGGCGGGGATGGCGCGCGCGAGCTCCCTGAGCGCGCGCAGGGCCTCCTCGCGGTCGCAGGCGGTGCTCAAACAGTGGCGCGCGTGCTCGTGCGCGAAGCGGACGTCCGGCGCGGCGAGCGCGCGCGTGTAGTCCTGGACGGCGTCGGCGCGGCGGCCGAGGACGTCGCGGGCGAGGCCGCGCCAGAACAGGAGCGCGGCGGTCCAGCGCGCGGCGGACTTCTCGACGAGCGCGCGGTCCAGCCAGCGCTCGGCCTCCTCGGCGTAGGGGCGCTCGAAGCAGTGCGCGCCGGCGAGACCGCAGAAGAGCGAGAGCTCCTTGCGCTCGAAGGAGGGGTCCGCGGGGGCTTCCGCGAGCAGGGCGAAGAGGGCGCGCGCGGAGCGGTCCCAGTCGCCGGCGCGGGAGAGCAGGATGACCTCGCGATAGCGGAGGTAGGCGCTGCGCGGGAACTCGACGCGCAGGCGCGCGAGCAGCTCGAGGGCGCCGGCGACGTCGCCCTCCCTTATGAGGATCGTGAGGAGGAAGCCGGCGGCCTGGTCCTTCGAGAAGCGGCCGCGCTCCATCGCCTGACGCATGCGCGCGAGGCCTCGCCGGGCGTCGCCGCGGTGGACGAAGAGCATCGGGAGCTTCATGAGCGTCGGCAGCCGGTCGGTCTGATAGTCGAAGATCCCGAGCCCGAGGTAGGCGTCGTGGTAGTCCGGGTCGAGCTTCACGCACTTCTTGAGGTGCCTGATGGCTTTCTTTCCGTCGGAGTAGGCCTTCAGGTGATGCCCGCGGGCGAGCTCCATCTGGCCATGGATCCCGAGCGCCATGCCCGCGGCGAAGTGCCCATCGGCCTTGCGCGCCGGGTCCTTGGAGTCGAGCAGCGGCTCGCTCGTCTCCAGGACCTTGCGCACGTCCTCCTCGAAGAGGGCGTCGAGCGGGGAGGTGTCCTTGAAGAGCGCGTACTCCGCGTCGGCCTCCCACCACAGGACGCCGGCCTCGCCGAGCCAGCCCAGCGGGTTGTTGGGCTGCTCGTCGATGAGGCGGCGCATGTGCGCGCGGGCCGCGGCGTAGTCGAGGTCGTAGATCGCACCGACGGCGCGATGGGCGGTCTCCTCGATGCCGGCCTCCGTGACGGTCCCCGCGGGAGGGCCTTCGGCGGCCCAGAGGGCCCCGGGGACGAGGAGGAGGACGACGCTCAGGAGCCGGATCGTCGTTCAGACCTCGGAGGGGTCGTGTTCGCGGTGCGACTGCACGGTGTGGCGGTGGTGAGCGATGGGCATGCCGTTGCGCCGCCAGTAGCTGCGGATGGCCCCCCAGGCCTCTTCGGCGGTGTCCACGGTCTGCACGAGGTCCAGGTCTCCGGGCGAGATGACGCCCTGCTCGGAGAGGTACTTCACGTCGATGACCCGCGACCAGAACTCCCGCCCGACGAGGATGACGGGGAGCTGGGACTTCTTGCTCGTCTGCACGAGGGTCAGAGTCTCGAAGAGCTCGTCGAAGGTCCCGAAGCCGCCGGGGAACGCGACCATCGCCTTCGCGCGCATGAGGAAGTGCATCTTGCGGATGGCGAAATAGTGGAACAGGAAGGAGAGCTCGGGCGTGACGAAGGGGTTGGGCTCCTGCTCGTGCGGGAGGGTGATGTTGAGCCCGATGCTCTTCCCCCCCGCCTCCCACGCTCCGCGGTTGGCCGCTTCCATGATGCCGGGGCCTCCCCCGGTGACCATGACGAAGTGGCGGCGTCCCTTCCCCTGGGAGGCCTTCGTGACGATGTAGCTGAAGCGTCGGGCCTCGTCATAATAGCGGGAGAGCTTCTGCAGGCGCTTGGCCGCGTCGAGCTCCGTGCGCAGGCGCGCATCGCGGGGCAGGCGCTTGAGCGCCGCGCCCAGCTTCGCGATCTGGGCCTCCGCTTCGTCGGGAGGCTGGATGCGCGCGCTGCCGAAGACGATGATGGTGGACTCGATCTTGTTCTCGATGAGGACCATCTCGGGCTTGAGCAGCTCGAGCTGCAGGCGCATGGGGCGCAGCTCCTCGCGGGCGAGGAAGTCGATGTCCTGATAGGCCTTCCGGTAGGTGCGGGAGGCTCGGAGATCGTCGAGCATCTTGCGGCGCTGCTGGGGGGTGATCTTCACGGCTTTCATGTCGTCCATTGGGGGTCTCGCTCCGTCACGGCGATTTCGGGTGCACGGACCGGGTAATTATGCACGTTTTGGCCGGGCGATTTCGGCCGCCCGGCAAGGCGCAAGGAGCGAGGATACCTTGAGGTATCTGAGCGACGCGCAACGCCGCCGGCGGCTGAAAGCGCCCGAGCCTGCGCAAGGAAGCTTCTCCGTCGGAGACAGCGGAACGACTGCCGAGGCCCTCCCCTGGGCGGCTTCCGCGTCGCTCCTCCCTCAGATAGCTCTGGCCGCTATCCTCGGTCATCGCTCCTTGAATCCGCATCAGGCTCGGGCCTCCAAAACGCGCATAATTACCCGGTCAGTGCACTAGGCACAGGCTCAGCCCGGGGGCGTAGGTCACGGCCAGAAGCACGAGCGCATGGATCAGCCAGAACGGCGTCACGGCCCGGTAGAGCGTCCAGAGCGGACGCTCGAAGCGGCGGTACGAGAGGAAGAGGTTCAAGCCCAGCGGCGGCGTCATGTAGCCGATCTCGAGGTTGAGGAGGAAGATGACTCCGAGGTGGACGGGGTCGATCCCGTACTGCGCGGCGATGGGGACGATGAGCGGCACGACGATGACGATGGCGGAGAAGATCTCGACCATGTTGACGACGAGCAGGAGGGCGTTGAGCAGGAGAAGGAACGCGGCCTTCGACGAGACCAGGGAGTGCATGAGCGCGAAGAGCCTGTCCGGGACCTCGGCGTCGATGAGGTAGTTCGTGAGCCCCATCGCGGTGCCCAGCACGACGAAGATCGCGCCGACGAGGGCCATGCTCTGCGCCGCGATGCGCGGCAGCTCGCGCAGGGAGACGTCGCGGTAGACCAGGGTCTCGACGGCGAGCGCGTAGAAGGCCATGACGGCGGCCGCGTCGGTGGCGGTGAAGAATCCCCCGTAGATGCCCCCCACGACGACGAAGGGCAGCGGGATCTCCCAGGCGGCCGCGCGCGCGGCCGCGGCCAGCGCCGACCAGGAGAAGCGCGTGCGCGGGATGCCCGCGCGGATCCCGGTGTACGCGCCGAAGACGGCGAGGGCCCCGAGCAGGACGAGTCCCGGGAGCAGGCTCGCGACGAAGAGCTTGTCGATGGAGACCTTCGCGACGAGTCCGTAGAGGATGATGGGCAGCGACGGCGGGAAGAGCAGCCCGAGGCTGCCGGTGCAGGTGAGCATGCCCAGCGAGAAGCGCTCGGGGTAGCCCTGCTTGAGGAGCATCGGAAGGAGGAGCCCGCCGAGGGCGATGATGGTCACGCCCGAGGCCCCGGTGAAGGCCGTGAAGAGCGCGCAGGAGGACAGGGCGACGACGGCCAGGCCGCCGGGGGCCCAGCCGAAGAGCGCCTCGGCGAGCGCGAGCATGCGCTGCGGGGTCTTCGACTCCGCGAGGAGGAAGCCCGCGAAGGTGAAGAGCGGGATGGCCGAGAGCGCGGGCAGGCTCGCGAGGCGGAAGAGTTCGACGATGACCGCCGAGCCGTCGATCCCGGCTCCGTGGAAGAGCCCCAGAGCGAGGGCCCCCAGCAGGGAGAAGAGGGGCGCGCCGAGCGCGGCCAGCGGGAGCAGGAGCAGGGCCCAGGTCACCGGGGCTCTCCGGCGGACTCGATGAGCGCCCTCAGCAGGTGGTGCAGCGCCAGCAGCGCGAAGCCCGCGGGCAGGCCGGCGGCGAAGGGCCACTGCGGGATGTCGAGGCCGGAGACCGAGAAGAGCGTCCCCCCCGCCCGGAACTCCGAGAGGGCGAAGCGGGCGGCCGCGCAGGAGAGGAGGGCGGCGACGACGGCGGCGAAGCCGTGCGCGAGGAAGGCGGCGGCCCGGCGGGCTTTCTCCGGCAGCGCGCGCGCCGCGGCGTCGACGGCGAACTGCTTCCCTTCCGCGGCCGCGGTCGAGGCGCCGAGGAAGCCGATGAGGAGGACGAGGTGGCGCAGGAAGACGTCGGCCCACAGCAGGCCCGCCGAGAAGACTCCGCGGAGCACGACCTGCAGGAAGCTCAGGGTCACCAGCACGACGACGAGCGCGGTGAGCAGCAGGCGCTCGGCGTCGGCGAGGCGGCGTTCCGTCTTTCGGAGCGTCTCGGTCATCCGGGGAGGGTCAGCGCCGCTTCGCGCCGCGGAGCTCCGCGAGGGAGCGCTCGACGCGGTCGAGGAACTCGGCGGGGTAGAGCCGGCCGGCGAGCTCGCGGCGAGCGGCGCGGCCGGCGTCCTCGAAGACCTTCTCTTCTCCCGCCGCGGGGTTCGTCAGCGCCAGTCCCTGGGCCTGCAGGGTCTTGAGGGCGGCCGCGTTCTGCCGCCGGGTGAGCTCGTTGAGCTGGCGCAGGTGGCGGCGGGAGGCGTCGAGGAGGATCCCCCGCTGCTCCGGCGTGAGCTCCGCGAAGATCTTCTTGGAGAGGAGGACGGCCCCCGAGGCGTTGGCGAGGGGCAGCGAGAAGATCGAGCGGGTCTTCTCGTGCCACTGGAGCGCGATGGCGTAGAGCGGCGGCGCGTAGACGGAGTCGATGAGGCCCGTCTGCAGGGAGGTGTTCACGTCCGCGATCGAGAGCGGCACGGGGTGCACGCCGACGGCCTTGAACGCGGCCTCGGCGATGGGGTCCCCTTCCCAGGCCCAGAGCTTCAGCTTGCGCAGGTCGGCCGCCGTGCGCACCGGGGTCTTGGAGAAGACGTGGGCGAAGCCGGCCTCGGTCCAGCCCAGGAGCACGAAGCCCTTGGCGTCGAAGGCCTTCTCGAAGTCCTTGGCGAAGGCCTTGTAGACGTGGTCGACCTCGGCCGAGTCCCGGAAGAGCCACGGCGCGTCGAGCAGGCGCACCTCGGGGGAGATCTCCCCCAGGCCGACGCCCGTAAATCCGCCGGCGTGGAGCTGCCCGAGTCGGATCTTGCGGACCATGTCCTTCTCGTCGCCCTGCCGGCCGCCGGAGTAGAACTTGAAGGTCACGGCGCCGCCGGTCTTCTCCCGCAGCTCCTTGTCCACCTCGCGCATCAGCCGCATCGCGTCGGTCCCTTCGGGGGCGAGGGTCGCGAACTTTATCTCGGCCGCGCTCGAGGGCGCGGCCGAGATCAGCAGCGCGGCCAGGACGCTAAAAAAGCTCATCGGTCCTCTCGAGCAGGCGCTTCGCCTTGCGCCGCGCGACCTCGTCGGCGAGCCGCGCATCGGGCAGGGGTTCGCTCTGTGCGACCTCGCCGAGCAGGCGCGAGAAGAGCGCGCGGTCGAGCGCGGCGACGGCGTAGTATTTCGCGTAGAAGAGCTTGGCGGTCAGGTAGCGGCCGCCGCTGCGGGCCAGGGCCGCGTCGAAGTACGCGCGTCCCTTCGCGGGGTCGCCGCCCGCGAGCCGCGGGCGGACGCAGTAGTAGACGCCGAACCAGAGCTCGGGGCCGCCGTGCTCGAGGGCCGGGTCGAGCTCGAGGACGCGGCCCATGAGCCGGGCCGCCTTCGGCACGCCCGAGAGGGCCTCGGGGTCGCCCTTGGCGTTGTCCGCCCAGCCGGCCCAGGCCGTCGCTCCCCAGTAGAGAGCCGCGGCGTCGGCCGGTCCGGCTTTGCGCAGGGCTCCCTCGAGGGCCGAGGCCTCGAGCCGGTCGAGGCCCTTGAGCGCCGGGTTGCGTTCCGCCAGGCGCAGCGCGTAGCCCAGCGCGCGGCGGTAGAGCGCGGCGGCCCGCCCGGAGTCCTCGTCCTCGATGAAGAGATGGGCGTAGCCGGCGAAGCCCTGTGCGAGGCGGTGCAGGAGCAGGGGGTTCGACGGGTCGCTTTCGAGGAAGGTCTCCAGGAGCTTGAGCTGGCCCGGCATGGCGTCGCGGGCGAGCTGGGGGTCCGATTCCTTCAGGAGGGCAGGCATCCCCGCGTCCGCGATCTTCGCGGTCTGGCGCACGGCGACCGTGCGCAGGGAGCATGCGCTCAGCGCGGCGGCGAGCAGGAACGGCGTCCATCGACGGAGGGACATGAGGATGGATTCTAGCATTTACCTCTCATCGCGCCGGTCTCAGCGCCGTCCGCCTCCTTTGAGGCCCATGAAGGCCGTCATCGTATCGGGCGAGGACATGAGGCCCTTCATGACTTCGGGGTTCGTGAGGAGGTTCATGTAGGCCGGGTTCGAGGTGACGATCCCGGACATCGCGCCGGGGTTGTGCATGAGGCCCTGCGACCCGGGGCAGTCCATCACGGACTTGACGAGCTTCGTCCCGGCCATGGCCGAGGCCGCGCCCGGGTTCTTCTGGAGGAAGCCGACGTAGGAGCCCACGTCGCCGCTCGTCTGAGGGCTCTGGAGCCAGTTCGCCATCGCGCCGGGGCTCGAGCAGTTGCGCTTCACCTTTTCCTGGCTCATGAAGCCCTTCACGACGGCCTCGTTGTTGAGGAGGGCGGCCAGGACCTTCGGGTGCTTCGCCAGGCTCCGGAAGAGGGCGCCGAACGCGCTCTTGTCGCTCGCGAGGTCCTGCGCCTTGGCCGGGTCGGCCGGGAGTCCCGCCTTCACGAGGTCGGCGTCGACGCTCGGCTGGGGACGGTACTCCTGCGGCGGGGCCGACGACGCGGTGCGCGGGTCCCCGCCGGAGGAGGCGTACGCCGCGGGACGCTGACCTCCGGCGTTCGCGGAGAGGTTCTCCGGCGTCTCCCAGAGCGGCTTCACCGCCTGGCCCGCCTGGACGGCGGACGCCGAGGGGTCGGGAAGGCGGGCGTCCCGCTCTTCGGAGGGCGGGAAGGGCGAGGCGACGGGCGGCGGAGCCTCGGCGCGCACAGCGGCCGTTCCTCCGATGGAGCCGGAGCGCATGAGGACGAAGAGGGCCGCTCCGGTGGTGAGCAGGATGAAGAGGACCAGCAGGGCGATGACGCCCGGCGTGATCGAGGAGTCTTCGGAGTCTTCCATCAGAAACCTCCAGGTTTCAGGAGCGTCGAGTAGGAGTCGATGATCCGCGACGCGACCCAGAGGGCCACGGCGAGGTAGGCCAGCGGCGGCAGGGCCGCCACGACGGCGTCGAGCAGGGCCGCGTTGCGCTGCGCGCTCAGGCGCGCGAGCAGGGAGAGCTGTTCGTCGCAGCGGCCGGCGAGTTCGGAGGTTCGCAGGGCGTCGGTTTCGGCGCGGGAGAGCAGCCCGAGCGCGGCGAGGGCGTCGGCGAACGAGGAGCCGGCCGCGGCGGCGTCCAGCGCCCGGCGCAGGCCGGCGTCGGAGGCGGGCAGGCCGGCCGAGGCGGCCGAGAGTCCGACGGCTTTCGGGAAGGGCAGGCCCGTGCGCACCAGCAGCGCGAGCGTCGAGAAGAAGCGCGTCTTGATGAAGCTCGAGATCAGCGGCAGGCGCGCGAGGACCGAGCCCGGCACTCCCGCGAGGACCCAGGCGAGCGCGGCCCCGCCGAGCCAGAGAGGCAGGAGGAATCTCAGCAGGCGCGGAAGGAGCGGGGTCCCGCCGGCGACGCAGGAGGGGATGATCATCAGCGCGGGTGCGACGTGCAGGAGGATGAGCGGGTAGAGGAGTTTCGGAAGGAGCGCGAGCCAGAAGGCGCGCCGGCGTTCGAGTTCCGCTGCGAGGCCCGCGAAGGCCTCGTCGAGGCGGCCGGCGGCTTCGGCCGCCGCCGCGACCTCCGCCTGCCAGGACGGGAAGCCCGCCGCGCGCAGGGCCTCTCCGAAAGACGAGCCCCTCTCGACGCGCGCGAGCAGGTCCGCGCCCTCCCCCGAGGAGGGCCCCAGCGCGCGCAGGGCCGCGTCCGCCCCCAGACCGGAACGGGCGCCTTCGGCGAGGGCCTGGAAGAGGCGGATGCGTCCGGCGCCGAAGAGGCTCATCAGCGGAAGAGTCCCTTCAGGAGCTTCTGCCCGGCGTCTTCGAGGGCCCTGCGTCCCTGGTCGACGGCCTTCTGGACCTCGGGCTGCTTGAGCACCGAGGCCGCGTCGATGGAGACCTTCGGGTCGGCGAGCGGGCCCTTCGCGGTGAAGGTCACGGGCGCCGAGAGCTTCATCCCGGCGGCGGGTCCGGGTTTGGCGTTGATCTTCAGGTCCACGGTCTCGCGGCCGAGGTCGACGGAGCCCGTCATCGTCGCCAGGGCGGCGTCCGCGTCGAGGCGCGATTCGCGGACCTTCGCGACGCCTCCCTTGAGCGCGTAGTCCCCGACGGCTCCGGTGAACCTCACGCGATCGAAGGACGGGAGCAGCGGGACCTTCGCGAGCGCGGAGATCCTCTGCAGGGCGAGCAGCGGGGTGAGGGCGGCGCGGGCGAGCGGGCTGCCGGCCGCGAGCGCGCGCAGGTCCTCGAAGCGGCCCTCGCCGACGCTCCAGCGCATCGCGCCGTCGAGCCGGGAGTTGTCGCCGACGCCGGAGAGGTTCCAGGACAGCTCGCCGCGCGCCGCCTCGAGATTCGGATGCTTGATGCGCTCGACGCTCAGCTTCCCGGAGGTCTTCAGGAGGGTCGTCGCCGGCGTCCTGCGCGCCGAGGCCGTCTCCTTCTTCTCGGCGGCCTCGCCGGCCGGCTTCGGCGGGAGGAGCTTCCCGAGGTCGAGGGTCCCGAAGGAGCCCTCGAGCTTGAGTTCGGGCTCCTTCGCGGCCGGCGGCAGGAAGCCCCGGGCCTGCGCCGAGAGCTCGAAGTCGCTGCCCTCGACGACGCCCTTCAGCCGCGCGCGCACCAGGTCCCCCTCCGCGGAGGCCGTGCCGTCGAGCGCGCTCAGCGCGCGGCCCGACGCGCGCACGCAGACGCCCGCGAGACGGGCTTCGCCCGAGACGCGCGGGGCCGCTTTCGTCCCGGCGAGGCGCAGCTTCATGCGCGCCTTCCCGGCGGGGGCGTAGGGAGCGGCCTGAGGGACGAGCTTCGCGAGGGCCGCGAGGTCGAACTCGTTGGTCTCGGCGGAGAGGTCGAAGGCGGGCCCCTCGTCCGGGCGCACGGTCCCGGACGCCTTCAGTTCCAGAAGCCCCGCCGACGCGGAGAGGCTCGAGAGGGTCAGGACGCGGCCGTCGAAGCGCCCGGAGGCCTTCGCCTGCAGCGGCGGCGGGGCGGCCGGAAGTCCGAGGGCTTTAGCGTCGAGCGCCGGCAGGTCGAGCCGGAGCTGGAAGGAGAGGTCGGGCGCGGGCTTGGCCGACGAGACGCCGCGGACGGCGCCGGAGAGGGAGAGGTCGAGGAGCTTCCCGGAGGAGAGCTTCATCGACTCGACGAGCAGGTCGTCGCCCTTGCGCGCGGCCGCCGCCGACCCTTCGAGGGGGAGCAGCGGGAGCGCCGCGAGGGCCGGGGAGAGCTTCGCGAGCTCCCGGGCGTCGCCTTTCAGACGGAGCGCGAGCTTCGCGCGGTCGAGCGCGGCCCGTCCGCGGAGCTCGAGCTCGAGGCCGGAGAGGGAGACGACGAGCGGATCGGGTTCGAGCACCATGCGCGCGCTCTCCCCCCCGCCGGCGTCGAGGCGCCCGCGCAGGTCGAGCGCGCCGGTCCAGCGCTTCCCCGACGAGGAGACGTCGAAACCGAACGCGAGGGCCAGCGGGAACGCCCCCTCGAGGCGGACCCCGTCGGCCTTGAGGCGCACGTCCTTGAACGCGGCCTTCAGACCGGAGGACTCGTCGGCGTAGCGTACGGACCCGCGCTCGAGGCGGAGCGCGCCGACGTAGAACGAGGCGGCGGCGGAGGGGCTCTTCGCGCCCGCGGCGGATGCGGCGGCGGGCTTTCCGTCCTGGAGGTTCAGGCGTCCATCCCGGCGGCGGCGGACCTCGACGCTCCAGTCGCTGAGGCGGACCTCCCCGACCTCCAGGCGCCGGTGCAGCAGGAGCGGCGCCCAGCGCGGCCGCAGGACGATCGTCCCCGCCTTGAGAGCGACCCCGGCCTTGAAGCTCGGGACCTCCGAGACCTCCAGGCCCGTGAGTTCCGCGCCGCGCAGGCCGATCGCGGCGCCGGCGAGGCGGACCTCCCGGCCGAGGGCGGCGGAGGCCTTCTCGACGGCGAGCGCCCGGAGCTTCTCCGGCGGGAGCGCCCGGCGCAGGACGAGCAGCCCGGCGCCGGTCAGCAGCGCGAGGACGGCGGCGGCGCCGAGCGAGACGACGAGGAGCTTCTTCATGCGTTCACCTTGGAGAGGCGCGCGGTCGAGGGGCCCGTGAAGCGCGCCCGGGGCACCAGCGGGAGCCGGTCGACGCGGAGGCAGTAGTCCAGGTCGATGTCGGCGGAGAAGGGGCGAAAGCGCCGGTGCTCTTCGACGCGGCCGGCGCGCACGACGCGGCGCACGCCCTTGGCGGCCTCCCCGCGGGAGCCGCCGAGGGCTCGGGAGAGGGCCTCGGCGCAGGCGAGGTCCTCCACGGCGTCGCGATGGCCGCTCCAGCGTGCGGCGGCGGGCAGGAGCCGGATCGGTCCTTTCGCCCGGCGCAGGCGCCGCAGGAGCGCGGAGAAGTTCGCGAAGCCCCCGATGAGGACCTCGTCGGCGCCCCGGGCCGCGAAGAGGGCGCGTGCGCCCGTCCCCGTCGTCACCGCCGCGGGGCGCGGCGAGCGGACGCTGAAGGCCATGTGGGGCGAGTTGTCGAAGCGGCGGCCCCGGCTGCGGAAGTCCAGCTCCGAATAGACGTCGCAGCCGGAGAGGCCGGGGAGGCGGCGCAGGGCCGCGGGGGTGCGTGCGACGACGACGCGGCGCCGTCGGGCCGCCAGCAGGGCGCAGACGGTGGTGGAGAAGCGCAGGACGTCGATGACGACGGCGGTACCCCCGCGCGGCGGGCGGCGGTCCCAGTCCCGGACGATGACGGCGTCGGAGGCCATGGGTGTCCCGGATTCTACTTAATCCGCGGCCGGAACGGCCGGGCCTGATCGATGTAAGAGGGCGGGGTCAGCGCTTGCGCAGGCGTGCGCCCGCGGACTCCTCTCCGAGGGCGGCGTCGGGAGCGACGAGGACGCGGCGGTTGGTGCTGTTGAAGATGGAGAAGGCCTGGCCCCCCCGCAGGGAGACGACCCAGCGGCTGGGGCCCGGGCCGCGGTTGAGCGCGTACGCCAGGTCGAGGCGGATCACGGCGCCGGTCGCGGAGCGGGAGGGCGAGAGGCGCAGACCGACGCCGAGGTCGCTGCGGGGGCGGCTGCGGGCGAGCGGGCCCTCGTCGTCGGTCCAGCCGGAGTCGAGGAAGGCCGCTCCGCCGAGATAGAAGAGGTGCCACCACTGTCGGTCGATGAATACGCGGTCCTCGATGTTCAGCAGCATCGTCCGCGTCCCGGCGAAGCTGCGGTTGCGGTAGCCGCGCACGCCGGTGTTCCCTCCGAGCATGAGCTGCTTTTCCCCGTCGAGGGCGCCCGTGGTGTTGAACTCGAAGTGGACGACGAGGGTCTGCGGCAGCGGCTGCGGGATCTTGGCGAAGAGGTTGAGGTTCGCGTAGGCGATCCAGTCCTCGGCCCGGCCGCGCGCGAGGCGTCCCTGGAGCCCCGTTCCCGAGAGCGCGAAGGCCCCCCCGGGCAGGCGCAGGCCCTTCTGCGCGCCCGCGGAGAGCGCCCAGCGGTCGCGGTCGGAGCCCCAGGCCTCGAGCAGGGGGCCCGCGCGCGCGGAGAGTTCCGGGCCGAGGTTGAAGTCCTCGACGCGGCGGATCGAATCGATCTCCGTCTCCTTCACGTAGTCGGCCTGGACGGAGGAGACTCCCGCGTAGGGCCCGGAGAGGGTCCGCCCGGCCGGCAGGGTGCCCGGCTCGGTGTCCGCGCCGGCCGTGAAGACGGCCTTCTCGAAGACGGTCCCCGCGAAGACGCGGTGCGTGCCCCCGCTCCAGGCCGGCAGGCGCGCGCCGAGCTCCGAGCGGACGGAGCGCCAGTCCTCGTTGAACTTCGAGCGCTCCTCGGCGGCGCGGTAGAGGCTCTCGTCTCCGATGATGCGCGCCCAGGAGAAGCGCGCCGACCAGGGGGTGTCCAGCGAGAAGAAGGGCCGCTCGACGAGCATCCCGTTGGAGTCCCCGTCCGGGGCCTGAGTGAACAGCCCGAGGAGGCGCCAGCGCGAGCCGAGGAGACGCGGGTCCGCGAAGCGCGTCTCGCTGCGGGCGTCGCCCCCGATCCAGGCGTGATGGAACGAGAGGGCGCGTCCCGTGCCGAGGAGGTTGTCCTCCGCGACGCCGGCGATGAGGTAGTGGTCGCCGCCCTCGGTCCCCATCGAGACCTGCGGCTTGAGGGTCCAGGCGTCGACCGTGCGCACGCGCAGGCCGCCGTCTTCCGCGGGGAGGACCTCGGCGGCGCGGATGAAGCCGAGTGCGCGCAGGTTGCGTTCGGTCTCGAGCGCCTTACGCGCGTCGAAGGGCTCTCCGGGCGCGAGGAGCAGCTCCCGGCGCACGACCTCCGAACGGGTGAGGACGTGGATGCGGTTCGCGAGACGGAAGAGCCACTGGTCCTCGCCGGGGCGCGAGAGGTCGAAGACGTTGCCGCGCTCGAGCTCGAGCTTCCCCCCCGCGCGGACCGGGCCGGGCGGCAGGAGGATGAGGAGGACGGCGACCGCCGCGAGGGCGGACATCCGGGAAACGCGTCGTCGCCGAATCCCCGTCACGGATTCGGGCTACCGTTCCTTCAGGCGGCTGAGGATCGTCGAGGTGGCGTGGGACTTGTTGAGGGTGTAGAAGTGGATCCCGGGCGCTCCGCCCTCGAGGAGGCCGCGGCACTGGCGCAGCGCCCACTCGACGCCGTAGCGGGCGACCGCCGCGCGGTCTTCGGCGAGCGGCTCGAGGTCCGCGATCATGCGCGCGGGCAGGCGGGCGCCGCAGAGCGCGGTGAACTTGCGGGTCTGGGCGAAGCTCGTCACGGGCATGATGCCGGGGACGATGGGGCAGCGGAGGCCCGCGCGGCGGGCGCGCTCGACGAAGGCGAAGTAGTCGGCGTTGTCGAAGAAGAGCTGGGTGATGATCCAGTCCGCGCCCTCCGCGACCTTCTCCTTGAGCCGCCGCAGGTCCTCCTCCATGGAGGGCGCCTCGGGGTGCTTCTCCGGATAGCCGGCGACCGCGACCGCGAAGCGACCGCGCGCGCGGACCCGTCGGACGAGGTCGGCGGCGTAGGGCAGCTCGCGGAGCTCCGGGGGAGGCGCGCTGCCGTCCTGGGGCAGGTCCCCGCGCAGCGCGACGATGTTCTCGATGCCGAGCGCGGAGATGCGGTCGAGCAGGGCGTCGATCTCCGCGCGGGTGTGGCCGATGCAGGTGAGGTGGGCCGCGACCGCGATCCCGGTCTCGCGCTGGATCCAGGCGGCGGTGTCGAAAGTCTTCTCGCGCGCGCTCCCCGCCGCGCCGTAGGTGATGGTGAGGAAGGCGGGCTCCAGCCGCCGCAGGTCGCGGACGACGGCCTCGAAGGCGGCGACGTCCTCGGTCGTCTTGGGCTGGAAGAACTCGAAGGAGAAGACGGGTTTTCCGCGCCCGAGCAGTTCGGGGATCCTCATCGGACGACAAGGATACTATTTCTTGGAGGAGTCCTTCTCGGAGATGCGGCCCTGGGCGGTCTGGAGGAGCTTCTTGTACTCGTCGACGAGGTCCGGGTCCTGGTTGACTTCGAGGGCGACGCGGTAGTCTTTGGCGGCGTTCGCGAAGTCCCCCATGTTCACGTAGGCCGAGGCCCGGTTGCGGTAGAAGCGGTCGGCGTCCGAGCGCAGGGCGACGGCGCGGCTGAAGTCCTCCACGGCCTGAGCGTACTCCTTGCGCTGGAACCGGCAGAGGCCGATGCCGTTGTAGGCCGCGGGGCTCTGTCGGTCGATCTGCAGGGCGAGCGCGTAGTTCTCCTGCGCCCGCGCGGGGTCGTTGAGGAAGAAGCGCAGGTTCCCGGCCTTCATGTAGGCGTCCGGGTCCTTCGGGTTCATGCGCACGGCTTCCGACGCGGCCCGGAGGCCCTCGGCGTAGCGGCGGCGGGCGGTGAAGAGGGTGACGAGCGCGATGTTCGCGTGCGGGTCGGAGGGCGCGAGCTCGAGCGAGCGGCGCAGGTCCTGCTCGGCGGCGTCGAAGCTCTGCTGCTCGATGAGGGCGAGTCCGCGGTCGAGGTGGGCCGCGGCGACGGCGGCGTCGAGCTCGAGCGCGCGGGTGTACTGGATGATGGCGCGGTCGTAGTGCCCGGCGTTCGCGAGGGCGTGTCCTCGAACGAGGTGCATCTGAGCCGTGTCGTCGTCCTTGTCCATGGACGACTCGAGGCGGTCGATGAGGTGGCGGTATTCGCGGGCGTTCTCGAGCGGCTCTCCGAAGTTGAGGTCCGCGACCCGGGCCTGGTAGTCGAGGAGCATGGCCTCGCGGTAGACGGCGTCCGCCTCGCGGTACTGGCGCAGGGCCGCGTGGGCGACGGAGCGCGCGAGCGAGGCGGCGGCCTGCGGGACCCCGAGCCGGTTGCCTTCCTCGAGGTCGCGGACCGCCTGCGCGTATTCCTTGAGCTGGAGATAGGCGAGGCCGCGCTGGAGCAGCGCGCCGGGGTGCTGGCCGTCGAGCTCGAGCGCGCGGCTGCACGCGCCCGCGGCGTCGCGCGCCTTCCCCATGAGGCGCAGCGCCTGGCAGCCGTACGCGGGGGGCTCGGGGGAGCGCGGATCGAGCTCCGCGGCGTGCATGAAGTCCCGCAGGGCTTTCTTGTAGTCGCCGAGCCCTCCCCAGGCGAGACCCCGGTAGAGGTACGGACGCGAGGACTTGGGGTCGAGGTCCACGGCCTCGTCGAGGACTTCGACGGCCTTGCGGAACTCGCGCGCCTTGAGGCGGAAGGAGCCCAGCGCCGTGCGGATCGCCGCCGACTTGGGGTTCTTCAGCAGCGCTTCGTCGGCGTCCTGCAGGGCGCGGACCCGGTCCCCGAGCGCGTAGAGCGCCTGCGCGCGCAGGAGCAGGCAGGTCTCGGCCGGGCCCTTGAGCTCGAGCGCCCGCGTCGCGGCCTCGACGGCCTTGCGGAAGTCGCGGCGCTGGATGCGGGCGGCGGCCAGGTTCAGGAGGTAGGCGGGGTTCTCGGGAGAGAGCTCGAGGGCCCTCGTGATGTCCTCGACGGCGCGGTCGTAGTCTTTGAGCGCGTTGGCGTAGAGGGCTCCCCGGTTGTTGTAGGCGTCGGCGAGGGCGGGGTCGGCCTCGAGGGCGGCCGTGTAGTCCTTGAGCGCCTCCTCGGGGCGTCCCAGGCGCGCGCCCAGCGCTCCGCGGGCGGCGAGGGCCGGCGCCCAGCGGGGGTTGAGGTCGAGGGCGCGGCGCAGGTCGTAGTCGATGAGACGCGCTTCGGCGCCGGTGCGCAGGCGCAGCTGCGCGCGCACGGTGTAGGCGGCGAAGGAGCCGGTGCTCGTGCGCACCGCTTCGTCGAGGTCGCGCAGGGCCTCCGCGTCCTTGCGCTGGGCCTGGAGCGCCGCCGCGCGTTTGAGGAGCGCGCGCTCCGCGAGCGGCAGGGCGTCGCGGCCGGGCAGGGAGCCCGCCGCCGCGAGCGCCATCGAGTACATCCGCACGGCCTCGACGGGCTGGGCGTTCTGCATGAAGCGGTCCCCGGCGCCGAGCGCGGGCTCGGGGCGGTCGATGCGCAGCGCGAGCAGGCGGCGCAGGTCGGCCATGCCCGCCTCGCGTTCTCCGCGGCGCAGCTGCGCCTCCGCGCGGTTGTAGTAGACCGCGTAGTCGTCCGGCGCCGCGCGTACGGCCTCGTCGAAGTCCTTGAGCGCCGAGCGCGGGTCGGTCTTCATGCGCACGGCGGCGCGGCCGAGATAGGCGCCGGCGTAGTCGGGGTTCAGGAGCAGGGACTTCGAGTAGGCGAGGATCGCGCGCTGGTCGTCGCCCTTGGCGGCGAAGATCTGCCCGAGCATGGCGTAGGGGAGGAAGAAGCGCGGATTCCCCTGCAGGGTCCGGGTGAGCTCTTCGACGGCCTTGTCCTTGTAGCCCAGCTCGAAGAGTCCCCGGGCGCGGTTGTAGCGGGCCATGAGCAGGTCCGGGGCGATCTTGAGCGCGCGGGAGAAGTCCTTGACCGAGCCCTCGAGGTCTCCGCGCAGGCGGCGCAGGCGGCCGCGCGCGAGGTAGGCGTCGGCGTATTCGGGGTCGAGCGTGAGGGCTTGCGCGACGTCGCGGTCGGCTCCGTCGGGGTCGCCGAGCAGGAGGCGGGCGCCGGCGCGGGCGACCGCGTCCTCGGGCCGCTTGAGCGCGGAGATGCGCAGCGCGCAGCGGGCGTCGGCCTCCGCGCCTGCGGCGTCCCCGAGCGCGTAGCGCGCCTGCGCGCGCGCGGCGCAGGCGACGGCGAGGTCGGGGGCTTCGGAGAGCGCCTTCGTCAGGGAGCTGAGCGCGTCGGCGACGTCGCCGCGCCGGTAGAGATCGAGGCCCTCCAGGAACCAGCGGCGCGCGTCCTTCGCTTTCTCGGCGGCCGGAGACGGCGGCGCCGCGGCGAGGGCCATGAGGAGGAACAGCAGGATTCGTTTCATGAGCGGGGCGCCCGCGCGGAACGCCTCCGTCCGCAACTATAAAGGATGCGTGTTACCATTTCTTTTCGTGTTTTCGGCCGGGCCGAAAACACGAAGGGCTCACTGCACGACGCGCACGCGCAGGCGGATGTCCTCGAGCACGGCCGCGACGGCCTCGCAGCGCTCGAGCGGGCCCTCATAGACCACGGCTTCTCCCCGGGAGTGGACCTCCCAGGAGAAGCGGCGCGCCGAGGAGAGCGAGCAGCGGATGGCCTTGATGAGCTGGCGCTCGACGTCGTCGAAGGTGTGGCATTCGCAGTTGAAGAGGACGACGCGCCAGCCGAGGCCGCGGCCCGAGACGTCCGAGGTCCCGGGGAGCTCTTCGGTGATGGACGCGCCGGTCGAGGAGGGTCCGCTCATGTCCCGATTATATATGTTCTTATTAAGGGAGGAACCCTTGACTTTTCTCCTCTTCAGAATGATACTAGTCACGGCCCGCAGGGCTCGGAGGAACGCATGCGCCGCTCGACCGCTTTCGCCGCACTCGTGACCGTGTTTTTCGTCGCGGGAACAGTCCCCGCTCATGCGGGGGAAGCCAAGGAGAACTACCAGAACGGCTTCGCCATCGGCGACGCCAAGTGCGGGAAGCTCTGCGGCATCGGCGCCGGCATCGTCAACGCCCTCAGCGGCGGCAAGCTCGAGGATGCCGCGAACAAGAAGAAGGAGGCGGCCGCCGCTTCGGCCTCGGCGACCGGGCAGGTCCCCGGCGGCGGCGCCGTCCCCGCGACCAACGGCACGCCCTCCTCGGACTACGGCGGCCCGAACCCGTACGGCACGCCGAATCAGGGCGGCTCGAGAGGCGGCGCGTCATCCGGCATCGACCAGATCCCCTATCCACAGTCCTCGGGCGGCACGGGCCAGGTGGACGCGGACGCGAGCGACGGCGACAAGGGCAGTTTCGACTACGTGACGCGCGATGGCGGCTCCTCCGACGGGAAGGACGATTCCCAGGACCCGCAGGGCGTGGTGAACCCTCGCGGGATCAAGATCCCCAACGTGGACGTCGGCCGGGCGGTCACCGGCACGGGCATCTCCGAAGCGCTCGCGCGCGAGCGCGCGCGGCTCAAGCTCGGCAAGATCCCCCTGCCCAAGGACGAGCCGGTCGAGGGCGGCGGCGGCTCGGCGGGAGGAGGACTCCCCCCCGGCGGCGGCGAGGACGCAGAGGGCTCCCGCCCCTCCGCGTCGGGGGTCCCCTTCGACGAGCGCGGCATCGCGATGCCCAACGTCGCGCGCGACGGGAACGCGCAGGCCAAGGAGCGCAGCGCCGCGTACCTGAACTCCGCCGAGACGAAGAACAAGATGGGCGATTTCGCCGGGGTCGTCGAGGACGCCGACCGCTCCCTCCAGAGCTTCGCGAACGCGCGCGCCTACACGCTCAAGGCGGTCGCGCTCGGGCGCCTCGCGGGGAAGGCCCGCGACGCCCAGTCCCGGACCTCGCTCTTCCAGCGCTCGGAGGAGGCGGCGCTCGCGGCCGTGCGCCTCGTCCGCGACAATCCCGCCGCGCGGGAGGCGGCCGCCTGGGCGCAGCTCAACCTCGGCCGCTATCAGGACGCGGTGGCCAGCGCCACCGAGGCCCTGCGTCTGAACCCCAACAGCGCGATGGCGCACGCGATCCGCGCCTACGCCCTGGAAGGCCTGGGGCGGCGCGAGGAGATGCTCGCCGACATCGAGGAGGCGGCGCGGCTCGATCCGACCCGCTTCGGCGAACAGCTGCGCGCGGCGCGCGCCGGCGAGAAGCTCTTCGACGCGCGCGGCGACGACAGCTGGCAGCTCTTCGACGCGATGACGGGCCGGCGCCACGGAGGAGGAGCCTCGGGGGCGGTCTACGCCGGGGCGCTGCTGCTCGCGCTGCTGCTCGTCGCCGGCGGCGCATGGCTGCTCTGGGGCCGCCGCGCCGCCGCTCCCGCGGGCGCCGGCCTCTCCGCGGCGCGCGCGGCCGACGACGACACGAGCGGCCTGCTCGCGGGCAAGTACCAGCTCTCCCGCATCATCGGCAAGGGCGGCATGGGCCAGGTCTGGGAGGCGCAGGACCAGTCCCTCGACCGCATCGTGGCCGTCAAGAAGATGTCGATCGGAGGAGAGTTCGAGGGCAAGGCGCGCGAGCTCTATCTCAAGGAGGCGCGCACGCTCGCCGCACTGCACCATCCGAACATCGTCGACATCTACGAGATCCTGGACCTCCCCAACGGTCTCTACCTGGTCTTCGAGCTCCTGACCGGGAAGACGGTCCAGCAGATGCTCGCCGAGCAGAAGCGGCTGCCCTTCAAGCAGTCGCGGGAGATCCTGCGCCCCGTCTGCGAGGCCCTGGACTTCGCCCACGGCCGGGCGGTGGTGCACCGGGACCTCAAGCCCTCGAACATCATGGTCACCGAACAGGGCTTCGTGAAGGTCATGGACTTCGGCATCGCCCGGAGCATCGGAGAGAAGGGCGCGACCCAGCCCCCCTCCCCGCTCGGGGCCGCCCCCTCGCCGCTCCTGATGGCGCGCACCCAGACCGTGGCCGGGACCCCGGCCTACATGGCGCCCGAGGCCGCCGGCGGGGTCGTCTCCCCCGCCGCCGACGTCTACGCGCTGGGCGTCTGCCTCTACGAGATGGTCACCGGTGAGCTTCCCTTCGGTCTGCAGGGAGTCCTCTCGAAGCAGGACAAGACCTGGGTGAAGGCCTCCCTCCGCGTCCCGGGCCTCTCGCCCGAGATCGACGACCTCCTCGCGCGCAGCATGACGCTGCGCATCGAGGACCGCCTCAAGAACGCCCGCGAGTTCCGCGCCGCGCTCGAGGCGGTCCGGGAGAATACGTCCCTGGCATGAGCCGGCGACCGGCCCTCGCCGCCCTCCTCGTCCTCGCGCTGGCGCCGGCGGCGCCCGGGACGGCGCGCGCCCAGCGCACCGGCTCGTACGGCGCGACCGAGGACCCCGCCGCGCAGCAGGTCCAGCAGGCGCTGCTGAAGACCCAGATGGGGAAGAACGGGGTGGCGGCGGCCGAGCAGGCGCAGAACCAGGCGAGCGCCGCGATGGTCTCCGCGACGAACAACACCGCCAGGCAGCCGGGGCAGGACATCCAGGGGCTCCAAGGGGCCATCGGCGGCATCCAGCAGGCGCAGAAAGAGTACGAGAAGGCGCTCGCCGAGAAGCAGAAGGCCGACGAGAACTATCGGAAGAACGGCTCGGACTACCTCAAGGCCGAGGAGGCGTACGCGCGCGAGCACGGCCGCCCCTACAACCAGAACGAGTACCTCCGCTGGAAGCAGGTCCTCGGGAGCTACGGGGCCTCCCCCGCGGCCTCCACGGTCGGCGGCGGGCCCTCCGGCGGCGGCGTCGAGTACTCGCGCCCGGCGAACACCGCGGTCTACACCCCCCCGGCTCTGGGCGAGAGCAACAACGTCAAAGGGGCCGTCGGTCCCGCCTCCTCCGCGCGGGAGAAGGAGGCGAAGGCCGCGAAGGCCGCGGCCAGGACCGGGGCGAAGGAGCCCTGGCTCGACCGCAAGATCCTCATCTCGGACTCCCAGACGCTCGAATCCCTGGGCAAGGGGTCGGCGCAGTACGACGGAGCCGCCGCGGACGCGCAGCTGCGCTCCGGCGACTCGCAGGGCGCGCTGCGCACCGTCGAGCGCGACATCGCCCGGCGGCCCTTCGACGCCGGTCCCCGGGTCATGAAGGCGCGCATCCTCAACAAGATGAAGCGCTGGAAGGAGGCCGAGGAATCCGCCAAGAAGGCCGTCGAGCTCGACCCCGAACGCGGCGACGCCTACGAGCGGCTCACCGAAGCCCAGCTCATGCAGGGCAAGTACGAGGAGGCCAAAGCCAACGCGACGGCGGCCCTGCGGCTGAACCCCGAGAACGCCTACGCTCACCACCTGCGCGCCCTCGCCCAGGAGGGCCTCGGACGCAAGGACCGGCTGATCCGGGACCTCGAACGCGCGGCCGAGCTCGACCCCGAACGCTTCGCCTCCGAGCTGGAGGCGGCCCGGGCCGGGGTGCGGCTCTTCGACCCGAACTCCGAGGACGCGTGGCAGCTCATCGAGGCCGTCGCGGCGACCCGCCCGCTGCGCCGGCGCACGCCGCGCCTCGCCCTGCTCCTCTTCTTCGGCGGCCTCGCGGGAGCGGGGTTCATGCTCCTGCATTTCTCGCGCGCGGCCAGGAAGCCGCGGGCGGCTCCGCCTCCGTCCGACTGGCCGGAGGCCGGGGAGGCGGTCGCCGCCTCCGTCGTCGGGAAATACGAGCTGATGCGCGTCATCGGCCGCGGCGGCATGGGGCAGGTCTGGGAGGCGCGAGACACCTCGCTCGAGCGGCGCGTCGCCGTCAAGCGCCTCTCGGAGTCCGCGTCCTTCAGCGCCGACGCGCGGGCCGCGGCCTTGCGCGAGGCCCGCACGCTCGCCGCGCTCAAGCATCCCCACATCGTGGACATCTACGAGATCCTCGACCGTCCGGAGGGCCTCTACCTCGTCTTCGAGCTCCTCACCGGGAGGACCGTGCAGCAGATCCTCGCGGAGCGCCGGCGCATCCCTCCCGGCGAGACGCGCCGCATCCTCGAGGGCGTCTGCGACGCGCTCGCCTTCGCCCACGCGAAGGGGATCGTGCATCGCGACCTCAAGCCCTCGAACATCATGGTCGGCGAGCGCGGGCATGTGAAGGTCATGGACTTCGGCATCGCGAGGCAGATCGTCCCCGGCTCGAAGGCCGTCGAGCAGATGGAGCCCGAGGACCTCGTCGGGGAGGAGGCCGGGGGCCCCCGTCTCGACGAAGCCCTGCTCGCGCGCACCCGCAGCATCCAGGGGACCCCGGCCTACATGCCGCCGGAGGCCGACGAGGGGCTCTACTCCGCCGTCTCCGACGTCTACTCGCTGGGCGTCTGCCTCTACGAGATGCTCACCGGCCGAGCCCCCTTCGGCCCCGACGCGGGGCTGCAGAAGGTGGAGAAGGCCTTCGCCCCGCCCAGCGCCCTGGTCCCGGGCCTGCCCAAGGAAGCCGACGCGCTCGTCGACGAGGCGCTCGAGCCGGCCTGGCGCAAGCGCCTGGCCCTCATCGATTTCCGCGCGCGCCTCGCCCTGCTCGGCCGCCTGCCCGAGCCTTCGTCCAAGGTGGAGCCTGTCCCCCCGCCGGCGGAGACCCCGCCGCCCGACGAGCCCGTCGAGGAGGGCGTCACGGACCTTCTGGCGGACCCTACCGCCGAGGGTTCAGCCGATGAAGGTCCCCAGGACCCTCCCCAAGCGCCTCCGTCGACTCCCCAGGCGTAGACATCCAACAACCTAGGCCCTCCGTACCACCCCCGCCATGGGTCGCTGGGTAGTGGCCCCAGGCCCGTAGGGCCTATACCCTATGGGACGAGAGGCCTAGGTGGCCGACGGAAGAAGAGCCCGAGGGTCGACGGCGGCCCTCATCGGAGGTGGTGGATGTTCCTCAACATCGCAGCCGCATTTGTGCTGGGTGCGTTCGCGTTCGTCCCGTACGCGGCCGCCCAGGCGACGGCCCGTCCCGGGATCCGGCAGCAGACGCCTACGCAGATCGTGACGTTCAGCGCGCAGGTCCCGCCGCAGGAGCGGCGGCGGCTCGTGGAGGCCGCGGGCGCCGTGGTGGTCCGCGAGCTCCCGTTCATCGACGCCCTCGTCGTGCGCATGCCGGCCTTCCATCCGGACGCCGTCCAGCTGGTCGCCGCGGCTCCCGGAGTGGAGGGCTACGAGGACAACGTCTACAGGAAGTGGATCGAGCTCGCCGCCCCTTCGCTGAGCTCCGTGGAGATCCCCTCGGTGAGCGAGGTCCTCAGGACCGCGCGGGCCAACGCCGACATCGTCCCCAAGGCCCCCCTCATCACCGGGGAAGTCCCCTGGGGCATCTCCCGCGTGCACGCGCCGCAGACCTGGACCCGCACCCAGGGCGCGGGCGTGAAGGTGGGCGTCATCGACACCGGCGTGGACTGCACCCACCCCGACCTGCGCGCCAACTGCGCGGGCGGCTACAACGTCCTGGACCCGACGGCCAAGCCGGTCGACGACCAGGGGCACGGGACACACGTCGCCGGCACCATCGCGGCGGTCAAGGACGGTCAGGGGGTCGTGGGCGTCGCTCCCAAGGCCCGCATCTACGCCATCAAGGTGCTCGACGCCGAAGGCGGCGGCTCCATCGAGGGCATCATCCAGGGCCTCCAGTGGGCGGCGGAGAACCGCATGCAGGTGGTCAACATGAGCCTCGGCGGCCCCGGGACGGCCGCGCTCAAGAAGGCCGTCGTGAACGCCTACAAGGCCGGCGTCACGATCGTCGCGGCGGCGGGCAACGACCCGAACGCGCCGGTCTCGGCGCCCGCGCAGTATCCGCAGTCCATCGCGGTGAGCGCGAGCACCATCGACGACAAGCTGGCGTTCTTCTCCACGACCGGTCCCGAGGTGGCGGTCATCGGACCCGGCCACGAGATCATGTCGTGCAAGATGGGCGGCGGCACGACCAAGATGTCGGGGACCTCGATGGCGACCCCGCACATCGCCGGCCTCGCCGCGCTGGCCGTGGCCGCGGGCGCGTCGAGCCCGAGCGCGGTGCGCGCGGCGCTCGTCGGAGCGGCGGAGAAGCTCCCCGCGCTGACGGCGACCCAGCAGGGTGCTGGAATGCCCCTGGCTGATAATATGTGAGTGAGCAGAGGGCCCGTTCCGGAGAAATCCGGAACGGGCCCTCGTCAGTTTCCTTATTGTCTCCCTCCCCTGCGGGGGAGGGTTGGGTGAGAGGGGGAGCTCGCTTATGAGCTCTCCCCCCTCTTTTGTTCTCGTCGTCGCTTCCGATTCCTGATCTTCTCGAACTCCTTCAGCCTCTCGGAAGTCTCCGGCGAGAGCAGCATCTCCGCGCGGTCCACCAGCTCCCGCAGCGCCAGAAATCGGTTGAGCGAGCGGCTGCGCTCGCGGTGGCAGCGGACGACGAGCTCCAGCGGCGCGTAGCGCAGCAGGACGCAGTTGGCGCTCTTGTTGACCTTCTGGCCGCCCTTCCCCCCGCCGCGGGTGAAGCTCTCCTCGACTTTGGACAGGTCGAGGCCGAGCCGCGCGATCCTCTCGCGCAGGGCCTGGAGCTTCTCGGGTCGGACGCCGAAGTCTTCGTTGATCTTCACTTTTCGCTTCCGGTCGCCTCGCCGGAAGCGACGGGGCTTCGTCGGGCGAGAGCGCTGAAATCAAGCCGGGAATCCCCTTTCGGGGATTCCCGGCTTAAACTCGGAGAGGGAGGGATTCGAACCCTCGGTACAAGTTTTCACTCGTACGACGGTTTAGCAAACCGTTGGTTTCAACCGCTCACCCACCTCTCCCCTTGTCGGACCCCGCACTGACGAGTGCGGGGCTGAAGCCCTCGCGAGTAAGGAATCTGCTCGCTCGGGTCCTCCCCATGGGGGGTTCCCCCCTCTGGCGCCGTCGGGCCGCTCGCGCGTCCCAGGACGGCTGTCACCCTCCACTAAGGTGCGGCGGACCATGCCGCCGCGCTTCATGAAGAACGACCTTAAGGTGCGCATTGCTTCGCTCGCGCCTTAATCAGGTGCGCGCGACTGCGCGCGCTCCTAATGAAACACCCCGTTGCTAGCGGGGCTGGGGACGACGAGGGATACTAACTTTTGTGAAGGGGGTTGGGCAACGGGGAGATGGCTTTGTCGGCACGCTCAAGCGGGTTGCTGGCGGACTCGACATGGGTTTCAGTCGACAATAAAGAGCGTCGCTCCGACCGCGGTGAAAGACCGATGGGGCTCTGCATCGTCGGCGACTTGATAGCTCATGCCGGTTTCTGTCGGTTATGCCGCATCTTGCAGCAATTTCTGGCTCTTCGAGGATCGTGCCCCAGTGAGGACGAATAGAATGCCGGCAGCGAACGCCCCATTCTGGCATTGCGGGGGTGGGAAGGCAAGTCTTGGGGGGTCGGGAACGACGTATCTTAGCGGAGGAGGAGATCTCCGCAGGAGATCCCCCCGCTACTGGGCGGAGGGGATGCCGTGGAGGGTGCCGACGCCGCGGTAGACGAGGCTGGAGATCTCGCGGATGATGTTGCCGCGCGCGCGCAGCCAGCGGAAGTAGTTGCGCGCGGAGTGCTTCTTCTCGATGATGCCGATGACGGCGTACGCGTAGCGGCGTCCGTCGGGACCCTGGATGGAGAGGACGCCGATGTCTCCGCAGAGACGGCTCGTGCTGCCCGTCTTGCTGTAGACCTCGGCGTCGTCGGGGACCTCGGTGCGCGTGTGCAGGCGGTCGCGCTTGGGCAGCGCCATGAGACGCTTGATCTCCTCGGCGCCCGGGAGCTCGTCCTTCCAGAGGGCGAAGAGGAAGCGCCCGTAGTCCGCCACCGACGCCTTGTTCTTGTAGGTGCGTCCTCCCGCGGGGATGTACTCGACGAGTTCGATCTCCTTGAGGACGTGCCCGTAGTGCTCGCGCAGGAGCCGCTCCACCTCCTTGGGGCCTCCCAGCTTCTGCATCGCCCAGTTCGTCTGGATGTTGCTCGAATGCTGGATCATCTTCTCGAAGCGCCGGCGCGCGTCGTCGTCGTAGGCGAGGCGGCCTTCCCGGACCTCGTGCATGAAAGCGAGCGCGATGAAGGGCTTGATGAGGCTCGCGGCCTGCAGCTTGACGTCCGTATTGATCTCGACGAGCTTCTCCCCGCTCGTGAAATCGAAGACGTACCATGCCGTCTGCTCGTCGGAGGAGATGCGCTTCATGCGGCGCAGCTGGTCGATGTACTGCTGGAGCGTGGACTCGAGCCGGCTGCGCAGCTCGACGGCGGCGGCCCGCTGTTCCGGGGTGTACGCCGGGAACGCGGCGACGGGGGCGGTGTCGGCGGCGGGGGCGGTGGACGCGGCGACGACGGCGAGCGACGAGCCGCCGACCGCCGCGGGCAGGTCCGTGGAGATGTCGGTGCCTCCGGCCGCCTCACCCCCACCCTCTCTCCCATGGGATGGGAGAGGGGCGGCAGGCGGGGTCGCCGTCGTCATCGGGGAGGAGGGCGCGGGAGCCGTCGCGGCGGCCTGGAGGGCGGGGCTCGGAAAGGGCGCGGCGGCCGCCGTCCCGGTCGAGGGGGCGGACGGCGCGGCCGGAGCCGAGACGGCCGGCGGGAGCGGGAGCATGACGGGGCTAGGCGTCGGCCGCTTCTTCGCCAGCGCGCGCACTTCGCGCTCGGGCAACTCGATCCAGTCGCGGTGTTCGACGACGAGCGCTTCGCCGAGTCCTCGCGCGGAGAGGACGCGGCCGTGTCCCTCCGCCGTCTGGCGGGCGCCGGCCTCGTTGCCCCGGCGCGGGTAGAGCAGCGCGTAGCCCTCCTCGAAGCGGACGATGCGCAGCTTCTTGAGCAGGGAGGAGCCGAAGACCTCTCCCAGCGTCCTGCGCCGTTCGAGGACCGCGGCGGGGTCCGCGCTCCGGAAGTAGGAGACGTCGTAGCGCACGCGGACCGGCGCTTTCGCCGCCGGCGGGGCGGCGGTTCGGGCGTGGGCACGGCGGGACTTCGGGGCCGGGGGCCGGGCTCCGGCGTTGGAGGCCGGGAGCGCGAGCAACAGCGCGCCGAGGAGGAAGCGCATCAGCGGGGCTTCTCCTCTACGGGGGCGCGGCAGAAGAGGCAGAAGCGGTCCATGCAGCTGGGGCAGAACCAGGAGCCGCACTTCGTGCAGCGGAACCAACGCTTCACGAGGGACATGTTCTTGCAGCACTTCGCGCAGCTCTCGTTGGCCATGTCGTTCATCCCGAACGGAAGTTGACGTGCACGCGGAGGAAGGGCTCCGGGAAGCCGGAGGGCAGGGGAGGGAAAGGCCCGGCCTCGCGCGCGGCGCTGAGCGCGGCATAGTCGAAGCCGCCGTCTCCCGAGCTCGTCTCGATGAGGAGGTCCACGACCCCGCCGTCGCGCAGGACGGTGAACGCGATGCCGCACTCGCCGGCGAGGTCCGGCATCCGCTTCGCCCAGCGGTCCCACAGGGAGGAGCGCATCGAGGTCAGGTACCACGGGTACGGGAAGTTGGGCATGTCCGGGGCGACGGAGCCGCCCGACCCCGGCCCGACCGAGAGGCCCTTGGAGGCGGAGGGCGGCGCCTCGGCGGCGGGGGCCGGGGCGGTCCGGCGCTCGGGCTTCGCGTCGGGGCTTTCGAGGATGCTCGGGCGAGGCAGCGAGCGCTGCAGGCGCCGGACGGGGAAGGCGTCGGGGTCCCGCAGCGGCGCGGGCTTCGCGGCGGCCGGCCGGGCGGCCGGCGGGGCGGAGGGCCTCGCGCCGGCCTCGCGGTCGCGGTTCTGGATGGTCCCGGTCGCGCCGATGAAGTCGATGCGGTAGACCTGCTCCGGCTTCACCCAGTGCGCCTGCACGAGCGCGAAGAGGGCGACGGCGGCGGCGCCGTGGGCGAGGGCGGAGCGCAGCAGGAACGGGTTGAGGGCGGCGTCGCCGAGCCCCGCGTCGCGCAGGACCTCCCGCGCGGCGTCCCGGGGGCTCAGGCGGACGGCGGTCGTCATCCTTCCGGCACCACCGCGATGCCGAGCTTGCCGACGCCGAGCTTCTTGGCGGCGTCGAGCACGCGGACGACGCGCTCGACCTCGACGACCCGGTCGGCCTGGACGAGCAGCGTCTTGGAGGCGGCGCCGCCGAGCAGGAGCGCGAGCTCCCGCTCCAGGCGGTCGGGCCGCACGTCGCGCCCGTCCACGGTCACGCGTCCGTCGCGTCCGAGCTGAACGCGCACGGTGGACTCGACGGGGACCGGGGAGCCCGCGGTCGAGGAGGGCAGGCGCACGGTGAGCTGCGACTGCACGAGGACCGGGGTGAGGATCATGAAGATGATGACGAGGATGAGCGAGACGTCGATGAGCGGGATGAGGTTCATGTCCGCCATGATGCGGCGCCGCTGGACCTTGTGGATCATGAGGGGGTCTTCTCGGTGAGGCGGTCGAGGACCTCTTCGCTCACCCAGCGCATCTCGTCGGCGAAGTGGTTGGCCTTCGTCGTGAAGTAGTTATAGGCCACGACGGCGGGGATCGCCACGAAAAGGCCGGCCGCGGTCGCGATGAGGGCCTCGGAGATGCCGACGGCGACGACGCCCGGGCCCGCGCCGGTGGCGTGCGCGAGGTCCTTGAAGGCGCGCATGACGCCGAGCACGGTGCCGAAGAGGCCGATGAAGGGCGCGATGCTCCCGAGCGTGCCGAGGATGGCGAGGCGCTCCTCGAGCCGCGCGGTCTGGCGGCCGATGGCGCGCTCGACGGCGTTGAGGCGCTCCTCCTTGCCGGTCGGGCCGACGAGGGCGGCCTGCACGACGCTGGAGGCCATCCCCGGGTACTGGCGGCAGAGCGCGAGGGCGTCCTTGAGCTTGTCGTCGACGACGAGGGCCCGCATGCGCTCGAGGAAGCGCGGCAGTCCGTCGAGGGAGCGGCGGAAGAAGCGGTAGCGCTCCCAGGCGAGGGCGAGCGAGTAGACGGAGAGCAGCACCAGCGGCAGCAGGGTGAAGCCGCCCGAGAGGAGATACGCCTTCAGACGGTAGAGGTAAATCATGATTGGGATTATGCCAAATCAGCGCGGCGCCCTTCCACCCGCGTCCCGAACGCGCGCGTGTGCGCGCCGCGCGCGATTTGTCACGGGCGCGCCCGTTTATGTAGATTGTGCCTATCATGACCGCCACCAAAGACCTTGAACTCGCCGAGAAGCTCCAGGCCGCCCGCCGCGACATCCTCGAGCAGCTGGGCCGGGCGGTCATCGGCCAGGGCGAGGCCGTCGACCAGCTCCTCACCGCGCTCTTCGCCGGCGGCCACTGCCTGCTCGTGGGCGTCCCGGGCCTGGCGAAGACGCTGCTGCTCTCGAGCCTCGCGCGCATCCTCGACCTCGAGTTCCAGCGCATCCAGTTCACGCCGGACCTCATGCCCTCCGACATCACCGGGACCGAGGTGCTCCAGGAGGACCCGCAGACCCGCGAGCGTTCCTTCCGCTTCGTGAAGGGGCCCGTCTTCGCGAACCTCGTGCTCGCCGACGAGATCAACCGCACCCCGCCCAAGACCCAGGCCGCGCTGCTTCAGGCGATGCAGGAGCGCCAGGTCACCGCGGGCGGCCGCACGCACGCGCTGCCGCTCCCCTTCTTCGTCATGGCGACGCAGAACCCCATCGAGCAGGAGGGCACCTATCCCCTCCCCGAGGCGCAGCTCGACCGCTTCTTCCTCCAGGTGAACATCGACTATCCCCCGCTCGAGGACGAGAAGCGCATCGTCGTCGAGACCACCGGCGCGCAGACCGTCGAGCTGCGCAAGACCCTCGGCGGCCCCGAGGTCCTCGCGCTGCAGGACATCGTCCGGCGCGTGCCCGTGACCTCCGCCGTCGTGGACCTCGCCGTCGGCCTCGCCCGCCGTACGCGCCCGCACGAGGCCGGCAGCCCGGATTTCGTGCGGCGCTGGGTCTCCTGGGGCGCCGGTCCCCGCGCGAGCCAGGCCCTCATCCTGGGCGCGAAGGCCCGGGCGCTGCTCTCCGGCCGGCTCGCCGTCGACGCCTCCGACGTGCTCGCCATCGCGCGGCCCATCCTGCGCCACCGCCTCGTCCTCAACTTCCAGGCCGAGGCCGAGGGCGTGCGGGTCGACGAGCTCATCGGCCGCCTCCTCTAAGTCCTCCGCATGCGCTGTCTCGACGCCGTGGAGCTGGCGAAGCTCAGGAACCTGCGCTTCGACCTGCGCCGCCTCGTCGTCGACGGACACCTCGGCGGACGCCACCGCAGCCGGCGCCGCGGCTTCGCGCAGGAGTTCGCCGAGCACCGGCTCTACGTCCCGGGCGACGAGCCGCGCCGCCTCGACTGGAAGGTCTACGCGCGCAAGGAGCGCTACTTCGTGCGCGAGTACCAGGAGGAGAAGTCGCTGCGCGCCCAGCTCCTCCTCGACGCGTCGGGCTCGATGGCGTACGCCGACGGGGGCCGGGCCCCCAAGTGGGAGCTCGCGCGCCGCCTCGCCCTCGCGCTGGCCTATCTCGTGCTCGCCGGCGGCGACTCCGCCGGGCTCGCGCTCTTCGACGGCGACGAGCGCGCGGCCTTCCCCCCGCGCCGCGGCCTGCCGCAGCTCGACGCGATGGACCGCGCGCTCGCGGAGGCCTCCCCCTCCGGCGAGACCGACCCCGCGGTCGTCCTGCGCCGGGCCGCCGTGCGCCTGCCGCGCCGCTCGCTGGTGCTCGTCGTCAGCGACCTCCTGGGCGAGGCGACGGAGTTCCTCTCGCTGGTGCGCGCGCTGCGCGCGCGCCGCCACGAGGTCTTCGTCCTCCAGGTGCTGGACCCCTCCGAGCGCGACCTTCCCTGGGACGGCCCGACGCTCTTCGAGCCCCTCGAGGGCGGCGAGAGCCTGCGCTGCGAGGTCGGGCTCCTGCGCGCGAGCTACCGGCGCCTCTTCGACGAGCGCCAGCGCCTCTACGAGGCCGGCTTCCACTCGGCGGGCGCGCGCTACGGCGTCTTCTACACCGACGGAGACTGGACGGCCGGGCTCACGCGCCTGCTCGCATGATCACCTTCCTGGCGCCGAAGCTCCTGTGGGCGCTGCCGCTGGCGGCGGCGCCGGTGCTGCTCCACCTCCTCTTCCTGCGCCGCGCCGCGCGCCGTCCCTTCAGCGACCTCGCGCTCCTGCGCGCCGCGTACCGCCGCGCGATGCCCTCGACCCGCCTGCGTCAGTGGCTGCTGCTCGCTCTGCGCGTCCTCGCGCTCGCCTCTCTCGTCGCCGCCTTCGCGCGCCCCGTGCTGCGCCCGGGCGCCCGGGCCGCCGGCGGCGCGGAGGACGGGCTCGACGCGGTCCTGCTCGTGGATTCCTCGTGGTCGATGCGCGCAGAGGAGAACGGGCGTCCGCGTTTCGAGGGCGCCGCCGCCTCCGCCCGGGAGTTCCTGCGCCTGCTGCGCCCGGCCGACCGAGCGGCGCTCTCCGCGTTCTCCGCCGGCCTCGACGGAGAGCTCCGCTGGAGCGCGGACCGCCCGGCCGCGGAGGCCGCGCTCGAGCGCATGCGCCCGGGCTGGAAGGGTACCGACCTGCGCCGCGCACTCGAGGACGCCTACCGCTTCCTCGAGCGCGAGCGCGGCGCGCGAGGGCGGCGGCGCGCCATCGTCCTCTTCTCCGACGGCGCCCGCCATGCGCTGCGGACCCTGCCCTCCGGCGGGCTCGAGCGGCTCGAGGGCTGGGACCCGGAGGTCGTCGTGCTCGGTCTGCGCTGGGGGTCCTCGCCGGCCAACGCCGCGGTGCGCGAGGTCCGTCCCGCGACGGGGGGCGAGCGGCCCGGATTCGCGGCGCGCCTGGAGTCCTACGGTTCCTCCGGGAGCGCGGGGCTCGACCTCTGGCTGCGCGGACGCCGCGTCGAACGCCGCGAGGTCTCTCTCGGGGACGGCACCCCTCGGGTGGAGGAGTTCCAGGCCGACGCCCCTCTCGACGGCTCGCTCAGCGGCCGCCTCGAGCTGCGGCGCGACGCGCTCGCCGCCGACGACGCCTGGCACCTCGCGCTGAAGGTCGAGCCCCGCCCGCGCATCCTCTACCTGCACGGGGGCCCCGACGCGCTCGCCGCGGGGCGCGGCGGCTGGTTCCTGCGCGAGCTCCTCTCCGAGGGCGGACGGCTGCCCTTCCGGCTCGACGAGGCCGACGGCGGGCGCCTGCGCCAGCTGCGTCTGGAGGACTACGCCGCCGTCGTCCTCGACGACTTCAAGGAGGTCCCGCCCGAGGTCGCCGAACCGCTCAAGCGGCACGTCCTGCGCGGCGGCGGACTCTGGGTCTTGGCGGGCTCCCGCGCCGCCCCTTCGGCGCGCTCGAGCGCCGAAGGGGCGGCGCGAGAGGAGAACGACCTGCGCGCCGAGAACTCGTTCGGCGCGCTCGCGCCGCTGCTGCCGGGCCGCCTCGGCGCCGCCTATGCCCCCCCCGCCGCCGGGCTGAGGCCCGAGGAGGTCGAGGACGAGGCTCCCGGCCGCGGCCGCTTCCGCTGGGCGGACTTCGAGCTCTCCGGCGTCGTCCTCGGGCGCCGCTACGCGCTCGAGCCGGCCGCGGACGCGCGGATCCGCCTGCGCGACGGAGCCGGCGAGCCCCTCCTCGTGGAGGGCTCCTTCGGGCGCGGGCGCGTGCTGCTCTGGGCCTCCTCCTTCGATCTGCGCTGGACGAACCTGGCGCTCAAGCCCGCCTTCGCCGCCCTCGTCGAGACCTCGCTCGCGCGCCTGAGCGCCTACGGCGGGGAGGGGCGCTGGGACGCGGTGCTCGTCGGCGAGCCGTACGCGCGCGAGTGGCGCGCGGGCGCGCAGACCCCCGCCCGGGTCTCGGTGCTCGCGCCCGACGGCCGCCGCTCGACGCTCGTCGTGCGCGAGCGACGGGCCGTCTACGCCGATACGCGCGAACCCGGACTCTATTGGATGCGTCCGGAAGGCGGCGAGGGAGAGGCGGAGCCCTTCGCCGTCAACCTCGACCGCTCCGGCGGGGAGGGCGACCTGCGCGCGGATTCCCCGCCCTGGCCGCTCATGCGCCTGGAGGCGCTGCGCGAGGACTTCCTCCTCGCCGTCTATGGACGCGAGGCGCGCACGCTCGCGCTCGCCTGCGCGCTGCTGCTGCTGGGGCTCGAGCTCGTCCTGACGCGGACGGGGAGGCCTTCATGAAGACGCCCGTCTTCCTCGCGGCCCTCCTGGCGCTCTCCGCCGCCCCGCCGCTGCGCGCCGAGCCGCCCGGCGAGCGCTTCGTGTGGTCGCAGTGGCGCCACTCCGGGGGCTGGGACCCCTACCCCGGCGTGCACCGCGAGGTCGCTGCGTTCCTGACGAGCGTCACGAGCGTGCTCTGCGCCGACGAGCGCCGCGAACTCGATCTCTCGGACCCCGCGCTCTTCTCGACGCCGATGCTCGTGCTCTCCGGACGCCAGGAGCCGCCGCCGCTGCAGGAGGAGGAGCGGCGCGTCCTGCGCGACTGGCTCGGCGCCGGCGGCTTCCTCTGGATCGACGACGCCTCCGGCCTCAAGGTCTCCCCCTTCGACCGCTGGGTGCGCTCCACGCTGCGAACGGCGCTCCCCGACGCCGAGCTCCGGCCGCTGCCGCAGGACCACGTCCTCTTCAAGACCTTCTTCCTCGCGCGCCGCGTCGGCGGCCGGGCGAGCGTCTCCGGCGTCGTCGAGGGCGTCGACTGGGGCGGCCGCACCGCCGTCGTGTACACGCGCGACGACGTTCTCGGGGCCCTGGCCAGGGACCCGCTCGGCCGCCCGGTCTACGAACTCGGCGAGGCGCGGCGGCTCGACGCGCGCAAGCTGACGCTCAACATCGTCATGTACGCGCTGACCGGCAGCTACAAGGCCGACGCCGTGCACCAGCCCTTCATCCTCGAGAAGATGCGGCAGGGAACGCCGTGAGCTGGCGACTCGCGCTCGACGCCGGTCCCGCCGAGTGGGCGCTCGCCGCCGCCGCGTCCGGCGTCCTCCTCCTCGCCTGGCGCCTGCAGCGCGGCGTCCCGCGGGGCCCGCGTCTGCTGCGCGCGGCGGCCTTCGCTCTGCTCGCGCTCGTGCTCGCACGCCCCGTCCTCGAGTCGCTCGAGGAGCGCTCGGCGAAGCCGCGGCTCGCCGTGCTCGTCGACGCCGGCCCGAGCATGCAGTCCTCCGACGACCGCGGCGCCGCGCGCCTGACCCGCGCCGCGCGCTGGCTGCGCGAGCGGCGCGGCGCGCTCGAGCGCCGCTTCGAGGTCTCCCTCTACGCCGCGGCCGGCGGCGCGCGCCGCCTCTCCTTCGACGAGCTCGAGTCCCTGCGCCCGGGCGCGGCGGGCCTCGACCCCTCCGCGGCGCTCGCCGACGTGCTCGACGCCGGGGCCCCGCCCTCGCGCGTGCTCCTGCTCTCCGACGGCGCCTTCGAGGACGGGCCCGCGCTCGCGCCCGCGCTCTCCCGCCTCGGCGCTCCCGTGGACGCGGCCGGGGTCGGGCCGAAGGCGCTTCGTCCGGCCCTCGCGCTCACGGCGCTCGGCGCGCCGGACTTCGTCTTCCTGCACGGCCGCTTCCCGGTGAGCGCGACTCTCGAAGCCACCGCGCTCGCCGGCGCCCGCGTGCGCGCGCGGCTCGTGCGCGAGGGGCGGACGCTCGCGCAGAGCACATTCCTCGTCGAGAAGCCCTACGAGGTCCTGACCGCGAGCTTCACCGCCGAGGCCGTCGCTCTCGGCCGCATGGGCTGCCGTGTCGAGGCGGAGGCCGTGCTCCCCGGCCGCGCACCGCTCTCCGCGCGGCGCGAGGCGGGCGTCGAGGTCATCCGCCAGAAGTACCGCATCATGTACCTGGCCGGCCGTCCGAGCTTCGAGTACTCGCACCTGCGCGAGTACCTGAAGTCGGACCCCAACCACGAGCTCGTCTCCTTCGTCATCCTGCGCAACCCCGAGAACGTGAGCCCGGTCGCGGACAACGAGCTCTCGCTGATCCCCTTCCCCGCGCAGGAGATCTTCGTCCAGAACCTCTCGCAGTTCGACCTCTTCATCCTCCACGACTTCGACTACACGCGCTTCGCCCTGCCGCAGGCCTACCTCCAGAACCTCAAGCGCTTCGTCTCCGAGGGAGGGGCCCTCCTTCTCATCGGCGGCTCCAACGCCTTCACGAAAGCGGGCTACCACGGGACCCCGCTCGAGGAGACCCTGCCCGTCACCCTCTCTCCCGAGACCGACGACCACCGCGAGGGCGCGTTCTCCCCCGTCGCCGTCCGGCCCGAGCACCCGCTCCTGAACATCGGCGAGAGCGCGGCGGCGAGCGCGGAGCTCTGGAAGGGCGTCGCGCCCCTCGAGGGCTGGACCCGCCTGGCCTCCGTGCGCCCCGGCTCGACGGTGCTGCTGCGCCATCCCACGGAGAAGACCGCCGCGGGCGAGCCGCTGCCCGTGCTGGCGCTGCGCGAGTTCGGCAAGGGGAAGGTGATGCTGCTGACCAGCGGTTCGACCTGGCGCTGGAAGCTCGGGGGCGGAAGGGACTGGCGGCTCTCCTCGTTCTATCCGCGCTTCTGGAACCGCGCGGTCGAGTACCTGACCGGGAGCCTCGACCTGAAGAAGGTGAAGTTCTCCCCCCTGCCCGAGCGCATGCCCTCCCGCGAGCCGGCCGTCGTGACCCTGCGCGTCTTCGACGAGCACTTCCGCCCGCTGCCCGGAGCGGAGGTCGACCTGCGAGCGCTCTGGACGCGTCCGGACGGGACCCAGAAGCCCGCCCCCTTCTACGAGCGCGAGCCGGGCCTCTATCAGTTCGAGCTCTCCGACCTCGCCGAGGGCCGCCACCGCCTGCGCGCCTGGGCGCGCCGGCGCGGCGAGGCCTGGGGCGAGGACGAGACCTCGTTCTTGTGGGAGCCCCCGAGGGGCGACGCCCCGCTCGACCGCCGGCGCCTGAAGGCGCTCGCCGAGCAATCGGGCGGGCGCTACTGCGACCTCGACCGCCTCGAGCCCGACGCCTTCTACGGGGAGGCGCGCGAGGCGCCGCGCGCGCGCGCCGTGCTCGGCCGCCGGGCGCTGTGGGCGTCCCCGCTCTGGCTGTGGGCGCTCTGCGCGGTCCTGCTCGCCGAGTGGACGCTGCGCCGGCGGGGAGGGCTCCTGTGAACGGGCGCCGCCCCCTCGTCGCGGCCGCCGTCTTCCTCGCGCACGGCGCGCTCGGGGTCCTCTCCCTCGCTCCCGGCGTGGGCTTCGGCGATTCCGGAGAGCTCGTCGCCTCCGCCGCGACGCTCGGCGTCGCGCACGCGCCCGGCTATCCGCTCCACTCCCTCGGCGCCCATCTGGTGGGGACGCTGGTCCCGCTGGCGGGCTGGGCGTGGAGGACCAACCTCTTCTCGGCGCTCTGCGCGGCCGGCGCCGCCGCCGTCCTCGTCGACGCCCTTCTCCTCCTCGGGCTCGGCCTCGTCCCGGCGCTCGTGGGGGCGCTCTCGCTGACGCTCTCCCCCCCCTGGCTGCGGAGCGCTCTCGGGGCCGAGGTCTTCTCCCTGCACTGGCTCCTCGCCGCGGCCTGCGTCTGGACCCTCTGCCGCTTCCGCGAGCGCGCCTTCGACGAGAGGCCGATGGCCCTGCTCGGGCTCCTGCTCGGGCTCGGCGGCGCGAACCACCAGACCCTCGCCCTCGCCGTCCCCGCGCTGCTCGCCGCGGCCTGGACCTGGGCGCGCCCCGCTCCCGTGCGGGCCTGGCGCGGCCTCGCGTTCCTGACGGGCTTTGCGCTTCTCGGGCTGGCGGCGTACGCCTATCTCCCGCTGCGCGCGCGCGCCTCTCCGCCGCTCGACTGGGGACATCCCGTCGACCTCCCGCGCTTCCTCCACGTCCTCCTGCGCCGGGACTACGGCTCCTTCGCCCTGACGGTGGAGGGGGCGCAGGGAGGCCGCCTCGGCGGGGCCGCGGCCCAGCTGGGGCGCTGGCTCGGCGAGGCCGTCCGGGGTTTCGGCCCGGGAGGGCTCCTGCTCGCCCTGCTCGGCGGCTGGGCCCTCTCCCGCGCGAAGGAGCGCCGCCCGGAGCTCCTGCTCGCCGGTCTCCTCGCGCTTTTCTGCGGCCCGGGCTTCCTCATCCTCGGGAACCCGCCCTTCGACGCGCTGACGACGGGCGCGCTCGAACGCTTCCAGCCGCTCTCCTGGCTCGCTCTGGCGCTGCTGGCCGCTCGCGGGACGGAGCTCCTCGGCGCGCGGCTGCCGTCCGCCGCGCTGACGGCGCTGCTCCTGCTGCCCTGCGGCCGCGCGTTCGCCGCCGCCGGGGGCTGGAGCGGGCGCGGCGACTACGCGGCGCACGACTACGGGCGGAACCTCCTGCGCTCCCTGCCGCGCCGCGCCGCCCTCTTCATGGACGGCGGCGACGACACCTTCTACACCCTCGCCGCCGCGGTCTACGGCGAGGGCCTGCGCGGAGACCTCGCGCTCCACGACCGCGGAGGCCTCGTCTTCCGCGGCGCCTACGGCCCGGACTTCCGCCGGCTCCCCCGCGCGCAGAAGGAGCGGCGCCGCGTCGAGGTCGAGGAACGGATGGCCCTCGAGCGGCCCGTCTTCTATTCGACGCTGCGCGACGAGATCGTGCCCGGCCGCGCGCTCGCGCTCGCCGGGATCCTGCGGCGGCTCGAGCCTTCCGGGAGCGCGGCTTTCGAGACCCCGCAGGGCCCCGCGCTCTGGGAAGCCTACGCCCTCCGCTTCGACGAAGCGAAGGCGCGCGCGCACTATCGCTACCGCGCGCTCGTGCCCCTCTACCCGCTCATGGAGGCCTCCGCTTTCGCCGCGCGCGGCCGCCGCCCCGAGGCGCTCCTCCTGCTGCGCTCGGCGCTGCGTCTGGGCCCCGATGTCCTCTGGCTGGGACCGTCGGTCTCGCGCGCCGCGCAGTGGGCGGGCTGGCTCGCCGGAGAGGCGGGCGACTGGCCGGCCGCCGAGCGCGCCTATCGGCTCGCGCTCGACGCCGCGCCCGGGGACGGGGAGGCCGGCGCGAACCTCGCCGTCGCCTTCGAGAAGCAGGGGCGCTTCGAGGACGCCGAGCGCGCGTACCGCGAGGCCGTCGCGAAGACGCCGACCCCCGCGGCATGGCATAATCTGGCCGCGCTCTACTGGGGCCGGGGCCGCTGGGCCGAGAGCGCAGACGCCTTCGAGCGCGCGCTCGCGCTCGACCCCGGCGACGCGAAGCTGCGGGCCTGGCGCGACGAGGCCGTGCGGAGGAGCCGACGATGAGCTGGGCCGATCTTACTCGGCAGGAGAACCGCCGCACTGCCGCGGCGGCGGTCTTCCTGCTCTCCTTCGGGCTCTATCTCTGGACGATGCCGCCCACGCTCGCGCCCTACCGCGACGCGGGCGAGATGAGCGCGAGCACCTGGACGCTCGGCGTCTCCCATCCTCCCAGCTATCCCGTCTACGTGATGTCCGGACGCCTCGCCGGTCTCCTTCCCGCCGGCACTCACGCCTACCGCCTCAACCTTCTCTCGGCGCTCGCCGGCGCCGGCGCCCTCGCCCTGCTCTGGCTCGCGCTGGCCGGGACCTGCGGCCCTGCGGGCGCCTTCGCCGCCGTACTCCTCCTCGCGACGAACCCGACCTTCTGGAACGTCTGCGGCGTCCAGGAGATGTATTCGCTCACGCTTCTCTTCGCCGCGGGCCTGCTCTTCCTCGCGCTCGCGCAGAGCCGGGAGCGCTCGCCGCGCCGGCTGAGCGCCTTCTTCCTTCTTTACGGGCTCGCGCTCGGCAACCGCACGGACCTCCTGCTCTGGGCGCCCGGGCTCTTCCTCCTCGCCGTCCCGCCGCCCGCTCCGGCCGGTCCCGGGCCGCGCGCCTTCCTGCGCGCCCTGAGGCCGTACCTCCCCGCCCTTGCGGCGGGCGTCGTCGGGCTCGCGGTCTACCTCTATCTGCCCCTGCGCTCTCTGCGCGGGCCCTGGCTCGACTGGAACCATCCGGCCACGCTCTACAATCTGGTCGGCTCGCTCACCCGCCGCGGCTACGGCGGGACCCTCGACCTGCTCTCGAAGAACTACGCGGCGGGCGCGAACTTCCTGCCCAACTTGAAGGTCTACGCGCTCCACCTCTGGGAGGCCTTCGGCCCGCTCGGACTCCTCCTCGTCGTCCTCGGAGCCGGGGCTTTAGGCCGCGCCCCTCGTCGGGGCGCGGCCTACGCCTTGCTTTACCTGCTCAGCGGGCCGCTCTTCCTCTTCCTCGCCAACATGCCGCCCAACCCCCACGCGCTCGCCATCGTCGAGCCGCACTACCTGCTCTCGGACCTCGTCCTCGCGGCCGTGCTGGCCGAAGCGGTGCCCGGGCTCGCGGCGGGGGCCGTCGGCGCGAGGCCGGTCCTCCGGGTGCTCCTCCTCTGCGCGCTCGCCCTTCAGCCCTGGCTCATGGGCCGCTGGGCCCGCCTCGACCGCCGCTGGAACCTCCTCGACCGCGACTACGCGCTCAACGTGCTGCGCTCGGCGCCGAAGGACGCGGTCGTCGTCGCGAAGAAGGACGTGCAGTTCTTCAGTCTCTGGCATTACCAGCGCGTCGAGGGTCTGCGGCCCGACGTGCGCATCGTCGGGCAGGGCCTCGCGCACAGCGCCTGGCTCCAGCGCTCGCCCGCCGTCCGCTATCCGAAGCCGCTGCTCCTCGGCCCGCTGCGCAGCACCGAGGAGTTCCGGGGCTTCGTCCGCGCCAACGAGGGGCCCGTCTTCGCCACCACCGACGTGGACTTCCCTCCCGGCCTCGAGATCGGCGCCCCGAGGGGGCTGCTCCTCCCGCTCTCCGAGAAGGGAGTGCCCTCCGCGGCGCCCTGGGAGTTCCTCGTGCGCCGAGGGGACTACCGCTACGACCAGCGCCCCGACTTCTTCACCGCCGACCTCGTCGAGGCCCACGCCGTCGCCCTCCAGCGGCTCGGGGCCGCCTTCATGGAGAAGGGCCGCGACGCCGAGGCCCGCCGGGCCCTGCTGGCCGCCTGGGCGATGAAGTGGCTGCTCGCCGACGCGCCGGTCTACCTCGGCTTCATGGCCAGCCGCGCCGGCGATTGGGCCTCGGGCGCCCGGTACTACGGGCTCGCCGAAGGCGTGCACGACGCCATGCTCGGGCTCACCGAGGAGTACCGGTCGCTGCCCGACGTGAAGGACGGGGTGCGCCTCGCCGCTTCCGACGCCCTCGTCAACCTGGGCGTCGCGCAGGAGAAGATCGGCCGCCGCGAGGACGCCGAGAGGAGCTACGCCAAGGCGCTCGCGCTGAACCCGCGCATGGTCAAGGCCCGCTACAACCTCGCCGTGCTCTACTGGAACCGCGATTGGCCCCGCGTCGTCTCCGAGCTCCAGGAGGCCCTGCGCGTCGAGCCCGGCTACGAGGAAGCCCGCCGCTACCTTCCCGCGGCCCTCGCCGCCCTCGAGAAGTCCCGCCCGCGTTAGGCCTTCGCTCCGCCGAGGGGCCCATCCGGCGACCGGGTCCGATGCCGTCGACGGTCCCCCCGCCGAAAACGATATAATGAGGGCATGAAACAGCTCTCCATCATCGGTTCCGCCGGCTCCATCGGCACGCAGACCCTCGACGTCGTCCGCCAGTTCCCCGACAAGTTCAAGGTCGCGGGCCTCGCCTCCTTCAACGAGGTCGAGCTCGTCGCCCGGCAGGCCGCCGAGTTCAAGCCCAAGGCCGTCGCCCTCGCCGACAAGGCCGCCGCCGAGAAGCTGCGCTCCCTGGTCCCCCCCGGCGTCGAGGTGTACGGCGGGCCCGACGCGGCCTCCCGCATCGCGACGCTCCCCGAGGCGGACACCGTCGTCACCGCCGTCGTGGGCGCCGTCGGCATCGGCCCGACCCTCGAGGCCGTCGCCATGGGCAAGAACATCGCGCTGGCCAACAAGGAGACCCTCGTCGCCGCCGGCGAGCTCGTCATGCCCGCCGTGCGCAAGGCCGGGGTGACGCTCATGCCCATCGACTCCGAGCACTCGGCCCTCTTCCAGTGCCTCAACGGCGAGAAGCGCGCCGAGGTGCGCCGCCTCGTGCTGACCTGCTCCGGCGGCCCCTTCCGCGGCCGGCGCCTCGACGACCTCATCAACATCTCGGCCGAGCAGGCGCTCGGGCACCCGACCTGGAACATGGGCGCGAAGATCACCATCGATTCCTCGACCCTCATGAACAAGGGCCTCGAGGTCATCGAGGCCATGTGGCTCTACGACATGCCCGTCGACCGCGTCGACGTCGTCGTGCACCCGCAGAGCATCATCCACTCCATGGTGGAGTTCGTCGACGGCAACATCATGGCCCAGCTCGGCTGCCACGACATGCGCCTGCCCATCCAGTACGCGCTCGGCTACCCCGAGCGGCTCGAGAACGAGCGCCTGCGCCTGGACTTCGAGAAGGTCGCGAAGCTGACCTTCGAGCGGCCCGACAAGGAGACCTTCCGCTGCCTCCAGCTCGCCTACGACGCCGCCCACGCGGGAGGCACCCTCCCCGCCGTCATGAACGCCTCCAACGAGGTCGTCGTCGGCGCCTTCCTCCAGGGGAAGGCCGGCTACCTCGAGATCCCGAAGACCGTCGAGAAGGTCATGCGCATGTGCGGCAGCACGCCCGCCCGGGACCTCGAGACCGTGCTCGGCGCCGACCGCGAGGCGCGCGCGAAGACCCGCGAGCTGCTCCGCCTGCCCGTCGCGGCCTAAGAGTCCCTCTACGTGTCAGCCCGGATATCCCCGTTCTCCAGGACGCTGCTCGGCGGGATATCCGGGCTGTTCTTCCTGTCGTGCGCGGCGGCGCATGCCGCCGCGGTCGTCGCCGACGCGGTGCTCGTGCCGGCATCCATCCCGACCGATCGGCCGGCTCATGACGAGCTCACCGCCGCGCTGAGGTCGCGGGCGGCGACCCTCGGGCTCAACGGCATTCCCTCTTCCGCAGGCGCGAGCGTCTCCCGCGCGCTCGTGCTCCTTCCGTCCGACCGCGCGCAGGCCGGGGTCGTGAGCTTCGAGCTCGAGGAGGGCCCGGACGCAGGCCCCCATCAGTGCGAGGCCCTCGGTCGCGGCGTGACGTCCCGCTCGGAGCGCGCCGGCTGGGTCCGCGGCGTCATCGCGGGGACGACGGTCTACTACGCGCCGATGACGGAGCCCGACGGGGCCAGCGTGCCCGGCGTCTACGACGCGGGGCTCATCTCTCCCGAGCGCTGCGAGGTCGAGCTGCTCAACTCTCCCGCGGACCTCGCGCACGACGCCGATACGAAAGCGCGCGTCGCGTCGAAGTCTTCGGGACGCAAGCCGTGCTACTCCGGCGTCTGGAAGCACTGGTACTCGAGGACGAACGCGGCCGTCCCCATCGACCTGCGCTGGTCCGAGACGGAGAACGGCTCGGAGCGGCCCGTCTTCGAACGCCGACCCGAGGCCGCGAGCGCGGCGGCGAAGTCGCGCATGGCGAAGCAGCTTTCGCGCGACCCGCGCTACTACGTCGGCCCCTACGGCCGCTCCGGCTTCGCGCTCCATACCGACCGCTGGGAGGACCCCGAGCGGCTCAACGACCCGTCCTACGCCGGGAAGTACGAGTCCCGGGACTTCCGCTTCCGGGACACCAACGGCTGCGTGAAGGTCCGCCCCGCCTGCCTCCTTCTCCTCGACGAGTTCGTCTCCGAGCAGGAGCGCCTGGGCCGCCGCGTGCAATTCGAGCTCCGCGAGACCCCGCTGCTGGACTAGCCCCTAACGGAATTCGGAGCGGATCGCTTCCGTCGAGAGGAGCCGGATGGCCCAGACGGTGAAGGCGAGGAAGGCGGCCGCGACCGCGACGAGCACGGCCAGATCCACGCGGGAGACGGGGAAGATCCAGAAGGAGAGCAGGGCGGAGACGCAGACGTAGAGGTTCCAGCCGTTCCAGAGCACGAGCAGGATGATGAAGACGTTGCGGGCCCACTCCCGCCGTCGGACGAGCTTGAAGGCCGCGAACAGCGTCAGGACCGAGACCAGGCGGTAGACCCAGACGAGCGCCGCGTTCTCCGTCCACCCCGCCCCCGTCGTCAGCGCGTAAAGCGAAAGCCCCCCGGTCACCCACCCCATGAGGTCCACCGCCCAGTCCCGCTTCCCCGCCGGCCCGCCCGCGTCACCCGTACCCATGCCGACAATCTTAGCATGCGGCGTTTATAAAAGAACTTCCTTGTTCCCCTATCCGTCGGCTACGCGCAGGTCGTTCTCCACTCGCGTTGTCCCTGCGGCGCTAAGGCCCGCCGCAGGGGCGGCGCGCCGGTAGCGACTGCTCGCGCCGCCTACTGGGAACAGTGCGACGGGGCTGGAACCTGGCTCCGATAGGGGATACCTTCGACTCGACTTCAAGGTCGGCCGCGTTTATCGGGGTGGACTCGACGAGGGGATGGCGGAAGGCGAGAGGAGGATGGCGGGGTTTCCTCTGCGACGAGGCCCCCCACCCTGCCCTCCCCGCGGGGGAGGACAGTGGGGAAGGGTATGTGGCGCGCGCAGTAGCGGAAGGAAGTCGAGGACAGGGGAAGAGGTCTGCCTCCCCGGCACCCATGGGAGGGGGCCCCCCGGCTTGGGGGAACCGCAGGTTCCAGGGGTCTGGGTGCAGGGAGGCAGACCTCTTCCCCTGTCCGGGCGTGTGCCGGGGAGCGCGTGCCTATTTCCCTTTGGGGAACTGCGTGAAGCGGAAGTGGAAGGAGCCGAGCAGGTCCCAGCCGCCGCGGAACTTCAGGTAGGCCAGGTCGAAGTTCAGCCGCAGGAAGCGGCCGAGCTTGAAGTTGATCAGGTAGGGGTTCAGCACCATGCCGTTGGGTTTGACGAGCTCGAATCCGATCGGATAGCTCGGGTTGACCATGTACAGCGCGCTCGCGAAGAACGTGCTCTTCGAGGTCGCCGATTGGTTCGGGTGCCCGTTGAAGTTCAGCGACTCCTTCGCGAAGAACTCCGAGAGCGAGGCCGTCATGTCGCCCGCGCTGCCCTGCATGTAGCCCAGGCTCGTGCGCACGTTGTAGACCTTCTTCGAGGCCACCATGTAGGCGCCCGCCATCTGCTTCGAGCTCTTCTCCGTCGGCTTGACGGTGACGTTGAAGGAGGACTGGTACGAGGGCTGCGGCGCGTCGCGGAAGGCGAAGATGCCCATCGCGCCCGCCGCCACCGCCGGGCGGTACTGCCCTTCCGTCTGCACCTGCATCTTCCCGTCGATGCAGACGAACCACTGCCCGATGCGGTCGATGTAGTTGGTCTTGCGCGTCGAGTAGTCGTTCTTCCCGTAGAGGCGGCCGATGTAATAGAGGGTGTTGACGTCGAGGCCGAGCCCCGGCCGGTTCTCGCGGCCGAGCCCGCGGTAGGCCGTCGGCGTGAAGACGACGCCGCTGACGCTCACCGGCGGACCCTGCTTGGCGGCGGTCTTCCCCTGCGCTCCCCCCGCCTGCTGGGTCTGCGGCGTCTGGGCCGCCTCGGTCGCCCCCGCCTTGAGGCCCGGGAGGATGAGCGGCTTCTCCTCGATGGTGTAGACGATGCGCACCATCATCGTGGAGACCGAGATCCCGTTGTAGTTCTCCGGGACCGGCATGTTCGGCTGCGCGTAGAGGTCTGCGCGGGCGGAGAGCACTCCGGGCAGGGTCTGGATCTCTCGCACGTCGCCGGTGACGTCGGAGGGCGTGTAGAGGACGCCGCGGCGGGCGCGGATCCGGTTCTGGAGCGCGTACTCGCTCACGTTCACGTAGCCCGTGAATCGGGTCTCGCCCACGACCCAGGGGCCGCGGTCGCCGGGCAGGAGGATCCCGGTGTACGGGGTCGACGAGATCACGACGGCATCGACGGTGGAGGCGGCGACGCCGAAACCGGGCAGACTGAGCTGCGCGCAGGCCGGGGTCGCGGCGAGAAGGGCGAAGAGCGCGAGGAGGAGCTTCATGCCAGAGCGGGGAACGCGAGGGCCAGCGCGCAGAGCGAGAGGTTCGCGAGGACGCCCGCGGCGAGGTCGTCGATCGTCACGCCGAGGCCTCCCGGGAGCGCGTCGAGGCGGCGCAGGGGGCCGGGCTTGGACGCGTCGAAGACGCGGAAGAGGAGGAAAGCCGCGAGCATCGGGGCGAAGGCGCGCGGGTGTCCGTACGCCGCGAACCAGAAGCCGACCGTCTCGTCGAAGATGATGCGCGGATCGTCGTGTCCTCCCAGGACGCTCTCGGCGCGGCCGCAGACGAAGACCGCGGCGCCGGCCGCGGCGGCGAGGGCCGCCGCTCCGCTCCAGCCGTCCGAGGGCAGCAGCCCGACCAGGGCCCATCCGAGCGCCGTTCCTACGAGCCCCCCGCCGGTCCAGCGCGGCGGCAGACCCAGACGGGAGAGCGGCGTCCGTCGGAGAAGCCAGCCGGGAATATAACTTAAATGGACGCCGGTCGCAATCTCGAGGCAGAGTCGGTCGATCACGGCCGCTCGCCCGGGCCTTCCCAGGAGCGGCGCAGCAGGGCGCGCGCCCGATAGATGTAGAGGGCGCCGCTTCCCCAGCTGGCGGCGAGACAGAGCACGACCAGGTGGCCCGAGAGTCCGAGCAGGCGGGTGTCCACTGGGATGCCGTTGGCGGCCGCGGCGAGCAGCGCGAGCAGGAAGAGCACGCAGACGCTCTGCGCGAGCATGCTCCACTTCCCGGCCGTGCCGGCCTTGATCACCTTGCCGGAGACCGCCGCGAGCGCGCGCAGGGTCCCGACGATGAGCTCGCGGGCGATGATGAGGAAGACCGCCCAGTCCGGGACGTCGATCTGCGGGACGCGCAGGAAGGCGACGAGCGCGCCGATGACGAGCACCTTGTCGGCCAGGGGGTCGGCGAGCGCGCCGAAATCGCTCGTCTGTCCGGTGCGCCGCGCGATCCAGCCGTCGACGGCGTCGGTGAGCATCGCGAGCAGGTAGAGGATGAGCGCCGCGAGGAGCAGCGCGGGGCGGCGGGACCAGAGGCAGCCGAACGCCACCGGGGCCGTCGCCAGCCGGGCGAGCGTCAGCTTGTTGGGGAGGGTCACCGGGCGACGAGGTAGCTCCCGTCGCTGTCCTTCGGGAAGGAGGTGAGCTGGACGGTGGCTCCGTCGAGGAGCACGCGCAGGTCCTTCGGCTCGGCCGCGCGCAGGGCGAAGGCCTTCTTCCCCTTCCACTCGGGGCGCGCCGAGGCGGGCAGGCGACCCTCGAAGCGCAGCGCGCCGTCGACGGCGAGGCGGATCCAGGTCTCCTTGCGCGAGACGACCCGCAGCGTCATGTCCACGGGCGGCAGGACGGGGGCCACCGCGGCCGGCGGCGGCGGCGGGAGGTTCGCCGCGGGGGCGGCGGCCTCGCGGCCGCGGGTCACGAGCCAGAGCACCCCTCCGGCGGCGAACAGGCCGACGATGAGGAGGACGGGGATGAGCGTGGGGTCGCTGAGCGGGAGCGTCATGCGCGAGGACGAGTCCTTGTCCTTCGCGGCCGGCTTCGGGGTGTCGGCCTTCTCGCGGCGGACGGGCGCCGGGGCGGGCTGGGCGGTCTGTCCGCTGAGCTCGGCCCAGAGCGGCTCGAAGTCGAGCTCGAGGTACTCGCAGTAGCACTTGAGGAAGCCGCGCAGGTAGACGGGCGCCGCGAAGGCGTGCGTGTCGTTGTTCTCGAGCGCTTCGATGAGGCGCTTGGGGACGCGGGTGTGCTGGTGCACGGTCTCGTGCGTGAGGCCGCGGAGCTGGCGCTTCTTGCGCAGCACGGCTCCGACGTCGATCTTCTGGGGCTGCTCGGGGGCGTTTTCGGTCATTGGAGTTTGGGGGGCTTGAAGTTCCTGAAGACCTCGGCCCCTGCCGGGGGCTCGAAGCGGAAGGATTCCTCGCGGACCGGCGCGTTATAGCGGATCCGGTCGAGGGCGGTGCGCACGGAAAGGGAGCCGACCAGGAGCTCGGTCGTCTCCGGGAAGAGGGTCTCGGGGGAGAGGGTCAGCTTGAGGCGGAAGTCCGTCCCCCCCTTCTCCTTGGGCTTGAGCGTGAGCGTCGCGCGGGCGGAGGAGGTGTCGAGCGCGGCGTCGTAGGTCTCGAGCATGCGCGCGTAGTCGCCGAAGCGCATGAGGCTGGAGACGGTCGGGTCGGCCTTCTTCCAGTCCTCGAGGCTCGACTGGATGACCTGGTTCTGCGAGCGCCGGTGGACCCATAGGTCCTTCCCGTCGGTGACCGCGGTCTGGAGCTCGGGGCGCTTGTGCTCGATGCGGATGCGCTCGGGCTTGAGGTAGTCGACGGTCCCCTCGGAGACGGAGTTCGTCCGCGTCTCGGGGACGTCGACGGTCTGCGTGAAGGAGGCGGAGAGGGAGCGGAGCTCGCGGTCGTAGAGCCGGAAGTGCTCGAGCACCGCGGGAAGCGTCAGCGGGGCGCTCGAGCTCCAGGCGAAGACCGCCGCCGCGGCGGTCGAGGAATAGGCGTCGGCCGCGGCCGGCGCCGCGGCCGGCGCGGGCTTCCCGACGGGCTTCGTCTTCGCGGTCTTCGCGGCGGAGGCCGACGCCGGAAGAGCGGCCAGCGCGAGGCACAGCAGGGCACCGTAGGGTTTCACGAGCGCTATTGTACACAAAAGGAGATGACGCGCGCTCCCGCGGGCCCGGGTGGGGTGTTGCGGCGGCTCGGTATTTTTTACAATACAGGGGTCGAAGCCGCGGACAGGAGACCCCATGGGCCAGAACATCGTCGAGAAGATCCTTCACGCGCACCTGCGCGAGGGCGAGTACATCCCCGGAAAAGAGATCGGCATCCGCATCGACCAGACCCTCACCCAGGACGCCACGGGCACGATGGCGTACCTGCAGTTCGAAGCGCTGGGGCTCTCCGAGATCAAGACCGACCTCTCCGTCTCCTACGTCGACCACAACACCGTGCAGGTCGGCTTCGAGAACGCCGACGACCACCGCTACCTTCAGTCGGTCGCCGCCCGCTTCGGCATCGTCTATTCCCGCGCCGGCAACGGCATCTGTCATCAGGTCCACCTCGAACGCTTCGGGAAGCCCGGGACGACCCTGCTCGGCTCCGACAGCCACACCCCGACGGGCGGCGGCATCGGCCAGCTCGCGATCGGGGCCGGCGGGCTCGACGTCGCCGTGGCCATGGGCGGCGGGAACTTCTACCTCCAGGCGCCCAAGGTCTGCCTCGTGAGGCTCACCGGGAAGCTCAAGGACTGGGTCTCCAGCAAGGACGTCGTCCTCAGGATGCTGGAGCTCCTCGGCACCAAGGGCAACGTGGGCGTGATGCTCGAGTACGGCGGGCCCGGGGTCGGGACGCTCTCCGTGCCGGAGCGCGCGACGATCACGAACATGGGCGCCGAGATGGGCGTGACGACCTCGGTCTTCCCCTCCGACGAGACGACCCGCCGCTTCCTCGCCGCCCAGGGGCGCGAGAAGGACTTCGTCCCCCTGGCCGCCGACGCCGACGCGAAGTACGAGCGGGTCCTCGAGCTCGACCTCTCCGCCGTGGAGCCGCTCGCGGCCGCGCCGCACAGCCCCGGCAACATCAAGAAGGTCCGCGACCTCAAGGGCATGAAGGTCCATCAGGTCTGCATCGGCTCCTGCACGAACTCCTCCTTCAAGGACATGATGACGGCCGCCGCCATCCTCAAGGGAAAGACGGTCCATCCGGACGTGAGCCTCGCCATCGCGCCCGGCTCCCGGCAGGTGCTCATGATGCTGGCTCAGAACGGCGCCCTCCACGACCTCATCGGCGCCGGCGCACGCATCATGGAGAACGCCTGCGGCTTCTGCATCGGCAACCACTACTCCCCCAACAGCGGCGGCGTCTCCGTGCGCACCTCCAACCGCAACTTCGAGGGCCGCAGCGGCACGCAGGACGCCCAGGTCTACCTCGCCGGCCCCGAGGTCGCGGCCGTCGCCGCTCTGCGCGGGGAGTTCGTCGACCCGCGCGACGCCGGGCTCCACTATCCGCGCGTCGCCGAGCCCGAGCGCTTCCTCATCGACGACACGATGTTCGTCTTCCCGGCCCGCAAGGGAGCCCCGGTCTCCATCGAGCGCGGCCCGAACATCGGCGAGCCGCCGAAGAACGACCGCCTCCCCGACGCGCTCGCCGGCGAGGCGCTCGTCAAGGTCGGCGACAAGATCACCACCGACCACATCATGCCGGCCGGCGCGCGGCTCAAGTACCGCTCGAACGTGCCCAAGTACGCGCAGTTCGTCTTCGAGAACGTCGACAAGACCTTCTCCGCGCGCAGCCTCGAGGCGAAGAAGGCCGGCCGCCACGCGGTCATCGTCGCCGGCGAGTCGTACGGGCAGGGCTCGAGCCGCGAGCACGCGGCGATGTGCCCGATGTATCTCGGCGTGAAGGCCGTCGTCGCGAAGTCCTTCGAGCGCATCCACTCGGCGAACCTCGTGAACTTCGGCATCGTCCCGCTCGTCTTCGCCGACCCCGCGGACTACGACAAGGTCCAGGCCGGCGACCGTCTGCGCGCGGACGGCCTGCGCCAGGCGCTGGAGGAGGGCCGCCCCGTGAAGCTCAAGAACGAGCGCACGGGCGAGGTCCTGGAGTGCCGCTACAGCCTTTCCGACCGCCAGAGGCGCATCGTCGCCGCCGGCGGTCTGCTGAACTACACGACGGGGGCCTGAGAGGCCCCCCTCACCCCCGGCACCCCCTCTCCCGCACGGCGGGCGAGGGGGCGAGGGCGAGAAGCTAAGGAGAGAGAGCCATGGCAAAAGTCGAGAAGATCAGGGTCAAGACTCCGCTGGTGGAGATGGACGGCGACGAGATGACGCGCATCATCTGGCAGATGATCAAGGACAAGCTGATCCACCCCTGGCTCAGCATCGATCTGAAGTACTACGACCTCGGCGTCGAGCATCGCGACGAGACGGACGACAAGGTCACCGTCCTCTGCGCCGAGGCCATCAAGAAGTACGGCGTCGGCGTCAAATGCGCCACCATCACTCCCGACACCGACCGGGTCAAGGAGTACAAGCTCAAGAAAGCCTGGCCCTCGCCCAACGGCACCATCCGCAGCATCCTCGACGGCACCGTGTTCCGCAAGCCGATCATGTGCTCCAACATCGTCCCGGCGGTGCGCAGCTGGTCGAAGCCCATCATCATCGGCCGCCACGCCTACGGCGACCTCTACAAGTCCGCCGACTGCCAGGTGAAGGGCCCGGGGCTCGCCGAGCTCGTCTTCACCCCCTCCGGAAGCGGCAAGCCCACCCGCATCCCCATCCACGACTTCAAGGGGCCCGGGATCCTGATGGGCATGCACAACACCGAGAAGTCCATCGCCTCCTTCGCGCGCGCCTGCATCAACTACGCGATCTCGGAGAGGGTGCCGCTGTGGTTCGCCTCCAAGGACACCATCAGCAAGCGCTACCACGCCTTCTTCAAGGAGGTCTTCCAGGACGAGGTCAAGAAGCGTCACGCCGACCTCGAGAAGGCCGGCGTCGAGTACCGCTACCTCCTCATCGACGACGCCGTCGCGCAGATCATGAAGCACGAGGGCGGGATCCTCTGGGCCTGCAAGAACTACGACGGCGACGTCATGAGCGACATGGTCGCCGCCGGCTTCGGGTCGCTCGGCATGATGACCTCCGTGCTCGTCTCCCCCGACGGGAAGTTCGAGTACGAGGCCGCCCACGGGACGGTGCGCCGCCACTACTACGAGCACAAGAAGGGCAATCCGACGAGCACGAACTCCGTGGCGTCCATCTTCGCCTGGACCGGCGCCCTGCGCAAGCGCGGCGAGCTCGACAAGACGCCCCAGGTCGTCGACTTCGCGGACTCCCTGGAGAAGGCGGTCATCGGCTGCATCGAGGACGGCATCGTGACCAAGGACCTCATGAAGCTGGTCACCCCGACCCCGAAGAGCCACGAGACCACCGAGGGCTTCATCGACAAGGTCGCCCAGCGTCTGCGCCTGAACCTCGAGAAGAGCGCGCTGCCGGCGGCGTTCCAGCCGCTCGCGGTGAACTGAGAGGAACGACCATGGCCCAGCGCGGCATCCGGGAATACGACGGCAAGCGCATGCTGTTCACGGCGCTCTCCGAGCGCTTCCCCTCCTTCGAGGACCGGGCGCGGAAGCTCGCGCTCGTGACGCCCGAGACGAAGGAGAGCGAGCTGCTCGCCGAGCACCCGTGGCTGAAGAAGGAGAAGCTGGTGGTCAAGCCGGACCAGCTCTTCGGCAAGCGCGGCAAGCACGGGCTCGTCTGCCTGAACGCCGACTGGAAGGCCGCCTGGGCCTGGATCCGCGCGCGCATGCAGAAGAGCGCGACGGTGGGCAAGACCGAAGGGACGCTCACGCACTTCCTCATCGAGCCCTTCACCCCCCACGCCGACGACGAAGAGTACTACGTCGCCTTCAAGGCGGAGAAGGAGCACGACGTCGTGTACTTCTCGACGAAGGGCGGCATCTACGTCGAGGAGCACTGGGACAAGGTCCTCGAGACCCGCGTCCCGGTGCTCGAGGAGCCGGGGAGCTTCACGATGAAGCTCCCCGTCGCGGCGAAGCGCCAGGAGGCGACGCTCGAGCTCCTGCGCGGGCTGCACCGCCTCTTCGCCGAGGGGCACTTCACCTATCTGGAGATCAATCCCTTCACCTTCGCAGGAGACGAGCCCGTCCCGCTCGACCTCGTCGCGAAGGTCGACGACACCGGGGCCTTCGAGTGCCGCAAGCTGTGGGCCGGCCTCGAGTTCCCCGCCGCCTTCGGCAGCTCCTCGCGGCCCGAGGAGGCCTTCATCAAGAGTCTCGACGAGAAGAGCGGCTCCTCGCTGAAGCTCACGATCCTCAACCCCGAGGGCCGGGTCTGGCTCATGGTGGCCGGCGGCGGAGCCTCCGTCATCTACACCGACACCGTCTGCGACCTCGGCGCCTCGAAGGCGCTGGCCAACTACGGCGAATATTCGGGCAACCCGACCACCGACGAGACCTGCCACTACGCGCGCACCATCCTCGACCTCATGACCCGCAAGAAGGACGCGAAGGGCAAGGTCCTCCTCATCGGCGGCGGCATCGCGAACTTCACCGATGTGGCCAAGACCTTCACCGGCATCATCAAGGCCCTCGAGGAGTACAAGGCGAAGCTCGTCGAGCACAAGGTCCGCATCTACGTGCGGCGCGGCGGCCCCAACTACAAGGAGGGCCTCGAGCGCATGCGCCGGCTCGGGACCACGCTGGGCGTGCCCATCGAGGTCTACGGCCCGGAGACGCACATGACGAAGATCGTCTCGATGGCGCTGAAGGGGTGACGACGATGAAGAAACACGACGACGCGGAACTCTTCACCCCGGACACCCGGGCGATCGTCTACGGCAACCAGACGGCCGCCATCGTGCGCATGCTCGACTTCGACTACGCCTGCGGACGCAGGACGCCGTCCGTCGCGGCGATCGTGGATCCGGGCAAGGACGGCTGGCACAAGGCCTTCTTCGGCCGCACCGAGATCCTCATCCCCGTCCACCGCTCCGTCGCCGAGGCGGCGGCGGCGCACCCGAAGGCCGACGTCCTGGTCAACTTCGCCTCCTTCCGCAGCGCCTTCGCGACGACGATGGAGGCCCTCGCGGCCCCCACGATCCGGACCGTCGCCGTCATCGCCGAAGGGGTGCCGGAGCGGCGCGCGCGCATCCTGGCGGCCACCGCGAAGAAGCTGGGCAAGTGGGTCATCGGCCCGGCCACCGTCGGCGGCATCAAGGCCGGCTGCTTCAAGATCGGCAACGCCGCGGGCACCTACGAGAACATCGTCGAGTCGAAGCTCCACCGCCCCGGCAGCGTGGGCTTCGTGTCGAAGTCCGGCGGCCTCTCCAACGAGTGCTACAACATCATCGCCCGCGCGAGCGACGGCCTCTACGAGGGCGTCGCCATCGGCGGAGACGCCTGGCCGGGCTCCTCGCTCCTCGACCACATCCTCCGCTACGAGCGCATCCCCGAGGTGAAGATCATCGCCGCCCTGGGCGAGCTCGGCGGCACCGGCGAGCTCGAGATCGTGGAGGCGCTCAAGAAGGGCCGCATCCGCAAGCCGCTCGTCATCTGGGTGACCGGGACCTGCTCGAAGATGTTCCCGGCCGGCGTCCAGTTCGGCCACGCCGGCGCGAAGGCCGGCTCGCAGCTCGAGACCGCCGACGCGAAGAACGAGGCGCTGCGCAAGGCGGGGGCCGTGGTCCCGAAGAGCTTCGACGACTACGCCGAGGAGCTGGGGAGGGTCTACGCGGACCTCGTCCGCCGCAGGAAGCTGAAGCCCGCCGAGGACGTTCCCGCTCCCGCTCTGCCCTTGGACTACGCGCAGGCGCTCAAGGAGGGACGCATCCGCAAGCCGACCGTCTTCATCAACACCATCTCCAACGACCGCAAGGAGGAGCTGGAGTACAACGGCCTCCCCATCACGAAGGTCATCGGCGACGACCTCGGCGTCGGAGGGGTCATCGGACTGCTCTGGTTCAAGAAGACCCTCCCCCCCTACGCGCGCAAGTTCATCGAGCTCGCGATGATGCTCACCGCCGACCACGGCCCGGCCGTCTCCGGGGCGCACAACGCCATCGTGGCCGCGCGCGCGGGCAAGGACGTCATCAGCGCGCTCGTCTCGGGACTGCTCACCATCGGCCCGCGCTTCGGCGGGGCCATCGACGACGCGGCGCGCGTGTTCAAGAAGGCGCACGACGCGGGGCTCACCCCCGAGCGCTTCCTGCGCGAGATGAAGGAGCGAAACGAGAACATCCCCGGCATCGGGCACCGGGTGAAGAGCCTCGAGAACCCGGACATGCGCGTGACCCTGCTCAAGGACTTCTGCCGCAAGAACTTCAAGAAGACCGAGCTGCTCGACTACGCGCTCGAGGTGGAGAAGCTGACGACGCTCAAGCGCTCGAACCTCATCCTCAACGTGGACGGCTGCATCGGCATCTGCTTCGTCGACCTGCTGCGCGGCAGCGGCGCCTTCACGAAGAAGGAGGCCGACGAGATCGTCGAGCTCGGCTGCCTCAACGCGCTCTTCGTGGTCAGCCGGTCGATCGGGCTCATCGGGCACGTCCTCGACCAGAAGCGCCTCAAGCAGCCGCTCTTCCGCGCGGCCTACGACGACATCGCCTATATGACCACGGAGGCCTGAAAAGGCCTCCGCGGCTACCCTATTCCCTCCCTCTCGAGGGAGGGGTGCAAGGATAAGAGGGAGCATGAAAAGAGCCGCCCTTCTCGTCGTTCTCCTCTGCGCCGCCTCCGCGCATTCCGAGGATCTCTCCTGGCAGCCCGTCCACATCAAGAAATCCTATGGACGCTGCGGCGACTATCCGTGCGTGCGCGCGGAGCTCGCCTACCCGCTCTTCGAGGCGGGCGCCTCGAGCGAGGCCCTCAACGCGGTCAACGGCGCGGTGCGCGGGCTGCTCGGACGCTCGATCATCGAAGGGCAGGACGACCTCTCCTTCGAGGCCTGGATGAACGACCTCCTGGCCCAGTACATGAAGCTCCGCCGCGCCCGCCCCGAGCTGCCGGGCAACTGGTGGCTCCAGCGCGAGTCGACGGTCCTCTCGACGGCGCCGGTCCTCTCGCTCTCCTGCGAGGAATCCGCGTACACGGGCGGCGCGCACCCGAGCGTGGTCCGCAAGTACCTGGTCTTCGATCCGCCGAGCGGCCGCCGCCTCTTCCTCGAGGACCTCCTGCGCCGCGGGGCGCTCGCGAAGCTCATGAAGGCCGCGGAGCGGCGCCTGCGGATCCTGCGCAAGGTCCCCGAGGGAGAGCTCTCCGCGGCCGGCTTCCTCTTCAAGGACGGGCGCTTCGCCCTCCCCGGGGAGTTCGCGCTCGCGGACGAAGGCCTGCGCTTGCGCTATGACGCCGGGAGCGTCCTCCCCTACGCCCGCGGCGCCATCGACCTCGTCGTGCCCTTCTCGGACCTCAAAGGCGTCCTGAAGCGCGAATACCTCCCCAAATAGACGCACAAAAGTCGAGGGGCCGGCCCACGGCGGGCCGGCCCCTCGGCTTTTGTGGGGTTAAATCCCGGGTTTATCTAAACGGACTTGCGGGTAGTTGGTCCGGATGTAGTCTTCGATCATGTCGAAGTGGATGTCCCAGCGGTTGGAGCCCTCGGGCTTGAAGATGAAGCCCTTCACCTCGAGGAGGCTCAGGAGGTTCGTGGCCCGCGCCGAGGAGCCGAACTGCGACTTGAGCAGGTCCTGGCTCACGCGCCGGCGCTCGAGCACGAGCTTGAGGGCCTGGGTGAACTCGAGGGGCTCGACGTTGAACTTGGAGAGGTCGGCCTCCCCCACACCGCCCGCCGCCTCCGGCGTCGGGTAGTCGGGCTCGCCCTTCGACTTGAGGTCGGAGACGAGCGCGGCGATCTCCTGGCTCGAGACGAAGCAGCCCTGGATGCGCGAGGGGTCCTGGCCGGGGCACATGTAGAGCATGTCCCCGCGGCCGAGGAGCGACTCGGCGCCCTTGGTGTCGAGGATGACCTTGCTGTCGACCATCGTCGCCACGCGCAGCGCGCAGCGCGAGGGCAGGTTGGCCTTGATGACCCCGGTGATGACGTCGACGGAGGGGCGCTGGGTGGCGATGACGACGTGGATGCCGACCGCGCGGGCCATCTGGGTGAGGCGCTGGATGGAGTCCTCGACGGCGTCGCGGGTCTGGTTCATCAGGTCGGCGAGCTCGTCGATGACGACGACGATGAGGAACTCGGGCGGCTCCCCCCGCCGCGCCGCCTCCTCGTTGTAGGAGGCCAGGTCGCGCGCGCGGTACTCCTGGAGCTTCTCGTAGCGCTTCTCCATGACGTGGACGAGGGCCTTCAGCGAACTCGAGGCCTCTTTGGGGCTCGTCACGACGCGCACGTCCTTGGGAGCGACCTTGGGGTCGTAGAGGTGCGGGATGCCCTCGTAGAGCGAGAGCTCGACGCGCTTGGGGTCGATGAGCAGGAACTTGACCTCGTCGGGGCGGCGCCGGAACAGGATCGAGGCGATCAGCGAGTGGACGAGGACGCTCTTGCCCGCGTTCGTGGCTCCGGCGATGAGGATGTGCGGCATCTTCTCGAGGTCGGCGGCGAGCGGGGCCCCGTCGGCGCTGAGGCCCAGCGCGAAGGCGAGCGCCGAGGGGTTCATCGCCAGCGCCGGGGACTCCATGACCTCGCGCAGGGTGACCGTCGCGGGGTTGCGGTTGGGGATCTCGATGCCGATGGCGGCTTTGCCCGGGATGGGGGCGATGAGGCGGATGCCGCGCGCCTTCATCGAGAGGGCGATGTCGTTGGCGCGCGAGACGATGGAGGCCACCGTCACGCCGGGGGCCGGGGCCACCTCGTAGCGCGTGATGACCGGTCCGGGGCTGATGCCCGCGACGCGGGCGTCGAGCTTGAAGTTGGCGAGCGTCTGGTCGAGCTGCGCGACGGCCTCGCGGATCTCGTCGTCGCTCGGGCGTCCCGTCGGTGCTCCCGCCTTCTTGGCCTTGAGCAGGTCGAGCGAGGGGAGCTTGAAGGTCCCGTCGCCGGAGCTGCGCGCCGGGCCGGGCTTGGGGAGCTTGACGGGCTTCTCGGAGGGCTTGGGCGCCTCGATGACCGGCGGCAGGGGCGGCCGCGCGTCGTCGATGGAGACCTCGCGCTTCGGCGCGGCCTTCGCCTGCTCGGGGACCGGGGCCATCCCGGCGGGCGCCGGCGTCTTCGCGCGGGCCTTGGCCGACGCGAGCATCTCCTTGAGCTCGCGGCGGCTGCGCGTCCAGCCGCGGTAGTCCTCGACGGCGAGCTTCGCGGCGGAGGCCAGCAGGCGCCAGACGGAGATCCCGGTGAGGACCTGGAGGCCGAGCAGGGCCACGCCGAGGCAGAGCAGAAGGGTCACGGGGGCGCCGAAGCCGGAGTGCGCCGCGGCGGCGAGGACCGTCCCGAGCGCGCCGCCCCAGCCCTCGCGCTTGAGGAGGACGCCGGCCTCTCCGAGAAGCACCGAGGAGGAGACGACGAGCAGGGTCGAGGCGATGGCGAGGGTGATCAGCCCCGTCTCGAAGCGGACGCGCCAGAAGAGGGCGAGGATGAGGAGCGGCGGGAGCAGGGCCGCGGTATGGCCCAGGGCGCCCCGCAGGGCGTCATGGACGGCGAGGCCGGCGGTCCCGGCGGCGCCGGGGAAATAGACGGCGGCGGCGACGAGGAGGGTCCCCGCGACGGCGAGGATCCAGCGGACGGCTCCGGACAGGGCGGACCCTTCCTTCCTCCGTTTCTTCTTGTTGGCGGCGGATGCGTAATAGACGCGCATCCCGGGTCAGGCGGCGGTGGGGGCTGCGCTGCGTACGCGCTCGGCGACGAGGACGTAGCCCTCGGGGCGGAGCGCGACCTTCCTTTCCGCGAGCAGGCGGCCGAGGGCGAGATGCAGGACGGTGTGCGGGACCTTGAGCTCGATCTTGAGGTCCCAGGTCGTGCGGGGCTCCTTCAGGGCTTCGAGGGCCCGCGCGGAGACCTCGGCGACGGCCGCGGAGTACTCGGCCGCGTCCATCTCAGACGTTCTCCAGGACGAAGAGTTCGGCGCCCGCCTTGACGGGCTTGCCGTTCTCGAGGGCGATGCTCAGGATCTTGCCGCCCCGCTCGGCCTTGATGTCGTTGAACACCTTCATGGCTTCGATGAGGCAGAGCACGTCGCCCGCCCGCACGATGTCCCCTTCCTTGACGAAGGGAGGGCTCGAGGGCGAGGCCGCGCGGTAGAAGATGCCCATCATCGGAGACTTCACGACGAAAGCGTTGGCCGGCAGCGCCGCGGCCGGAGCCGGGGCGGACGCCCCGACGGCGGCATGAGCCGCCGTCGGGGTCATCGCCACGGGCACGGGAACGTGCGCCGTCGGACGGCCCTGGCGCACGAGGCGGACATGGTAGTCCTTGCGGTCGAGCTCGAGGGCCTCGAGGCCATGCTCGCGCATGAACCCGTAGATCTCCTGGAGCTCTCCCAGCACGCCGTCCGCGGCCGGGGCGGCCTCGGTCGGCTTGGTCTTCTTCACCATGTCCCCCTCCTTAAGCCGTCTTAAGCGTGCGAGCGCTCGCGGCCGCGTCCGCCGCCGCCGCGTCCGCCCCGTCCGCCGCGTCCGCCTTCACGGCCTTCGCGTCCCTCGGAGCGCGGCGCGGCCGCGTCTCCCTCGGAACCGGGGGAGATGACCGCCTTGCGCGACAGGCGGATCTTCCCCTCGCGGGTGACTTCGAGGACCTTCACTTCGACCTCGTCGCCTTCCTTAAGGACGTCGGTGACCTTGTTGACGCGGTTGACGTCGATCTGCGAGATGTGGAGCAGGCCCTCGCGTCCGGGCATGATCTCCACGAACGCGCCGAACTCCACGCAGGAGACGACGCGGCCCTTGTAGATCTTCCCGAGCTCGGGGTCCTTGAACATCGTGTCGATCTCGGCCTGCGCGCGGGCGACCGCGTCCGCATCCGTGCCGGACACGAACACGCCGCCGTCGTCCTCCACCTCGATGCCTACGCCGTACTCCTCGATCATGCGGCGGATGTTCTTTCCGCCGGGGCCGATCATCATGCCGATCTTGTCGACCGGGATCTGGAGGCGGATGAGGCGCGGCGCGTAAGGCGAGAGTTCCGGGCGGTGCTGCGGCAGCGCCGCAGCCATCGTCTTGAGGATCTCCAGGCGCCCGCGGCGGGCCTGTTCGAGCGCTTCCCGCATGATCGGAATGGTGACGCCGTCGATCTTGATGTCCATCTGGAGGGCGGTGATGCCCGCCTCCGTGCCGGCGACCTTGAAGTCCATGTCGCCGACGTGGTCCTCGAGACCGGCGATGTCGGTGAGGATCGCGTGCTTGCCGCCGTCCATGAAGAGGCCCATCGCGATGCCGGCGCAGGGCGCCTTGAGCGGCACGCCCGCGTCGAACATCGCCAGCGAGCCTCCGCAGATGGTCGCCATCGAGGACGACCCGTTCGACTCGAGGATGTCCGAGACGATGCGCAGGGTGTACGGGAACTTGTCGTCGGCCGGCAGCAGCGGCATCAGCGCGCGCTTGGCGAGCATGCCGTGCCCGATGTCGCGGCGGCTGGGTCCGCGCTCCGGCTTCACTTCTCCGACCGACCAGCCGGGGAAGTTGTAGTGGAGCATGAAGCGGTCCTTATATTCGCCCTCGAGCTCGTCCATGATCTGCATGTCCTCGGGGGTGCCGAGCGTGCAGGTCACGAGCGCCTGGGTCTCGCCGCGGGTGAACACGGTCGAGCCGTGGGTGCAGGGCAGCGCGGGGGCCAGGATCGTGATCGGACGGATCTCGTCGAGCCTCCGGCCGTCGGTGCGCCGGCGCTCGTGGACGATCATGCGGCGGCCTTCCTCGGCCTTGATCTCCTGGAGGACGTTCCCGATCACGACGGGGACGTCGGCCGCGGCGAAGACGGGGTCCGTCTTCCCCATCTGCGCGGCTTCCAGGACGAGGGCGTCGTGGACGACCTTGATGTTCTGCCCGAGCTCGAGCTTCTTCTTGAAGCCCGCGTGCAGGAAGTCCTTGAGCTTCTGCGTCGCGCTTGTGCGGACCCAGGTCTCGATCGGCGCCGGGAAGGAGACGACGTTGGGGGTGCGCTTGACGACCTTGCGCCCGGCCTTCTCGGTCTCGGCCACCAGCCGGAGCTGGAGGTCGCAGAGCTTGTCGATGGCCTGCTGCCCGAGCTCGAGGGCCTGGAGGACGGCGTCCTCGGGAACCTCTTTCGCTCCGGACTCGACCATCAGGATCGCGCCCTTCTTGCCGGCGACCACGATCTCGAGGTCGCACTCGGCGCGCTCTTCCATCGTCGGGAAGAGCACGAACTCGCCCTTGACGCGGGCGACGCGCACGCCGGCGACGGGGCCGCCGAAGGGCACGTCGGAGAGCATCAGCGCGGCCGAGCCGCCGAAGACGCTCAGCGGGCCCGGGTCGTTCTTGCAGTCGGAGGAGACGACGAGCGTGTAGATCATCGTCTCGAAGTTCCAGCCCTCGCCGACGAGCGGCCGGATCGGCCGGTCCGTCATGCGGGCGTAGAGCGTCTCCTTGTCGCGGGGCCGCGCCTCGCGCTTGAAGAACCCGCCGGGGATCTTGCCCGCGGCGTAGGTGCGCTCGCGGTATTCGACGGTGAGCGGCAGGAAGTTCACCGGCTTCGGGGTCGGGGCGGAGGTCGCCGTCGTGAGGATGACGGAGCCGCCGATGTGGACGGTCACGGAGCCGCCGGCCTGCTTGGCGAGCGTTCCCGTTTGGATAGAAATCTCCTTCCCGCCTATCGTCTCCGATAGGCAGATCTTCTGGATATTGGACATGGTCACTTCCTGATTTCGAGCTGCTTGAGCAGCTTGTTGTACTCGGGCAGGTTGGTCCGCTTGACGTAGTTCAGCAGGCGCCGGCGCTGGCCGACGAGCTTGAGCAGTCCGACCTGTGAGGCGTAGTCCTTTTTATTGGACTTGAGGTGGTCCGAGATCTGGCGGATCCGTTCGGTGATGAGCGCGATCTGCACGGACGACGTCCCGGTGTCCTTCGCATGCTTCTTGTACTTGGAGATGATCTCCGTTCGCTGTGTTTTGGTCATTGTCATAACGGGGTCATCTTATTACTTTCGGGAGCATCCTGTAAAGCCACCAGAGGGCGTTGGTCGTCGAGCGCTCGCGGACCTGCTCGCGCGAACCGGGGAAGAGGAAGCGCCGTACGAGGGTCCGGCCGGGCAGCGCGAGCCCGATGTAGACGAGGCCGACGGGCTTGCCCGGGGTCCCCCCCGTCGGGCCCGCGACCCCGGTGAGCGAGACGGCCGCGTCGGCCCCGAGGCGCGCGCGCGCGCCCTCCGCCATCGCCCGCGCGCAGGGCGCCGAAACGGCGCCGCTGCGGCGCAGGACCACGCGCGGGACGCCGAGCAGGGCCGTCTTCACGCGGTCGTCGTAGGCGACGACGGTCCCGAGATAGTAGGAAGAGGAGCCCGAGACCTCCGTGAGGCGCTTCGAAAGGAGTCCTCCCGTGCAGGATTCCGCGGCGCCCAGGCGCCAGCCGAGCGCGCGGAGCCGCTCGCCGAGCGCGGACTCGAGCGTCTCCGCGTCGCGCGCATAGTAGTAGGGACGCAGGCGCGCGAGGACGCGCCGCTCGAGGGCCTCCCTGCGCGCGAGCGCGCGCCGCGCGTCGGGCGCCGAGGCGGCGATGTGGAGCTCGACGAGCGAGGGCGCGGCGAGGATGGTGAACTCCGCCCAGGAGGGCGGGCGGCGCAGCAGGGCGCCGAGCTTCTCGTCCGCGGCCGATTCGGCGACGCCGCAGAAGCGCAGGATCGCGGTGCTGCGCGCGGCGCCTCGGCCGAAGCGGCGGCGCAGGGCCGGGAGCACCGCCTCCTCGAACATCGGCTTGAGCTCGGAGCCGGGGCCGGGGAGCAGCGCGATGGACGCTTTCGGGAGCTCGAGGAGCTGGCCCGGGGCGGAGCCCCGCTCGTTCGCGAGCGCGCGCGCGCCCGCGACCAGCCACGCCTGGCGGCGGTTGGCCGCGGGGACGCGCATGTGGAAGCGCAGGTACTTGCTCCGGATGCGGGCGTAGAGCTCCGGCCGGTAGACGAGGCGGCGGCCGAGCGCGGCCGCGACGCCCTCGCGCGTGAGGTCGTCGAAGGTCGGGCCGAGCCCTCCGCAGACGAGCACGGCCTCGGAGCGGGCGACGGCCGCGGCGACGGCGTCGCGGACGTCCTCGAGGCGGTCGGACACCGTCGCCTCCCAGCGCACGTCGAAGCCCGCGGCGCGCAGGCGCGTCGAGAGCCAGGAGGCGTGGGTGTTGACCTTCCCGGAGAGGAGCTCCGTGCCTACGCAGACGAGTGCGGCCCGCGGTCGTCCTTTCATGAGTCGCCATGATAACAAAAAACTGCTATCATGACTTTTCTACGTCATTCCCATAGATGCCGAAAGGATTCCTGCTGATCATCTCTGCGCCGTCCGGAGCGGGAAAGTCGACCGTCTGCCGGCGGCTGCGCCGGCGCGACCCTTCGCTCGGATATTCGGTCTCCTGCACGACGCGCGAGCCACGGCGCGGGGAGGTCGACGGACGGCACTACCGCTTCCTGCGCGTCGCCGAGTTCCGGCGGCTCCTGCGCAAGCGCGAGTTCCTCGAGTGGGCCAACGTGCACGGCAACTACTACGGCACGCCCCGCGGTCCCATCGACAAGGCGGTCGCGGCCGGCCGCGTCGTCCTCGCCGACATCGACGTGCAGGGGGCCGAGCAGGTGCGCCGCCGCCTGCGCGAGAACGTCGCCGTGTTCCTCTTCCCTCCCTCGTGGAGGACGCTCGAGCGGCGCCTGCTGCGCCGGCGCGACACCGACCGCGCGACCATCGAGCGGCGGATGCTCAACGCGCGCCGCGAGATGCGCGCCGCGCCGCGCTACGATTACTGGGTGGTCAACGACCGCCTGCCGGATGCCGTACGGCGGATCGAGTCCGTCATCGCCGCGGAACGGCTGCGCGCCGGACGCCGGAGCGCGCCGAACGGATTCTTGAAACGACGCTGAGGAGGATGAGGATGGAGAAGGATAAGGCCGAGAAGTCCGAAAAGTCCGAGAAGACGAAGAAGCCGGAGATGACCACCGCGATGGTGGCCCACAGCCTGGAGCAGCTGGTCCTGGACCGGCGCGACGGGAAGTACGAGATCGTCGCCCCGATCTCCTACTACGCGAAGGAACTCCGCAAGCTCGAGGAGCACCGTCATCTCACGCAGACCGACCTGCTCGAGCGCGCGATGCACGACGTGCTCGCCGGCAAGGTCTCGATGAAGGACCTCGAGAAGCGCATGCGGGAGTGCCCGCACGAAGTGCCCTCCTCCGACCCCAACGAGAAGCCGCGCCGCGAGAAGAGGGAAAGCAAGGGCGACTGACCGCGGCGAGGCATGGCGCAGGTCCGCCTCTCCGCGCTCGTCCGCGAGCTCCGTGCGCGCGTCGAAGTCCTCGAGGACTCCGACTGGTCGCCGGCCGTCCCGCCGTCTTCCGCGGCGGGACGGCCGGCGTCTGTTTCTTCGACGGCGGCGCCCGCCGCCGTCGCGTCTGCGTCGACGGCGGCTGATCCCGGCGTCGAACACCGATTCGCGCTCCTGCGCGAATCGGTGCTTGCGTGCAGGAAGTGCCCGCTCGGCGCCCAGCGCCTGAACCCCGCCTTCGGAGTCGGCGACGTCCATGCCCGCGTGCTGTTCGTGGGAGAAGGCCCCGGCTTCGAAGAGGACCGCCGCGGCGAGCCCTTCGTCGGGAAGGCCGGACAGCTCCTCGACCGCATCCTGGCCGCGATCGGGCTCTCCCGGGAGACCGTCTACATCGCCAACGTCGTGAAGTGTCATCCGATGGCGGACCCTTCCGACCCCTCCAAGCGCGGCAACGACCGACCGCCCTCTCCCGAGGAGACGGAGGCCTGCCGCGGCTATCTCGAGGAACAGATCCGCCTCATCCGCCCGCGCGCGATGGTCGCCCTCGGGGCCTCCGCCGCGAAGGCGCTGCTGCGCACGACCGACGGGATCACGCGTCTGCGAGGGACCTGGCGCGAGTACCGCCTCCCCGAGGGCGGCGAGAGCATCCCGGTCATGCCGACCTACCACCCCGCCGCGCTGCTGCGCGACGAGTCTCTCAAGCGCGACGCCTGGGAAGACATGAAGGCCCTCAAGAAGCTCCTGGAGGCCGCGCCATGATGCCCCGGATGTCGTCGAAGAGCTCCTCCGCGCGCGTCCGCGCGGCCGTGACGGAGCTCGAGCAGTTCCTCGGCCAGCGGCTGAAGCCGCGCCTGAAGAACGGCGTCGATGAGTTCGGCCGCCTGCTCCGCCGCGACCTCCTCTCGGGCAAGGGCCTGCTCAAGTACGACGCGGACAGCCCGCTCTCCTACGTCGCCGCGATGCTCTCGAACCGGGCCGTCGCCGCGGTCATGCCGAGCTCCAAGTACATCGTCAACCGCGTCCTGCGCTCGCTCGCCGAGGTCTCCCCGCGCGTCGTCGTCGAGTACGGGCCGGCCGAGGGCGTGATGACCCGGCGCATCCTCGACCTCATGCCGAAGGACGGCCGCCTCTTCTGCGTCGAGCTCAACGAGCCCTTCGTCCGCGCGCTCGTGCAGAAGGTCCGCGACCCCCGCCTCGTCGCCGTGCACGGCGACGTCCTTCAGATCGACCGCATCCTCCGCGCGCACGGCATCGAGCAGGCCGACGCGATCGTCTCGGGGATTCCCTTCAGCTTCCTCTCCCCCCGCGAACGTCACGAGCTCGCCGCGAAGACGCGCGCGCTCCTGCGGCCCGGAGGGCGCTTCATCGCCTACCAGTGCACGACCCACCTCTTCCCGGTGCTCAAGACCCACTTCCGCCGCTTCGAGACCGAGCTCGAGCTGCGCAACCTCCCGCCGCACTTCGTGTTCACGGCGTACCGGTAGGCCCGTGCGCATCGCCGAAGTCGGCTTCCCCCTCCTCCTCGACCGGGGCTTCGACTACGAGGTCCCCGCCGCGCTCGCGTCCGCGGTCTCCGTGGGGACACGCGTGCGCGCCCCGCTCGGGCCGCGGAGCGCCGTCGGGGTCGTGCTCTCTCTGCGCGACGGGGAGAGCCCGCGCAAGCTCAAGGCGCTCGAGGCCGCGCTCGAGAGCGAACCCTCCCTCACGCCCGAGATGATCGAGCTCGCGCGCTGGCTCGCGCGCCGCTACTGCGCCACCCTCGGGGAGTGCGTGCGCGCGCTGCTCCCCTCCGAGATCCTCCGCAAGAGCGAGCGCAAGGGCGCAGCCGCGGCCGCAGCCGCGGCGGTGTTCGGAGAGCTGGAGCCCGCGGCGCCGCCCGCGGCCGCCTTCGAACTGACCCCCTCGCAGAGCGGCGCCCTCGCGCGCGTCTCCTCGGCGCTCGACGCGCGCAGGTTCAGCGCCCACCTGCTCTTCGGCGTCCCGGCTTCCGGCAAGACCGAGGTCTATCTGCGCCTCATCCGGCGCGCGGTCGCCGACGGCGGCCAGGCGCTCTTCCTGGTGCCGGAGATCTCGCTGACGCGGCCCTTCTTCGAGCACTTCTCGAAGACCGTCTTCCCGGACGCGCCCGCGGGGACTCCGCCGGTCGCGCTCTGGCACAGCCAGCTGGGCCAGCGCGAGCGCCGGGAGGTGTGGTTCGGCCTGCGCCGCGGCGGCGTGCGCGTCGTCGTCGGCCCGCGCTCGGCCTGCCTGCTCCCGTTCCGCGCGCTGCGCCTCGCCGTCATCGACGAGGAGCAGGACGAGTCCTACAAGCAGGACGGCCAGCTCCCCTATTACCACGCGCGCGACGTCGTCCTTCAGCGCGCCCGCCGCTTCGGCGCCTCGGTGGTCCTCGGCAGCGCGACGCCCTCCGTCGAGTCCTTCCAGGAATCCGGGGGCGGCGGGGAGATCGAGCTCATCGAGATGCGCGAGCGGGTCTTCGCCGGGACCTTCGCGCCGCCGGTGCGCATCCTCGACCGCCCGCATTCGGGCTGCCTCGGCCCCGACCTCCTGCAGGCGCTCAAGGACCGCCTGGAGCGGCGCGAGCAGTCCATCCTCCTCGTCAACCGCCGCGGCTTCTCGAACTTCGCGATCTGCCGCCGCTGCGGCTGGGTGGCGCGCTGCCCCGCCTGCGAGGTGGCGCTCATCCACCACCACGACGGCCTGCTCGGCTACACGCTGCGCTGCCACCACTGCGGGCGCTCGGGACCCGTGCCGAAGCTCTGCGGCGAATGCCATAAGGACGCGCTCGCCTTCGCGGGCATCGGGACGCAGAAGGTGATCTCCGAGCTGCGCGCGACGCTTCCCGGGGTCCGCGCGCTGCGCCTCGACGGGGACGTTTCGGCCGAACGGGGCGACGCCGAGGTCTACCGGCGCTTCCTGGGCGGCGAGGCCGACGTCCTCGTCGGCACGAAGCTCGTCGCCAAAGGCTTTCATTTCCCGCGGGTGACGCTCGTGGGCGTCGTGGACGCCGACACGATGCTGCACATGCCCGACTTCCGCTCGGCCGAGCGCACCGTCCAGCTCCTCCTGCAGGCCGCCGGCCGCGCCGGCCGCGCGGAGCATCCGGGAGAGGTCCTTCTGCAGACGGCGCGCCCGACGGACTACGCGATACAGGCCGTCGCGCGCGGCGACTACGCGGGCTTCTGCCGGCAGGAGCTCGAGTTCCGCCGCGAGCTGCGCTATCCTCCGGCGGCCGTGCTGGTGCGCGCGGTCTTCTCGGGCAAGAACGAGGCCGCGGTGAAGAGCGGCGCCGAGGACTCCGCCGCGGTCCTGCGCGCGGCGCTCGGCGAGGAGAGCGTCATCGGCCCCGCGCCCGGCCTGCTCGCGCGCTACAAGGGCAGCCACCGCTGGCACCTGCTCCTCAAAGTGGACCCCGCGCGCCTCGACGCCGCGCGCGAGACCCTGCGTTCCCTCGACCCGCCCTCGTCGGTGCGCCTGAAGATCAACGTGGACCCCTACGACTTCGTATGAAGACCGACGAGCGCCCCGCTCCGGACCTCCGGGCCCCCGTCGGGACGGCCCTCTTCGCGGGGGTCTTCGCGACCTATCTCGCGAGCGCCTACCCGACCCTTTCCCCCTACCGCGACTCGGGCGACCTGGCCGCCGCGGCCCTCACGCTCGGGGTCGCTCATCCTCCGGGCTACCCGCTCTACGCCCTGCTCGGGCGGACCTGGCTGTGGCTCTGCGCCGCGGGCAACCCCGCCTACCGCCTCCACGCGCTCAGCGCGCTCCTCGGAGCGCTGGCCGCCCTCGCCCTCTATCTCGCGCTCACCCGGCGTCCCCGCGGGGAGACGCCCTCCGGGAGGGACCTCCTCTCCGCGGCCTGCGCGGCGCTCCTCCTCGCGCTCGCGCCGGCCTTCCGCCACCTCTGCGTGGTCTCCGAGATGTACAGTCTCCTCGCCTTCTTCGGAGCGCTCGTCGTCCTCCTCCTCTCCCCCGTCGGCCCGCCGCCCGCCGAACGCGCGGTGTGCGCCGCCGCGCTCGCGCTCGGAGTCGGTGCGGCCGGGCATCAGACCCTGCTCGGCGCGGGAGTCCTGCTCCTCGCCGCGGCGCCTCCGCGCGCTCGCGCCGAAGGCGGAGTCCCCTGGCGCCTGTGGGGCCTCTGCGCACTGTTCATCGGGGCGGGCCTCTTGCTCTTCGCCTATCTTCCCGTGCGCTCCTGGCGATCCCCCGTCCTCGACTGGGGCGAGCCGCGTTCACTGGAGCCCTTCCTGCGCATGCTGGTCCGCGCCGACTACGGCGGGGTGCGCCTTCATCCGGAGCGGCCCGCGGGGCTCCTCCTCGCGGCGGGCTGGCTCGACGGGCTGCGTCTGAGCGCGCGGATCTTCGTCTCCGAGCTCGGCTGGGCAGGAGCGCTCCTCCTGTTCTGGGGCGCGCTGCGCGCCTTCTCCGGCGGGGAGGGGCCTTCGCGCCGCCGCCTCGCGCTCGCCGCGCTCGCGGCCTTCCTCCTCTCCGGCCCGCTCTTCATCGTCTGGGCCAACCTCGACCCCGCTCTCCCGGAGACCTACGCGATCCTGGAGCCGCATCTCATGCTGCCCCTGCTCTTCGCCGCGCTGCTCGCCGGACTCGCGCTTCGCGACCTCCTGCGCCGCTGGACCTCTCCCGCCGCTCTCGCCGTCCTCCTCGCGCTGGTCGCGGCCGGCTGGAGCTTCCCGCGCGGCGACGCGGCGTGGAGCCGGCGCGGAGACTACACGGCCTGGGACTACGGGCACGGGCTCCTTTCCTCGCTGCCCCCCGGCGCGCTGCTCGTCGATCCCGACGACCCCACCGCCTTCACTTTGAGCTACCTGCTCCAGGCGCACGGCCTGCGGCCCGACGTGACGCCGTTCCTCTACTTCCGGACGCGCTGGGGCTACGAGCAGTTCCGCCGCCGCCATCCCGCGCTGGTCCCGTCCGGCGAGGCGCTCAGCGGGCAGGCGTTCTATGCCGGCGTCGTGGGCCGGGCGCTCGCCGACGGGCGGCCGCTGCGCGCGGACCTCCCGCAGAAGGCCCCGAACGGCCTGCGGGCCTTCCCCCTCGGGCTCTCCTACCGCCTGAGCCCGGCGACCCCGACCCCCGCCGAGTCGGCGCGGCTCGTCGAGGAGTCCCTGCGCCTTCACGCCCTCCTGCGCCGCCATCCCGCGCCGGCGCGCGAGGACTTCTTCAGCCGGCACACGAGCGCCTACTGGGCCAGCGCCCTCAACAACCTCGGCATCGAGGTCCAGCGTTCGGGCCGCGACGCGGAGGCCGGGCGCGTCTATCTGCGCGCGCTCTCGATCGGACCCTGGCTCCCCGAGGCCTGGAACAACCGGGGCAACGCGGCGCTCGCCGGCGGCGACCTCGCCGCCGCCGAGGGCTGCTACCGCGCGTCGCTGAGGGAGCGCGAGTCCTCGCAGGTCCGCTACAACCTCGGCCGCGCGCTCCTGCTGGGCGCCCGCTACCCCGAGGCCGAAGCGGTCTTCTCCGAGGCCGCGAAGGCGGGGGTCGTGGACGCCGCCAACGACCTCGGCCTCGTCTACCTCCGCACGGGCCGCGCCGAGGACGCCGTCGCGCAGTGGCTGCGTCTGCTCGACCGCGCCCCTCGCTACCCCAACGCGTACTACAACCTCTCGCTGGCCTACGCGAAGCTCGGCGACCGCGCGCGCGCGCGCGCCGCGCTCGAGGCCTACCGTTCCCTCGAGACGGACCCCTCCGCCCGCGCCGAAGCGGAGAGCATGCTCCAGCGGCTTTAGGCCCAGCCGTACCCCCCCGCCGTTCAGAAACCCGTCTGGAATTGGTACCATCGGCCTCATGAACGCCCTGGAAGCCCTCAAGCGCGGCACCGTCGAGCTCGTCAGCGAGGAGGACTTGAGCCGCAAGCTCAAGCGCGGGACGCCTCTGCGCGTGAAGCTCGGCGTGGACCCGACGAGCCCGGACCTCCACCTCGGCCACACCGTGGCCCTCTCGAAGCTGCGCGCCTTCCAGGACCTCGGGCACACCGCCGTGCTCATCATCGGCGACTTCACCGCCCGCATCGGCGACCCCTCGGGCCGCGACGCCACGCGCCCCACCCTCGACGCGGCGGCCGTGCAGGCGAACGCACGCACCTACACCGACCAGGCCTTCAAGGTCCTCGACAAGTCGCGCACCGAAGTCCGCTTCAACTCGGAGTGGCTCGAGCCCTTCGTGCGCGAGCGCCTCCTCTCCGAGCTGCGCCGCCACACCGTCGGCCAGCTCCTCGAACGCGAGGACTTCCGGGTCCGGATGAAGGACGGGACCCCGATCACCCTCCTCGAGATGATGTACCCGCTCATGCAGGGCTACGACTCCGTCGCGATCAAGGCGGACGTCGAGCTCGGCGGCAACGACCAGCTCTTCAACCTGCTCATGGGCCGCGCCATGCAGAAGGACGCGGGCCAGGAGCCGCAGGTCGTGCTCACCGTCCCCCTCCTCGCCGGCCTCGACGGCGTGAAGAAGATGTCGAAGTCCTACGGCAACGCCATCTCTCTGAGCGAGAGCGCCCGCGAGGTCTTCGGGAAGGTCATGAAGCTCTCCGACGAGAGCATGCTCGTCTACTACGAGCTCCTCACCGCCCGCGATCTCGCGGGGGTGAAGGCCGAGCATCCCATGGCGGCGAAGAAGGGCCTCGCCGAGGAGCTCACCGCCCGCTTCCACGGCGCCGAGGCCGCGAAGGCCGAGCGCGCCTTCTTCGACGAGACCTTCTCGAAGAAGAAGCTCCCCGACGACATCCCGACCGCCGAGGCCCCGAAGGACGCCGTCGGCTTCAAATGGAGCGCGCTCCTCGTCGAGCTGAAGCTGACCGCGTCCAGGAAGGAAGCTCAGCGGCTGATCGAGCAGGGCGGTTTTCGCATCGACGGGGAGCAGATGAAGAAGGACGACCCGATCGGGCCTCGCGGCGGGACGGAGGTCGTCCTCCAGGTCGGCAAGCACAGATTCCAGAAAGTGAGGTTCCCCGCATGAACGCGCTCCTTTTCTCGCTGCTCCTCCTCGTCCCCGGCGCGCGCGCCGAGGACGGCGGCTGGGACGCCCGCCTGACGAAGTCCGAGGGAGAGGTCGTCGTCTACCCCGCCGGCGCCGAGGAGTCCTCGGAGCCCGAGACCGACATGCCGCTCGACGCGGGCGACCGCATCGAGACCGGCGCCGACGGCCGCGCCGAGGTGGCGCTCGATTCGGAGAGCCTCGTCGAGATCGGCCCGAAGAGCGTCTTCACCGTGGAGTCCCTCGACGAGAAGGAGTCGTGGCTCTCGCTGAAGCTCGGCTCGCTGACGGCCAAGCTCAAGAAACTGGCCGCGGGCCGCTCCCTGCGCGTGCGCACCCCTTCCGCGGTCGCCGCGGTGCGCGGAACCGAGTTCGCCGTCGACGTCCCCGAGGAGGGAGAGACCCGCGTCGGCGTCTTCGACGAGGGCCGCGTCGAGGTGAGCGGCGAGCAGGGGAGCACCGAACTCTCCGCGAACCAGGAGACGCAGGTCCTGCGCGGGCGCGCGCCGGGCCGTCCCGCCGCGCTCAAGCGCTTCAAGAAGCTGCGCGCGCGCATCGTGCGGCTGCGGGAGCGCCGCGAGACCGTCCGCAAGGCCTGGAAGGCCCTCCCCGTCGAGCGCCGCCGCGAGCTGCGCCGCTCGTTCATGGAGCGCCGCGCCGGGAAGCTCCAGGAGCGCCGCGAACGCCTCCAGGAGAAGCGCGAACGGCGCAAGGACGGGCGGGGAGCGGGGCAGCCGCAGCAGGGCGGCGAACAGCGCATGGAGCGTGGAGAACAGCGGCAGGGGCGCCGTCAGGAAATGCGGCAGGGCGCTCAACAGCGGCGCCAGGACCGGCGCCGCCGGCCGGACGGACGTCCCTAGCCGCCCCGGACGCGCGCGCAGTTTGTTATACTTACAGATGCCGCGCATGAGCGCGGCGGACATCGCTTGAACATCCTCATCGCTGGGATCGACTCCAAACTCTGCCACCAGATCCGGGACCTTCTCTCGGCACAGGGCCATCAGGTCCAGCTGAGCGACCCCTCCGGAGCCGCCCGCGCCGCCGCCGATTCCCGCGCCGCCCTCGTCGTCGTCGACGGCGTGCCCTCCAAGGACGCCGCCCTCTCTCTGGTGCGCGCGCTGCGCGCCCAGGAAGCCACGCGCCGGGTGCCCATCCTGCAGGTGGACCCGCGCGGGACGCTCGGCGACGTCGTGGAGCTCCTCGACGCGGGCGCCGACGACTATCTCATGCGTCCGTTCAACGGACAGGTCTTCCTCGCGCGCGTGCGCACGCTGCTGCGTCGTCAGATCTGGAGCGGCGCGCTCTCCGAGGACCCCGTCGCCGTCGTACAGGCGGGCGGCCTCACCGTCCGCCTCCTCGAGCGGGTCGTCCTCTGCGACGGCCAGGAAGTCCTGCTCACGCGTTTGGAGTTCGACCTCCTCTCGTTCTTCGCCCGCAACCGCGACAAGGCCCTCAAGCGCACGGAGATCCTCGAGGCCGTCTGGAAGTACCCCGAAGGGGTCGAGACGCGCACCCTCGACAAGCACGTCGAGACCCTGCGCCGCAAGCTCGGCGCCTTCGGCCAATGCATCCGCACCGTACACGGCGTCGGCTACCGCTTCTCCCCCGCTCCGGCCGACGATCAGAAGCTCGCCCGCGCCCCTCAGCGATAAGCCTGGGCTCATCCGGACGCGATCACCTGGGCGGGCTGCCGCAGACTCCTCCCTCACGGTCCTGCGCGCCGATCGACGATCCGAGGTCGTCTGCCTTCCGCGCAGCGCATCGTGTCCGAAATCGCGCGAGATCTCCCTTCATAATTCGGTAATAAGTAATAATAAGCAGAATATGACACTAGACAAACAAATAAGCACGAATATCCAGAGTCCATATTCTATCTTGCGTTAGCATGTAGTGTCGTTGTCAAGCTGATTTCGCCGTATAATTTGCGAAATCCCTGCGAATGTTTCTTCGCAAAAGCTCCGTCGGACTATCGGGATAAGTAGACCCGTTCGGACCATACTCTCCTATACGCGCGCGAGACGTAGCGCGTAAGAGAACATGAGGCCGAGCTCGACGCAGATGCGGAACGGACAGAAGGCGGGAGGCGCGAAGCGCCTCGCCGCCTTCGCCGTCCTCGCCCTCCTCGCCGCCCTCTCCCCCCTCGCCGCCTTCGCCGACCCCGACCCCTCCAACGACTCCGACGTCCTCACGATCTCCTTGACCCCCGCCATCGACCTCGGCGTCGACATCGATACCTCCACCGTCCGCTTCAGCGACTCCGACGCCCCCGGGACTCTCTCGCTGACGCTCCCCCTGGGCGCCACCGCCTACTTCATCAGCCCCGCGACGATGACGGTGCTGGGCAATTTCAACAACCAGGAGGTCCAGCTCCAGGCCGCCGGCATCGACCAGTGGACGGTGGACGGCGATGAGACGGCGAACGCGGACGCGCTCCAGCTCTACGCGCTCTTCGCGGTGAACAAGGCCTCGAATCCGGTCGAGGCGGAGTTCGGCTCGGACGCGGGGCGCCATCTCGTCACCGGTTCGGCGCAGACCGCGGGCGAGACGCAAGGGTCGGAGTCGAATCTTCGAGCGAGCAACCGCTATGAGATCGCCAACGGAGACATGACCGACGGCGCCGACGTGGACAACCTGACGGTCGGGACGGTGCGGCAGCTCTGGCTGCGGCTGGACCTCCCGCCTCTTTCGGGCGTGGCAACGGAGCAGAGGGTCGTGCTGACGGTGACGGCCGTGAACGGTCGGACGAATTGACGCGACGGACATTCCGGACCCAAAGGAGACTGACATGAAAACGACGATGAAGGGACTGACGGGAGCGCTGCTCGCGTTCGCGCTGGGGCTGCTGTGCGCGGGAGGGGCGTGGGCGGACACGGATCCGAGCAACGACTCGGACTCGCTGACGATCACGATCACGCCCTCGGTGGACCTGGGAGTGGACGTGGACACGACGACGACGCGGTTCAGCGACGCGGACACGCCGGGGACGATGAGCCTCTCGCTGGCGCTGGGGGCGACGGCGTACTTCGTGAGCCCGGCGTCGGTGACGATC